>JALENW010000032.1 GCA_022766365.1 Clostridiales bacterium | reverse complement strand
TGAAATTTCAATGCTTTCAACCTTTTCCCTTTTCTTTCTCTAAAAATTCATGAAAAACTTTTCTGAAAATTTCCGTTACGCCTTGCGTCTTTTTCTCTTGCTCTATGTAATCTATGATATCCTTATCTGTATCATATCTTAAGGATACAAGGTATCGACTATATGCTTTCTTTATCCAACGATTTTTAACTTCATTACTTGTATAATTCTTTTTCTTTTCCATTGACTTTTTATCTCCTTATGCTATACTTATAGATAACAAGAGGATAACCTTTGACGGTTAGACCTTATATGATTATTTTTTATAACCGTTTGCCTAGACGGTTATTTTTTATGGTGTTGACTATATCAATCAATATCTTAATTGATTTAAGCACTATTACCATTATTTGGTATTGGCTCATAGTATCACCTCCCCTCAAGGTTATTACATAAGTTATAACTTATCAGGTTAACCGTTTACAGCTATCTGGTGTCTTGGCTTAGCTTGCGGCACATTTACTGCCTGCACTTTTTGCCCAGCATATACAGCCTCAGCCATGCTCTTTATTGTACCGAGCATAGCATAATATCGACCTGGATACGCCGTTGCGGCTACGTCTGTATGCCCGATAAGCGGCAACTTGCCATACTTTGTTCCATCGAGTGTAACCACGGATTTATAAGTTTTTACAATTGTCCCCACCGGCATTGGTAGAAGTCTTGTAATTCTCATAAGTTCCTGGAGTTTTGCAATCCCTTTTCCGAACTGATTTACAAAATCGATGTTCTGTGCTTTAGTTGTCTGTACTGTCAAATTGTTTTCTGCTGCCATTTTCTTACTCTCCTTATTCAAATAATCTTAAATTCTCAGCAATAAGTTTCTGTCTTTCCACCGGATCTTTGATGTTCTCAATATCCTCTCTGGTTATTGTCTTATTTCCAGCACCTATTGAAGGAGTTTTCCCCTTTAGCCTATTCGAGACTTCATCATTGACAGCATCTCCGAAAAGCTTTGCAAACTTATCAATATTGTTCTTTGTGATATCCGCATCTTTGCCTATCATCATATCGATAAGGTCACTTGGTACATTTAGATTTTTTTCTGCCAGCATGCTCCTTGCCTGATCTGCCATCTTGTATCGTGCTAATTCAGCTTTTGCTTTTTCTGCCTCTTCCTTTTGGTACTTAGCCTGTTCTTCGGCATTCATTCGCTCAAGCTTCTTGGCTTGATCTATTTCGGCTTCCCTTGCTTTCTGCCATCTAGCAAATTTTCGCTCCACGATTCTGTCGATATCTTCATCTGTGTACTTCGCCTCTGGCTTAGGTGATGTTTCTTGCTCTTCCGGTGCTTCCATCTGTTCAGTAGATTCTGTTGACTCCACTGAAGCGCCTCCGGCTCCGTCTGTATCCATTTTCATTAGGTTCTGCAAATAATCCAAATTCATTTTGTCTTCTCCATTTCTTTATACTTTTAATGCTTAAGTTACCCCGGCTTTTTAGCACATTCAGGCTTGGTGCAATAAAAAAACACGCGTTAGCGTGCTTTCAATCATTATTAAATTCCCGGCATTATTGCCTTTACATCTTTGAGGGCTTCTTTCACCTTTCTCATCATTGAGTTTTCCTCAAGGAACTGAATCCCTTTCATGGTTATATCCATATCTTCAAGGCTAGTGATATAAATACCTGTTTTTGATCTGTGGATTGTGATACCTTTTACATATCCGTTCTCAACAAGCTCATCCAGTATGCTTAAAAGATACCCACCATCTATCTGGAGCCTTTCCCTTGATATGGCACTTGTATCAACTCTCATTCCATGCTTACGTGCCTCGTACAGCTCTTTAAGTATCACATATACTATCTTGAAATAGTCATCCTTTGCCATTCATTCTTCCCTCTGTGTATAAAAAGACCGAGAGCCCTAAGGTCATCCCGGTACGTTCCACTCTATTCAATGCAGATTGTACTATCATCAATATTTACTCGTGAACCGCATTTATTGCATATAAAACTACGATTAACATTTGAATTGGGGTTGAGCGGGATATAAATACCCTTTTTGCATATGGCACATACAATATTATCACTCTGTTTTGTCTTTTTTGACAAAATTAAACTTTTCATAGTTACCATATCCTCCTTTTTCCCAATTATACTCAGGATAATTATCAATTGCAAGTTTTTTCATAGTGTTCCATTCACTTACGGTTAAATAATCTCGTCGTTCTTTACGCATCTTTTCCATAACTTCGGAATTCAAAAGATTGCGGCCACGCTTTTGCATATGTGCATGGTCTTCATCGGCAAATATGTGAAGTTTCATTACTTCCTTTCCCGTTTCCTTTGCTTCCTTTTCGGGAGCCTTAATCTTCAGTAGGCTGTTTCTAACGCTTTATCTGCTGACTTTTCCATCAGTCACAATGTTTGCGCTCTTAGCGTACGAGTACTCCGTTACCTTGTTGACCAACTCGGCACTTACACTTTTTCCGATGCGCTCACGCTTCTCAACAGAGAGTATTTCGTCTACCGGATAGAAATACCGCTG
>JALENW010000029.1 GCA_022766365.1 Clostridiales bacterium | reverse complement strand
ACTGATATCCCATATCTATGTGCTACTTCTGTGTATGTGCACATCTGATTAAAGCTTCTTAAGATCAGATGTATTAATGCATGACTTAATCTATATCCTTTAGGTACAAATCCATTCTGTTCATAAAATCTGCTGTTGCAGCATGGACACACAGATCTTCTCTTCCTGTATTTTAGAATTACTGTTTTGTTTCCTACTGTGATATGTCGTATCCTTTGGATTCGATAGTCATGGATCTTCTCTGTAACTCCTTGGCATTTTGGACATGTATGGGGCATTCTTTCTTTTTCTATGTCAACATATATATTTTTCTCAGTTTCTTCCAAATTTTTTACCACAAATCCTTTTAAACCGAGTAGCTCTATTGTATAATCTTTACTAGGCATATTTGACCTCCTTTCGGTTTGTGGTGAACTAATTATAGCAGGTCTTTATATGCCTTTTCTATTTTTTCTTAAAAAAATATGTTAGGGATTACCTCGTTTACCGGTTTACCCCAACGTATATTATAGAGCCGTTAAAAGACCTCCTATGATTTAATATTTTATCATAGAAGACCTTCAGTTTCTTTAATTTACAGACTTTTTTCATACCCTCAATTTCCTACTTATTGGGATTAGCCATCAGCACATTTTGTCCTATAAGCCTAAAAGCTATATGTAGCCTTTCTTATCTTATAGCTCAATGGATCACTTTTTTACTGATAGCCTTTCGGCTCATCGTATTGAAGATTTTCATATTATTCCAGATATAAATCGCTTAAATATACCATTACAGCATATTTACATTCGTTTCAAAATTCACTCAAACAGATATGAAAAGTCGTCAATATTGTAATCTCTAGCTTCATAAACAATGTCATTCACTTTGACTTTATTATCCATAAAAGATATTAGTATGTTGTCTCCCCCCGTTTTTTCTATTTTAATCAAATACTGCCAGCCTTTATCTTTTCTTTCATCTGTTATTTCTTTTAACGAATACGAATTAAGTTTACTTATCAAACCCTCAATTTTTTCATTTTCTAGTATGACATCTTGTTTCTGTCTGGTAGTTTGAGTTGATACTGTAATCTGTTCTATCCCATCTATATTTATGTTCATAGATTTTTCATCTCCCGGCTTATTCGCAACACAGCCTACTAAAAGTATAAGGGATATAGTTACAGCAATTAAATGCAATATCTTTTTCATAGCTGGTCTCCCACTTTAATTAGTAAAATGGATTGTTCCGTCTAAATAGGTAGTGCTTGGTTCAATCCAAACATTATTATTTCCCCATCCATTATTTACAATCACATAGTTACCATCAACAGGGCTAGTAAAATATTCGTGCCCAATAATCCAATGTTCACCAAATGTAGGATGATTAGTCGTTCATATAATAATCGGTCTACTTCTATTTATTTGAGTCTTTACTCTTGAAAAACTAAAGCTAGTCATGGCGTTTACACTATTGTTAACATTTCTCGCGTTAAAATAATTGTCTAAGCCATTTTCTAAATCACTATAAGTCGTGCCACCGGAACCTACATACTGTTGCATCAAAGCAATTAAAGCATTTTGCCCTGTACTCCCACTTGGAACATAGTTTGTGCTGACATAGTCATAATAATATCTCATACAAATTGCACTAGCTATTGAACCACAATGTCCACCTGAAATATACCATGTTTTTAGAGAACCATTGATATACCTTTCTATGTTCACATGTCTCAATTGGTTTTTCAAAGTATTTTCTAGGGTTCTGATTAATTCTTCTTTATCAGCAATATCTTCTTTAGAATATACATTTTCAAACTGTTCTATCCTAACACTTGAATTATCTTTTAAAGATACAAACTCTTCTCCAACCTTGCTATAATAACTTAGTACCCCATTATATATCGGATTTTTAACATTATCGTAAGGATTCGAGTTTTCAAAACTCAACTCTGGAATAGTTAAATCTTTTATATTCACAATTATATAACCATTCTCCGGCATACTAAACGATACAGCTTCATATTCTCCATTCAAATTTTTAACAAAATACCTTCTTCTTAATACTGCAGGTTTCCCCACACTATTTAGAAACATTTCTTCTCGTGTTTTAACGATATTTACATTTTCACTTGGATACTCGCTATCATATCCTTCTGCAAATACAGTAACCGAGCTAAAAAGCATAACAACTGTCAATAATCTCATAAAACATGAGATACTATTTTAAAGGATATTCGTAAAAATCATGAGCAGGATATTGACAGCATTCCTGAAGATAATGATACCTTATCATTGCATAAAAACCGCCAGATTATGATTTTCCCCGGAAGTAACATAGACAAGTTCATCGAGATTATCTGCAATTCTTTTCAGTTAAAGTATAAAATGTTATCTGAAGATGAAAAGGAATTTTTAAGAAAACTACTTAAGAAATCTCCTATCGTTAAAAACTCCGGTATCAACTTTAAAAAAATAAAAAATAGTTTTTCACACAATTCTTCTTATGTGTTATTTAATTTTATTATCATATGTAGGCTGATAATTTTATTTTAGTGGTTATTCTGTATTGAAATAACTTCTCTTATAGAATACAACATCGTCCGACTTCTCACACCTTGTTGTTCATGCATAAACTTCGCACTTTAGGACCTCATGTGATAAGTCGTCAATCTTTTCTCTCCTATCCACCTGATATTTCGGTAGGAATTATGATCACTTTTTGACTTCACAAGCCAAGACACCTTGTCCGTAACACTATGAAACCCCTCGCATATTGCAAGGGGTTTCACCTGTTGCAAGTATAGTTTCCCTTCAAAATGAATAGAAAAAGATATACAGATGTGTATATTAAACTCTCCATAGCCTGGAGAAGATACCTGTTTTCACATTCATCTATTTAAAACTTAAACATAAATTTATGCAGCTGACCTCTTAGCCTCTTTAGCCTTTAGCCTTAATTGATTGTCCATCTCTACATAATCATGAGTTTCCTTGGCCGCCACGCCACTGAGAGCTATCAGAGCTATTAGATTTGGAAGAGCCATGAGACCATTAAATATATCTGCAACGGTCCAAACGCTCTGAAGGGGAATAAACGAACCCAGACATACACTGGCCAGGAACAACCATCTATACACACGAACAGTCGTGCTGTTTTCTCCAACTATATATTCTATACATCTTTCTCCATAGTAGTCCCAACCCAATATCGTTGTAAATGCGAAGAATGCAAGACACATCATAAGTACTCCGGCTCCAACACTTTCGCTCCAAGGAAGCCCTGCTCCGAATGCATATCCGGTAATATTTGCACCTTCATGCCCACTTTCAAGAGAACCTGTAATCACCAATGTCAATCCTGTAAGTGTACAGATAACAATAGTATCGATAAAGGTTCCGGTCATTGAGATGAGGCCCTGTCTTCCTGAGGTATTTGTCTTTGCTGCCGCCGCAGCTATAGGAGCACTGCCCAAACCTGCCTCGTTTGAGAAAATTCCCCTTGCGACACCCATTCTCATAGCTGTCATCATTGTGAACCCAAGAGCACCTCCTGCAGCTGCCCTGGCTCCGAAGGCACTTGTAACGACGGTTGCAATTGCATCTCCCAACTTATCGACATTATTAATTATAATTGCAATGCATATACAAAAATATGCAACAGCCATGAAAGGCACTACTACCATAGTCACACTTGCAATACGCTGTAATCCGCCAATGATTACAAGTCCTGTGAGAACTCCTACAACTATGGCAGTACCAACCATGGCCCATGAGAAATCATGCCCAAATATATTCACTGTATATATGTTATCAGGATCTGCAAATCCCTTAACTGCATTTGCAATTCCATTCACCTGAGTTGTAGTTCCAATTCCCAAAATTCCCGCTGCACTTGCAAATATGGCAAATGTCTTTCCCAGCCACTTCCATTTAGGTCCCATACCTTTTTCAATGTACAGGAAAGGTCCACCCAGGGAGTGACCGTTTGCATCTACATTCCTGTACTTTACAGCAAGCAATCCCTCCGTATACTTAGTTGCCATTCCAAAGAATGCTGCAACAATCATCCAAAAAAGGGCGCCCGGACCTCCAGCCGTAACAGCAGTTGCAACTCCCACAATATTACCGGTACCTATGGTAGCGGCAAGAGCTGTACATAGTGCTCCGAAACTGCTCACTTCTCCCTCTGCTCCTTCTTCATTGGTGAACATATACACCAAAGCTCTGGGCAAACATCTAACCTGAATAAATTTAGTCCTAATTGTCAGCAAAATACCTGTCCCCATGATCATGATGATCATCGGTGGTCCCCACACGAAGGCATCAACCTTTCCTAAAAGATCTGTAAAACTCATACTCTCACTTCCTCTCTATAAATTAAGTACAGGAATAAATTCATCAAATTTATTATACATTTTAAGTATTTATAAGTAAAGTGAATTTTGTATTTTTCTTAAAACATTTTTATTTGCTTATCATATTTAATGGGTTAAATAAATAAATATTATTTTCTTTGTGTTTTTTCATAACATTCCAAAAAATAAAAAAAGCGACTCGTTCGAATGATTTGTGGAGTCGCTATGTCTTAATATTTTTTAATTTTCACCTTTATTGAGTTTTTGTGTTCTTACCGAGATCCATCAATTTCGTTGCAACCTTCTCTGAAAGTACATAATATTTATAGTCGAACAGATCAATAGCCTCTTTCTTATTCATTTTATATTCTTTTTCAAACTTATCTGCATTCAGGTTCATGGATTTCAATATGCTTTCAAATTGATTCTCTCTTTCCTTATCGGTAGCCTCGATACTCTCCTTCTTTGCTATCGCTGCAACTACCAGTTTTCTTTTTACCGTCATTTCGGCATCTTTCTTAATTTGTTTTTCCAGTTCCTTTGATGGGTCTTTTACATCCTTGTTACCTCCAAACATTGATTTTGCATATTGCTCAAAACTGAGCTTCTGCTTTGAAAGAACCATCTTTTCCATTATATCCTTACTTCTTTTAACTTCCTCATCAACCAAATCCTTTGGCAATTTCTCAAATTTAGTGTTGCTTATCACAGTATTTAGAAGTTGATATTTAGCTTCGTCTTTTGCAGCCTTATTGGCATTTATATTCAGTTCTTCCTTTACAGAGGCCCTATACTCATCTACAGATTTATATTTGGTATTCTTACGAACCCATTCGTCAGTGAGCTCGGGAATTATTTTTTTATCAATATAGTTGATAGTTATATCAAAGTCAACCGGTTTTCCTGCCAGTTCTTTCGCGTGATACTCTTCCGGAAACTGTAAATTCAAAGTGAAGGTCTCACCTACTTTGTGACCTTTAATTCCTTCAGAAAAGCCCTCAATCATAGGTGTCTGACCAAGAACCATATTAAAGCTGTCTGAACTTCCCCCATTAAACTCTTTACCGTCGATCTTACCTACAAATTTTATATTAACAGAATCACCATCTTTCACTACGGTATCTGCGGAAGTGTTTTTCTCTGTCCTTGCATTTTTAGCTAATGCTGTGTCTATATATTGCTTTACTTCTTCATCTTTAGTGGTGATATTCTCAAGGTGATACTCCAAATTCTTATAATCTGCCAACTTCATGATTTTGTTCATATCCTGCTTTTCATAAGAATCACCTCCACCACACCCGGCCAGACACACGATAATCATCATTATAACCATCAGCAAAACTGCTATTTTGTTTTTTTTCATATAAACTCTCCTCAAATTATCCTTTTACCATGCACCATTTACTTAAATCCTATATTCACTGTTTCTCAAACAGGATCCACATGTTAATCACCCTTAAGAGACTCACCTTTTCTGCTCTGCAACAAGGCGCTTCGCCCTTCTCTTCTTCTTAGATTCTCCTGCAGTTACAATGTACACGAGCATCAATACAGTTACAACATATGGGGTAATCGCAGTTATGTCCGATGGAATTCCAACACTTTGAAGTCTGAGCCCGAGGGCATTCAAAAATCCGAACAAAAGAGCCGCCAAAAATACTCTCGGAGGATTGGCCATTCCAAAGATGACACAGGCAAATGCGATAAATCCTCTGTTCGCACTCATTCCTTCTGCAAACATCGTCAAGTAACCGAGTGAAAGATGTGCCCCCGCAAATCCGCACAGTATACCGCACAAAATGCTTGCTATAAATTTCATTTTATCAGGATTTATTCCCGCGGTTGCCAGAGATTCCGGATGCTCACCTGCAGCTCTGATCCAGAAACCATATGGAGTCTTATACAGAAGAAACCACACCAGAAACACAAAAATCCAGGTGACATATACAAAGATTGAATGTCCGTTGAGAAGTGGTCCTATGACAGGAATACTCTCCAACCAAGGCAAGTTTACACTTGGCAATGGAACTATCCCCTTATCTGCGAAAGTTCCTTTTACTCCGAAAATGGATCTCAATAGAAATACGGTGGTTCCCGCAGCAAAAGTATTCAGAGCCATTCCGATGATAAATTCATCGCTCCTGAGTTTAACCACAAATACAGCAAAGAATATTCCGATTATAATTCCACACATCACTGCTGCAAAGACTCCCATGAGAGCATTGGTCATGGCAAAACTAACCGCAACAGCCGCAAAACATCCCACAAGCATCATGCCTTCCATTCCGATATTCATTATTCCGGCTTGCTCAGTCAAAAGTCCGCCGAGTGCTGCAAGTATCACCGGTGTTGCTGTTCTCAATGTATTTTGGAAAAGCCCCAAATTAAATATCTCAGATAGATTACCCATACTATTCTTCCCCCTTCGATCCAAGGTCATCTAGGCCCATGTCATCTGACAATTCTTCCATCGAAAACCTGCTATCTGTTTCTTCCGCTTTATATCTCTTAGCTTTAAATTTTCCGAAGGCGTCTCCGAAAAACTGCTTAAATCCTCCTTGAGCCGCCATGAGAAATATTATAACGGCAAATATAATTTGTGAAATTTCTCCGGATATTCCAGTTGACAATTCCATAGCATAAGCGCCTATTTTCAAAGTTCCAAAGAAAAAGCTCATAGCGATAATTCCAAAGGGATTGTAATTCATTATCATAGCTAAAAGCATCCCATCGAAGTAGAATTCATTACTTATATTCTCAGTAAATCTTCCTTGTATACCATATACTTCCATCATTCCAACCACGCCACAAATGGCGCCTGAAGCAATCATGGACCAAATCATCAGCTTATCTTTCTTCAATCCGACAAATTCAGAAAATTTAGGATTTTCTCCGGTAACTTTCATTTCAAGACCCAGGGTTGTTTTTCCCATGACATACCATACGAGCAGAGCTATGACCGCAGAATAAAAAAGAGCCGTTGTCAGGTTAGACGCCGGTATGAGCTTTGCGAGTTTAAAAACAAATACATTTTCAGTAGCTGCAAGGACACCTTTTTCCGTGGACTTCAAAGGACCGTTGATCAGATACTTACAGAAAAATATAGCAGCTGAGTTCAACATAATAGTTGTTATAACCTCGCTAACATTGAATTTAACCCTGAGCCATGCAGGAATCCATGCAAATGCACCGCCTACAATTGCTCCTGCTATTATGGCCAACGGAATCACGATTGTTGGAGAGGCAGAGCTCATAAGCACACCCACCATAGTGGCAGCAAGTCCTCCAAGATAAAGCTGACCTTCTCCGCCGACATTGAACATTCCTGCCTTTGCTGCAACAGCCATAGCTAAAGCCGTCAGACAAAGATTCATAGATTTTGCCACGGTGTTACCAAACACTCTGCTGTTCCCGAATACCCCTTCTATCATTGCACCATAACCTTCGCCCGGACTGTGTCCGGTTACCATGATTAAAAGTGCACCGATGAAAAGTGCAACGACAATGCTGATAAACAGAGACAGTATGTAAGAATAGTCTATTTTGAATTTATTCATCTTTTGTCTCCCTTCTATCTCCCGTCATGTAATAACCTATGTCCATTTTGCTGATTTCCCCTGTCTTGAAATGTCCGGTAATTCTGCCCTCATATATTGTAACAATGCGATCACTGAGTCTGAAAACCTCATCAAGATCAGCGCTCGCAAGCAGAATAGCAGCTCCGTTGTTACGCTTTTCTATTATTTTGTCATGTATGAACTCCATGGCACCAATATCGACTCCTCGTGTAGGCTGTGCAATCACCAGCACAGGTGTGTCGTAAGAAAACTCTCTGGCAACAACCACCTTCTGCATATTCCCCCCCGACAGAGATTCTACTCGAGTGCTTATACCGGCTCCTCTTATGTCAAACTTCTTAAATAAATCTTCTGCATACCTTACTATTGATGACTTTCTGAGATGAATACCTTTCCATGAGAATGGCCTTCGGCGTTCCTTGCCTATGATTATATTTTCGACTATTGTGGAATGTCCGCTGACTCCCGTACTTATTCTGTCCTCAGGTATATGTGCAACTCCTTGCTCTCTGATCTCCCCGGCGCTCAACTCAGTTACATCTTTACCTTGGATAAATACCTCTCCTGACTCAATATGCCTAAGCCCTGTTACGGCTTCAATAAGCTCACTCTGTCCGTTACCTTCTATAGCCGCGATACCGAGAATTTCTCCCTCGCGTACTTCCATGCTTATGCCGTTGACTGCAGGAAGTCCTCTATCATCAGCCACAAAAACATCACGAATACTTATTTTGACCTCACCTGTTTCACCTGTCTTTTCAAGTTTGTCCAAGAGAACTTCTCTTCCAACCATCATCTCAGCAAGGATTCTTTCGTTCATATCACAGGTTTCTTTAACTCCGACAAGTTTTCCCTGACGCATAACTCCAACCCTATCGGATATTGCCATAACTTCATAGAGCTTATGTGTAATGATTATGACTGTCATGCCGATTTCTTTAACAACTCTTTTGATTACCTGAAAAAGTTCCTCGGTCTCACTTGGAGTCAACACAGCTGTAGGCTCATCCAATATCAGAACATCTGCTCCTCTGTAAAGTGTCTTGAGTATTTCAACTCTCTGCTGAATGCCTACGCTAGTCTCCCTCAAAATATCTTTAGGATTGACCTTTAGTCCATATTCCTTAACCAGGTTTTCTGTAATTTCATTCGCCTTGGCAAGATCATAGATAAACCCTGACTTTCTTGGTTCCTTGCTCAAGACTATATTCTGGGCAACAGTAAAAGATGGTACCAACATAAAATGTTGATGTACCATTCCTATACCCTTAGATATGGAAACCCCCGGATGGAAACTCTCAAGTTTCTCTCCCTTAACATAAACCTCTCCGGATGTAGGCTTGTTGATTCCATATAAAATGTTCATCAGGGTACTCTTACCTGCTCCATTCTCACCTACCAGAGCAAAAACTTCACCCCTTCTAATGTCCAGGCTAACATCATCGTTGGCCAACACACCCGGAAATTCCATTGATACATTTTTAAACTGTACTATGGTTTCCTGTGTTTCTGTATTGCTTTCTGATTTCAAATATCCTTACTCCTTAAAAGCTCCCTGTCATCTCTGCAGGGAGCCTTAAATTCCTTGAAACAATCTGACTTGATGTATAGCTATTGCTACTGTCTAGCAGTATCAACCTTAATCTTTCCGTCAACAATATCTTTTTGAATATTTTCAACTTCCTTCTTAAGCTCGTCCGATACCTGTTGTGCCGCATCTTTTTCACCATATCCGACAGATATAAATCCTGTTGCCATATCAGCTACCCAAGTCCTATTTCCCTCGAATTTTCCGTCCTTCACAAAATCCTTCACAACCTTGTAAATTGACTCATCGACGTTCTTTACCATCGAACATATAATTGTATCAGGAGCTATATACTTCTGATCCGAATCTACTCCTATGACATAGTAACCGTCCTCTTTACCGGATTCAATTACACCGGATCCTGAATTACCTGCCACAGCAAAAATTATATCCGCTCCCTTACTGTGAAGAGCCTGTGCACACTCTTTACCCTGTGCAGGATCCTCAAAATCCCCAACATAATTCTTCACGATCTTGATATCAGGATTTGCCTTCTTTGCACCCTGCTCATACCCGACGATGAAATCATTGATAGTGTCCTGGTCAAGTCCACCGACAGCACCTATTGTACCGGTTTTACTCATCTTCGCAGCAATGTAACCAACCAGATAAGAACCTTCATTTTGTGCATAATTTATATACAAAATATTCTCATGATTCTTCTCGCCGGCGTTGTCTACCCAGATGAATTTCTTATCCGGATAGTCATCTGCAACCTTTTCGATATCCCCGAACTCCCAACCTACAGGTATGATTATATCAGCCTTGTCCGCTGCATTTCTCATCTGTTGCTCAAAGTTCTCACCTCTGCACTCTATAGTCATGGGCTTTACAAGTCCTTCATCTGTCAACATGTCCAGGCCCTTCTTCGAAGAATCGTAAAATGATCTGTCACCGAATCCGTCTGCTACAACAACAGCAACAACAGGCTTCCCGTCCTTCTTGTCACCACTGTCCTTGCCCTTATCCTTATCACCACAACCTGCAAGAAGTGCTGTCATAGAAATTACCATCACAACAGAGATAGCTAAAACTACAAATTTTCTCATCTTTTCCTCCAGTAATATCACTTAATGATGTATTCTAAATATATGATCTAAGGTGTACGAAAATACGAGTACGCTCAGGCAAGATAGATTATATGACATTCTAAAATCCTATGTGTACTGATCATTTCCAAAACCCGATCAACAACAAACCACAACCCTGACGAAATTAATCCAATCAAATAACTCGATTCCTCACTTAATCTCCTAAAAAACTCGACTTATTTGACCGCATAAGCTAGCCCTGCTCAGAGCCTTTATCATTTGCAATGCTGGCCTCTATACGCTTGATGTCCTTCTCAGGAATACCGCAGGAAGCCGCACTTGCACATCCGCTGCAACCCATGCCGCAGCCTCCTTTGAACCCTTCTCCATCGCTGTTCTTCTCACCGAAATATACAAGAGCAAATCCAATTGCAGCAATTGCAACTGCTGCCAAAATTATATATCCTATATGACTGAAAAAATAATCCATTATTTGCCACCTTCCTGAACGGCAACGGCTGTAGCAACGGTAGCTCCGACTATAGGATTGTTCCCCATTCCTATAAAGCCCATCATTTCAACATGAGCAGGAACAGAAGAACTGCCTGCAAACTGTGCATCGGAATGCATCCTTCCCATAGTATCTGTCATACCGTATGAAGCAGGCCCTGCCGCCATATTATCAGGGTGAAGAGTCCTTCCCGTACCTCCGCCCGAAGCTACGGAGAAGTACTTTTCTCTCATTTCTGTTTTTTCTTTCTTATAGGTCCCGGCAACAGGATGCTGGAACCTTGTAGGGTTGGTAGAGTTGCCTGTGATTGATATATCAACACCTGCGTGATGCATTATTGCAACACCCTCTCTCACATCATCAGCACCGTAACACTTCACCTTGCCTCGCTCACCCTTTGAGTACTGAGTTTCCTCACATACACTCAGTTCTCCCTTGTGATAATCAAATTGAGTCCTAACGTAGGTAAAGCCGTTAATTCTCGATATAATCTGTGCTGCATCCTTACCAAGTCCATTTAGAACCACTCTTAAAGGCTTCTTTCTAACTTTGTTGGCAGAATTTGCAATACCTATTGCACCTTCAGCCGCAGCGAAAGATTCGTGACCGGCCAGAAAACAGAAACACTCAGTTTTTTCATTTAAAAGCATAGAAGCAAGATTCCCGTGACCAATGCCCACCTTTCTGTCTTCGGCAACAGATCCCGGAATACAAAATGCCTGGAGACCTTCTCCGATTGCCCGTGCTGCGGATACCGCATCCAAAGCGCCCTTCTTGATTGCAATGGCAGCACCCAATGTATATGCCCAACAAGCATCATCAAAGCAGATAGTCTGAACACCTCTTACAAGCTCCATAGGGTCAAATCCCCTGTCGAGGCATATCTGCCTTGCCTCCTCCAGATCCTTAATCCCGTTATCTGCCATAACCTTTTCAATCTTATCTATACGTCTCTCATAATTCTCAAAATTAGCCATCGGTCTACCTCCTATTCATGTCTCGGATCAATATACTTCACAGCTTCATCATATCTTCCATAGGTTCCGCAAGCTTCCTCAAAAGCATCCTTGTGCGGTTTCCCTGCTTTGATGAGCTCAAGCATCTTACCAAGATTAACATACTTGTAGCCGATGATATTATTATCTTCATCCAGAGCCTGCTCGATTACATAACCCTCTGCAATTTCCAGATATCTGGCACCTTTTAAGTCAGTGGAATAAATGGTAGCTACCTGGCTCCTTATATTCTTCCCAAGATCCTCAAGACCTGAACCTACTGCCAGTCCACCCTCGGAGAATGCAGACTGAGATCTTCCATAAACAATCTGAAGGAAAAGTTCCCTCATTGCTGTATTGATAGCATCGCAAACCAAATCCGTGTTCAAAGCCTCAAGAATAGTCTTCCCGGTTAAAATCTCTCCTGCCATCGCTGCAGAATGAGTCATACCGGAACATCCTATGCACTCAATAAGCGCTTCCTGTATAATTCCATCTTTAATGTTAAGGGTGAGTTTGCACGCTCCTTGCTGCGGAGCACACCATCCCACGCCATGAGTCAGTCCGGAAATATCCGTAACATCCTTAGCCTTAACCCATCTTCCTTCTTCCGGAATCGGGGCAGGGCCGTGATCGGCTCCCTTGTTGACTATACACATCTCCTCAATCTCTTTCGTATAAATCATATGGTCCTCCTTGTCCGTTTAACTAAATCAAGTATAGCATTTACGCCTCTCTTTTTCAACAAAATATCAGCCTTCTCCAAGCTTTTCCGAAAGGCCGATTTAATTATGTATCTCGTTTTTCGACTTCGAAATACTTATTATCTTGTCGATAATCCTTTCTGCGACCTCTGTTTTTGACAAAAGTTCAAGTTCCTCATATCCGTCAGATGTTATTAATGTAACAAGATTGGTATCAGTGCCAAATCCTGCTCCATCATCTTTTAAATTATTTGCAACTATCAGATCTGCATTCTTTCTATGAAGTTTGGTTGTCGAATTGTCAAGAAGATTTTCCGTCTCCATGGAAAACCCGCAAATGGTTTGAGAGGGGCTCTTGTTCTCTCCGAGAAATTTGAGGATATCCCTTGTTCTCTCAAGCTTGATACACATATCGCCATCTTTTTTCTTCAGCTTTTCTTGTGCAACTTCAGTCGGTCTGTAATCCGACACAGCCGCGGCTTTAATAATTATGTCAGCACCCCTTCCGTATTTCCTGCATGCCTCAAACATATCAGCGGCTGATGGAGTTTCAATAACTTGGATAAATTCCGGAGGTTCAGCTGTAGTTGCTGCCTTGCACAAAACAACTTTCGCGCCTCTCATCATGCACTCTTTGGCCAGAGCAAACCCCATTTTCCCCGATGAATGATTAGTGATGAAACGTACCGGGTCGACAGGTTCTTTTGTTGCTCCTGCTGTAACGAGTACATTCATTCCCTCCATTTCCTTCTCCCTTGCAATTTCCTTTTCTATATAAGCGAGCAGGAGTTCAGGCTCAGGCATCTTCCCAACACCGGTATCGCCACATGCCAGATGTCCGGAGCTTGCGGGAACCACAGTAATTCCCAAAGATTCCAGCTTATCCATGTTTTCCTGAGTTAAAGGGTTATTATACATATTGGTATTCATGGCAGGGACTACAATCTTAGGACATGTGGCAGCTAAAAATGTCGTAGTCAGCATGTTGTCGGCAAGTCCGTATGCCAGCTTTGCAATTGTATTTGCAGTTGCCGGAGCCACGATGAAAACATCAGCTTTCTTTGCAAGGGCAACATGTTCAACATCATAGCTGAAATTTCTGTCAAAGGTGTCGACAATTGCTTTGTTTCCGGTAATGGCTTCAAAAGTTTCCACGGTTATAAAATGTGTGGCTCCCTCTGTCATGATTACATCAACATTCACACCCTGTTTGGTCAGAGTGCTCGCCAGACTTGCTGTTTTGTAAGCAGCTATACCCCCTGTAACACCTAAAATTACGTTCTTTCCTTGTAACATTTCTTTCCTCATAGATTACAGATTTATCTGTTTCTTTTTCCGGTTTCAGTAATCTGTCGATATAATTGATATTTACGTTTAGTATTATACCATCAATTTGCAATTTTTATGTAATTATTTTACTATAGGCTGAAATTTCCTTTTGGTGCCATTACAATTTCTCCAACAAAAATGGGCACCCCTCGCCTTTTCAAAAAGCCGGAGAATGCCCTCCTAAAGAATGTCGTATTAAACTTACATTAAAAACATGCGGTTTTATAAATCAAATCGTCAATTATTCTTGGAATTACTCTGTGTTATGGAAATTATAACACCTATAAGTATGAGGAGACATCCGAAATATCCTCGACCTCCCAGATTTTCTTTGAAAAATATTATACCACCCATGGTACCGAATAAAATCTCTGACCCCAGGATAAGGGCAGCATGTGAAGGTATTGCATCCTTTTGAGCTACCGTCTGCAGAGTATAGGCGATTCCCACTGAACCGAGTCCGCCGTACAGGATCGGAATTATTGCTTGACCGATTTTAGCAATTTCCACAGTCTCCAAACTTACCGCTGAAGCAAAGCAAAGAATACTGCACACCAAAAATTGCACAAAGGCTAAAGATATGGAATCCACTCTATCCACAAATTTGTCGACAATCAATATCTGCACAGCCCAGAATACGGCCCCGCAAAGCTCAAGTATATCTCCCTTCTGGACTATAAATTCTCCATGAATACACAAGAAATACAAGCCTACAATAGCAAGAAGAATTGCAATCCAATTGGCAATTGCCACTCTTTCCTTAATAACCAGCCCAAGTATCGGAACCAGAATAATGTAACAGGCTGTCAAGAATGAAGCTTTACCCGGATTGGTTGTTTCCATACCTGCTTGTTGAAACCATGATGCCAAAAAAATTGAAACCCCGGCAAGAGCACCCCCTATCCATAAAATTTTTCGGTTATCTCTGCTAATACTCCTCATCTCAGGCGTCGCCCTCTTGTACCTAAAAATCAGCAACGGTATAAGTGAAATTGCTCCGATGATAAATCTGAATCCGTTGAATGTGAATGCCGGTACCAACATTGCTCCGTACCGTTGGGCTACGAACCCAAATCCCCATATCGCTGCGGTTATAAGCAGCATAACGTTAGCGCGAAACCTCCTACTATCTGTGTTCATATTCACCCCCCCAAAAAAATAAATATACATTATATCAAATTATTATATATTTGGCTATATTTTAACATTTGCCATCCAATAAGTCAATACACTCTGTATAACCTGATAAGTTCAGTTCAGCAATACTGTAAACATGCTTCAACTCACGGCTAACCAAAAGCCGCTTGAAGATTTTGCCTTCCCATACGGGTAAGGGCTCACTCCAAGCGGCCTTTTATTGCATATTTATGTTTATTTATTTTATATTTCGGAAAATCACCAATGCTTACTTAAGTGCGGACTTTGCAGTGTCACAAAGGGAAGCGAAAGCCTTCTCATCGTGAATTGCAATTTCGGAAAGCATCTTTCTGTTGATTTCAACATTAGCTTTCTTAAGTCCGTTCATCAACCTGCTGTAGGAGATGTCATTCATCCTTGCAGCCGCATTGATTCTGGCAATCCACATCTGCCTGTACTGTCTCTTCTTCTGCTTTCTTCCAATATATGCAGATCGCAGAGATCTCATAACTGCAGGATTAGCAGCTCTGAATGTTCTGCTCTTTGCTCCGTAGAAGCCCTTAGCCAGCTTCAAAATCTTCTTATGCTTTTTCTTTGCGTTTACAGCACCTTTAACTCTTGCCATTTCTTACCTCCTATTTCCCCATTGCTCTTAGCATTCTCTTGTGATCTGCAGATGTTACGATGGTTGACTTCCTCAGGCCTCTTTTTCTCTTAGCAGCCTTCTTGGTAAGGATATGACTCTTAAAAGCCTTAAATCTCTTGATTTTTCCACTGCCGGTTAACTTAAGTCTCTTCTTTGCCCCTCTGTGGGATTTCATCTTATTCTTTGCCATTTTCATCCTCCTCAAAATTCCCTTGCAGCATGGCACAAAACACTGACCTCCGTTTAGAAGATCTCGGTTTTTCTACTGCTTCGGTGTCTATTATCATCTGTCTACGGAAATATTCTACGTGAAAATTCCTTTAATATATAAGTCTACTTATCAGATTTCGGAGCTATAAACATTATAAGGCTCCGTCCTTCCATCTTAGGATTTTTCTCCACATCACCAACATCAGAAACGACATCTGCAAAACGCTGCATAACCGCCTGTCCCTGTGGAACGTGGCTCCTTTCACGACCTCTAAATCTCAGGCTGACTTTCACCTTGTTGCCGTCTCTTAAAAACTTGGCAGCAGTCTTGGCCTTTACGTTTATATCGTGATCTTCTATTGAAACGCTAAGTCTGATTTCTTTAACCTGAATGCTTGCTTGTTTCTTCTTGGCTTCTTTCTCACGCTTCTGCTGTTCGTATCTGAATTTGCCGTAATCCAAGAGCTTACAAACCGGTGGCTTAGCATTTGGAGATACATTTACCAAATCAAGTTCCTTCTCTTCGGCAAGTGCCAAAGCTTCCTCCCTTGATATGATTCCTATCATCTCTCCGTTTTCGTCAATTACTCTCAGCTCCCTATCACGAATTTCTTCGTTGATTCTGGTTTTCTCTTTGCTAATTTTTCTTACCTCCTATATATTAAAAAAGACAGACACTGAAGTATCCGCCCACTCTCAATCAATCTCAATATCACCATCACGACATATGCGACTAAATGTGCCAAAAGGAAGTAATCGGTGAATATCAATCAACCCATATGAACCTACGCCGAGAGTTACAGCAATAAAAAATAAATCTAAACCCCGCGTGGTGAGAAGGTGGATATCTTCTGCTTTATACGTTTGTTATTTTAACCTAATGTGTAACAATTGTCAAGAGCATTCTTACTAAAAGATGGTGTCAAGTTTTTACGGAATTTTGGGTTGACAGATTAGATTACCGCCCCAAGCCTACATATCTATTTGATGGTATTCTGTGTACCGATGGCGCCATTCATGATTGGTTTTTCGTTTTCAAAAACGCTCCGGTCATATTTATTTTCGCATATACTCTTTATCGTTATCGTGGTATTTCTACTCCTTGATATTGAAAAAATTCCCTCTGTAACCGTAACCAAAGTGACTATCTGATTTTTCTTACATTTGGCTTTATCAGGTTTCTGTATTTGTGCATGGACTTCATCGGAAAATATATGAAGTTCCCTTACTTCCTTTCCCGTTTCCTTTGCTTCCTTTTCGGGAACCTTAATCTTCAGTAGGCTGTTTCTAACGCTTTATCTGCTGATTTTCCATCAGTCACAATGTTTGCGCTCTTAGCGTACGAGTACTCCGTTACCTTGTTGACCAACTCGGCACTTACACTTTTTCCGATGCGCTCACGCTTCTCAACAGAGAGTATTTCGTCTACCGGATAGAAATACCGCTG
>JALENW010000016.1 GCA_022766365.1 Clostridiales bacterium | reverse complement strand
AACAGGAGATCTGAAGCTGCCGGAAGGAACAGAGATGTGTATGCCTGGAGATAACGTAACAATGGAGATCGATCTGATTACACCAATCGCAATCGAAGAGGGACTGAGATTCGCTATCAGAGAGGGCGGAAGGACAGTAGGCTCCGGAGTTGTTACTGAGATCATCGAGTAATCATCGGGATAAAGGTATCTGTAAAATCGTAGCACGATAAAAATGAAAGAGAAAACCGAGCAAATTTGCTCGGTTTTTAGCTTTTCTTGTGAGGGGGAATAGGTGCTATTTAAATGGTTCATAATCTATGTCAAATCCAAAATGTTTGGGACCGAAACAGGCTAATCCCTTTTCGGTTTTCCAAATATCCGGAGCAGGAAGAGCGAATACGGTCATAATTTTCCCGATACCGAAGTTTGGTGTTGTAATCGGTTCGCCGTCTTCTCCAATCATACAAATAAGGTCAGGGACGGTAACATCGACTGTATTATTTTTATATGAAATTATATTTTCATTTTTAAACCATATTTTATATTTATCACCTGAATAATCTTCCATTCCGATTAGATGTATTTCACCAAAATTGAATCCATCACGAGTTTCCCATGGAAAATCGACGACTTTACCCTTGAACAAGATTTTACCTTTTTTTGCGTCTACAATTGATCTTGATACGTCTTTATTACTTTCCTTAGATTTTCTGAGCAAAACACCTATTTCCTGTGCATAAGATATCATATCCGGTATAAGGGCTTCTTTTATAACTTTCCCTTTATTGACATGATCTGCAACTCCGACTATATTATCGCTCGCAACCGCGATTGATCTAACGATATCTTCAGCTCGAAAATCATTTTGTACAGATGAAATAAATATTTTATCCCCATATTTAGATGCCACCCCAAGGGGATATATTGGAACATCTTTTACAAAATATGATGAATGTTGAAGCTCGGGAACTGAGCGACCGGCAGGATCAGCATCAATTAGAGGTAAATTCAACTCTAAAGCTGCATATAAAGCTTCCGCTGTATTACCGCCTCCCAGTTCTGTTGAACCAACTGCATATATCTTTTTGCCTAATGCTGCCTCACACGCTTCAATTGCCATTACCGGTGGTGTTTTTTTTGAGACTTTCAATTTGCTGAATTTCGGATTTCCTTCAGCTGATGGTGCACCGCATCCGTATGGTGTAGCTATGTATTCTTCATCGGGTATTTCATTCAATTTTATCAACTTTAATTTCTTCCCCGAATTTAGAAAAGGATTAATTAATTCCAGGCCGCTTGCTAAAGGTCCGCCACCGCCGGTACCTAATACTGCACAGCCATAAAGCACATCTATCATGTCCTGTCCATTTAACTCTCTCATGATTCCTCCTTTTTATGCGTAAATTATGATAATGCTATAAAACTATAATAGATCTAAACAGGTTTATTTGTTTCATTTATCTTCTCTATAGCGATACGTGTAGGAGATGGAATGAATCTCTCAAATATAAGATAGGCAATTGCGCCGATTATAATTCCTGCGAATTCCACTCCAATTAAATATGCTAAAGCTGCTCCGGCCAACCAAGCGATAACACCGGCCCAGTTGACTCCTTCTTTTGGCGTAAATAGCTCTTTTCGCCCTTTTCCAATAATCCAATAATCAGCAGAAATTACGCCGCCAACCGGGCATACAACATATGATAATAGACTGAGAACCCCCTCTATATGGTTCAAAATTCCTATATCACAAAGGATAATACCTACAATTCCTGCAAATAAAGTTGCCTCACGTCTTCTATTATCTTTAAGCTTTAAAGCCATTACAATATTTAAACCTGCACTATATGCATTTGTTGAATTTGTTGTCCAGGTAGATATAACCAGAGATATTATTCCAAGAAGCGGCAAACCAACCGTTATTAAAACCATGCCGACATCATATTGATCAGATATCTTAGTTAATAAAATTCCCAAGACCAACGTTATAACACCCATTGGAAATACTCCATAGAAGACAGATTTTATGGTATCTTTTCTGCTTTTTTGGAAACGTGTATAGTCTGCTGCTGTTATAGTTCCAACGGCGGTAAAATTAAATGATAGAGCTATTCCTTGAATGAAACTCATTGTATGTTTTGATTGTGATAACAGTCCGTCAGTCCCATAAGTTTTAATTGCGAGGTAGGTCCCATAGAACATAATTATCATTAACAGAGGTATAGAAATTTTATCAAGCAGTTCAAGTGCATGAACTCCATAAACTGCTGTTAAGAGCATTATGAAGCCCCAGATTGTGCTGGAAATTAACACAGGTATTTTGAACCCGGTCATAGATTCCACAGCGTTACTAAATGCCTCGCCACATACCCTGTTTTGAATTCCGAACCATCCGATCATATTTATTGCAAATATAATGCTGACTATAAATCTTGCACCCTGCTTGCCAAATCCCACTTCACATTGACTACATGATGCAATACCTAGGTCACAGCCTTGCATACCGGTTATAATCATTCCGACTACAACCAGTAAATACCCAATCGATCCGGATATTATAGCAGGCCAAAGTGCCATTTCTTCAGCCAGAAGAGCTCCTAATAAGAATGCCGGTACGCAAACGCATATCCCAGCTTGCACGAAAGCCAGGGATACCCAGTCTTTTCGTTCTTCTTGTGTTAATGGCTTTAATGCCATTACCTCTCCGTTATTCTCCATGTTGATTTCCTTTCTGTTTAATTTTGATTTTAATCATAACACTTTTCAACAAAATATACTTTAGGCATTTAACACAATATTGTTAAAAATCATTGTGCGAGAGACCAAAAGGTAGTTGTTTTAAAAGGAATCTTTGATATAATTACAATAAACAGTTGAGAAATTGATTCATAGTAAGCGAACTCATCAACGAGAGAGGTATAAACAAATGAGTATAAGCGTGAGAGATTGTCTGGCTTTGCCGTCATTGAGCTTTGCAAAAGTAGTTGCGGGTCATAAGGGATTGGATAAAATAGTAAGTTCCGTTTCAGTTAGTGAATTTTTTGAAAGTTCAGAAGGACATTATGATGTGGAAGTATTCACGCCAAATGAGTTGTTAATTTCTGCCTTCTATAGCATTAGAGACGATATAGGCAAACAATGTTCTGGGATACAAGAACTGTACAGAACAGGAGCCGTTGCGCTTGTACTTTTTTACGTAGGAGAAATTCTTGAAAAAATTGATGATAAAATTATAAATCTAGCCGATGAACTTCAGTTTCCCATAATTGTTATAAACAATACAAATAGAAACATTAAATACAGTGATATTATCTTTGAAGTTGTAAATAAGCTAAATGATGATCGAAAAAAAGCGTCCGTATTTTTAGATGAAATGGAAATCAGAGCAAAGCAGATGCCATCGGAACTGTGTACAATGGAAAATTTGCTGCAAATGTTGGCGGACCACTATAAATGCAGTGTTTTTTTAACAAGTCCCGATAGAATATATTTTGAGGCTTTCTATAATGTGTCGCATGTTATTAAGGAGCCTGGTATACTTTATGAATCACTATCTGATAATTCAACGGATTTTGAGGAGGGAACAATTAATTGTGATGGTATAGAATATAATATTTACCGCATGGACTTTTCTTATACACTGAATACTCCTATGAGTTTGTATGTATCATGTAGCAAGCTGAAATTATCCCGGGAAGATTTACAAAATATGTGTATATGCACGAGATTTTTCAAAACTGTTTGGAATTACAGTCTAGACTTTACAATCCCTGAGACCGTTTTATATCTGATTCTGAAGTCCGATGTGAATGTTGCAAATAAATATATTAAATACTCGAATATACATTTTCATAACCTGACTCGTCTATTAATACTGGAATCTGAGAATAAGATGCCGGAAGAATTATTGTCTATGACAGGCAAATTATTCAGAAAATCCGGTGACTATTTTTTAGGATGCACAATTGATGGATCGTGTATTGTTTTAACAAATACAAAGTCAATACGCCCGGGAAAAATATTTCAGGAATTGAGAAAGGAATTAGTCGAAGATTATTCTTTTTCGATGTTTTGTTGTGAAATAAAAAATGGGGCTTTTGAAATAAAGACAATCTACTCACGCTATAGGAAAACCATTAACATTATGCAGAAAATATATCTTGAGAAGCGAATATGGCAGATAAGTGAACTTAATCTGGCACAGGAAATAATTGATATATCCAAAGGAAATTCATATAAATTAAAATATTTGGAGGATATAATCGATTTGATTGAAAGTGAAGGGATAGACCTTATGGAGACTCTGGCAGTGTATCTGATAGACTTCGATGCTCAATTGTCATCAGCTTCGGATAAACTATATATTCATAGAAATACAGTTTCTTATAGGCTGAATAGGATTAAAAGTATTACAGGAATCAATTTTTCCAGAATGCCTGCATACTTTGATTTTTATTTAGCCGCTTCTCTATGGAGATTCAGACAGTAAATAACGAACAGATCTAGGGAGATTTCTGTTGCAAAAGCCGGAAACAAATACGCTACTTGTATTGATGTAACAAATAAATATCAAAGATAAAAACCGAGCAAATTTGTCCGGTTTTTGTTTTTTTAGTTGGTGCCGATTTATTGCACAAAGGTATAGGACAAAGCATGTCGATAAAAAAGAAGGTATAGCTTTACGGGAAAATATTGTTTGTAAAGACATCTAGAAATTAGGATGAGTTATGAACCATTGTATTCATTTTAAATTAAAAAGCGTAAATTGCTTAATCATATTTATTTCTGACAAATACATGGCGAAAGATTATTTATTTAAATCTTTTATGCAAGTTGCATTAATCTAATATAAATCACATACAGCAGTGAGTTGATGAAAGCAATGTTATAAAATTTTTTATATATCAAATTAGCCCTCCACTTGTCATAGAAGGATAATGTAAATAATAAAATAAATTTTTTAATTGAACTTGATAAAGTATATAAAATAAACTATAATTGTCTTAATAATAACATTTAGAAAAAGGAGGTTACTATGATGGACAGTAAAAAAACAAGAATTCCTAAAATGTGGGAAGCAAGTATACCGATTTTAGTATTGTTGGTATCGATGGTAGTCGGTACTGTGTACATGAATCTTGAACCTCATGTTCCACTTATCATATCTTGTGTCGCTACAGCTATTGTGGCGTTTTGGTGTGGAAATAGTTGGGAATGTATTATAATCGGAGCTTTGGACAGTATCAGAAGTGCAGTTGAAGCCTTACTGATTATAATGTGTGTGGGTATGTTGATTGGATCCTGGGTTTGGGCCGGAACAATGCCTGCGATGGTATATTATGGCCTTGATATGATTTCACCGGGAGCTTTTTTGGTAGTTGGGGCAGTTTTATGTGCAATCGTTGGTGTTGCAACAGGATCTTCATGGACCGCCTCTGGAACAGTAGGTGTTGCACTAATGGGGGTTGCAATGGGTTTAGGCGTTCCTGCACCAATAGCCGCAGGGATGGTAATTTCAGGAGCATATCTTGGGGATAAATTGTCCCCTCTATCTGACAGCACTAACGTAGCAGCCGCAGCAGCCGGGACACCCTTATATGAACATGTGAGTGCAATGATGACAACAACAATACCAAGTTTTGTTATTTCCTTGATAATTTACGGCATAGTTGGATTGATTATAATAGATACAGACGGGTATGATGCTGCCTTAGCAGTCGGTATTCAGGAAACTATTCTTAAAAATTTCTATATTGCACCGTGGATAATGCTTCCTGTTCTGGTGGTAATATTTGGTGCGATTAAAAGAATTCCGGCAATTCCCTCTCTGTTACTAGCGGCATTTATAGGATGTGTAATAGCGATTATTGCACAGGGAGCAACACTACAGGAAATGTTAGCAGCACTTCAATACGGGTATGAAGCGGATACAGGAAACGAGATTGCTGACAAATTATTAAATCGTGGCGGAATTGATTCGATGATGTGGACGATTTCTTTAATTATGTTTGCATTGGCTTATGGCGGTATGCTGGAAAAATGCGGATTTGTAGAGACACTGATGGGAGGTATTGTTAAAAGAGTCAATTCCACAGGTGGACTTGTTATGGCAACAATAATAACAGGTATAATATGTGATATTATATTGACTGATCAATATCTTGCTATTATGATACCAAGCAGACTGTTTAGAGAGGAATATGACAAAAGGGGTCTGTCGAGAAGCTTTCTTTCGAGGACTACAGAAGATGGAGCCACTTTGTGGTCACCGATGATTCCATGGAATGGATGTGGAGCTTATCAATCTGCAACGCTTGGTGTAAGTAACTGGGCATTTATGCCATTCTCTTTCATGAATCTGATTAATCCGCTCCTGGCCATAGTGATCACATATCTTGGTTTAGGGATTAAATATAAAGAATACGATGGTAAGCAGGGAAGAAGTCTTAAAGAAGCTAAAAAATCAAAGAAAGAAGAACTCTTAAGGACAATGAAAAAATAAACATGTAACAATCAGTAGTATACAACCTTTATAAAGAACTTATGAAAACATGCGGCTAAAATATATTGACATGTATGGTCGCCCTGCCTTTAACAACTTGTTTAAAAAAGGCTTTAATTATAGAAGTGTTCAGCTTAAATCTTGGTATACAGAGTAGATATAACATGGTTAGCACCGGAGAAATAATATGGTCAAATAATACCAATATATGTAAAAATTATTTCTTGTTAACAATCAAATAGAACTCATCAATCATGATTATGACTCATAAGACCGATATTTATTCTATTCAGGTGCTTTTCAATCGCAGCAAGTGCACGACCAGGGTCATGTGATGCAATTGCCTCGACAATTTCATTATGCTCTTTATAGACATTGTTGATCGAATTTCCGGCGAAGGGTGCATTCCTAATAGCCTCAGCTGTAAACACATCGAGAAGCTGGGAGGCTTCATTAAGGATATTTATAACAAGTTTATTATCAGAGATTTTTGCAATCTTTTGATGAAAGATTCGATCAATGTTAGCCTTTTTCTTTGGGTCCGACTCATTTACTATATCTAAATGTAGTTTGCGCAACTCAGCGATATCAGATTCAGTAGCCATGTGTGCTGCTTTTGGAACAGTATATGATTCTATCATATATCTTAAATCAAGAATATCTTGTGGATTGCCGTTATTAAGTTTAAAAGATAGAACTGCCGTTTTTGACAATGCGGATGAAATGTTATTCGATATAAAATTGCCTCGGCCTTGTTGTTTATCTATTATTCCCATGGATTCAAGAGCCTTCAAGGCTTCACGTAACAAGGGTCGACTTATACCGTAAAGTTCGGTCATAGATCTTTCAGGAGGTAACATATCACCGGATTTAAGTTGCCCTCTCATAATTTTTGTCTGAATGTCATCTATGACAGATCTTTTTGCATCAATTATGTTATTATTTGACATTATAATATCCTTACTCTTATAGTGCATAATTATTCGCGAGAGAATTGAACGAGTTATTGCATCTTAATGAACTAAAACGATACTCCAATGGAATCTATTTTAACATAAATGTGATTAATAGTGAACTGTTTCTGAGTTAATTATGTATAATTTGATACATAATATTCAAAACTTTGGCAGTTTTAATGTCATGTAGTAGAATCAATAGTTGTTAATCGGGAATAATAGGCAATTTATCAATTTTATAAAACCATATTAGCGATAGTTGAATCATAAAAAGAAATAAAAGTGTAAAATTATTAATAATTATGTTGACAATGATATATCAAAGTGCTAGAATTTCTGTATAAGCATGTAGCGTTCTCAAATTGGTCTGACCAAAATTCGAGAATGCGTATCGAAAGATGAAGAGTGAGGCATGTACAATAACTGGTCAGACCAATAGGCGATTCATTAAAAAATTGGGAGTTGTATTCGCTCACATTGGTCAGACCAGTATGGAAGGAGTGGGAGTGTATGCAGTTTGTAAATGAAAGATTAATGAATATGGAATTGCAAGGGGGGATTTATGATATCTATCAAAAAGCCCTCGCGATGGAATCAGAGGGTAAAAAGATTGTACATATGGAAATTGGACGACCGGATTTTGATTCTCCCCAAATTGCTAAGGAGGCTGCTATTGAGGCAATCAATGGAGGTAAAGTGCATTATACAACTATGGCAGGTATTCCTGAATTGCGAGAAGCCATTTCTGCTATGGAATTTAGGGAGAACGGCATAATTTCTGATCCCGACTCCGAAATTGTTGTTACTGCAGGAGCCTGTGAAGCATTGATGGCAACAATGATGGCAACTTTAATGCCCGGAGATTCCATAATTATTCCTACACCATATTTTGGTGCATATGCAAATATGGCAGAGCTCCTTGGTATAAATTTAATAGAGGTGGTGTGCAAAGCAGATAAGGATTTTGTGCCATGTATTGAAGATATAATTGCGGCATATACAGAGGATACTAAAGCCATAGTTATTAATACGCCCAATAATCCTACAGGAGCTGTTATTCCTGATGATGTTCTTATAAAAATTGGCAACTTTGCAAAGGAGAAAAATTTACTTGTTATTTCTGATGAAACATACAGTCAATTTCTTTATGAAGGAAAACATATAAGTATTTCCACATTAAATGGGATGAAGGAAAGGACTGTTGTAGTAAGCTCTGCCTCTAAACTATTTTCTATGACAGGATGGAGGATCGGATATGCCATTATGCCTAAGGAAATAGTTCCATATGTGAATAAAGTGCATGAGAATATGTCCACCTGTGCCACATCATTTGCACAGTATGGGGCTGCAAAAGCATATGCTGAAGAGCGTGCATTTACAGTAAATATGGTGAGCGAGTTTAAGAAGAGAAGAGACATGCTATATGAAGGTTTGAAAAACTGTGAGTTAATTGAGCCAATCAAACCGAAAGGTGCATTTTATATGATGGTCAATATAAGAAGAACCGGCCTTAATTGTAACCAATTTTCTGAAATGCTTCTGGACAATAAAGGTATTGCTGTGACGCCGGGAGGCGCGTTTGGTAAGGGTGGAGATGATTTTATCAGGATGTCATATGGTTGTTCAAGAGAAGATATAAGCTATGCATTGGATAAAGTTATCGAATTTACAAAAACGTTATAGATAAAATATTATGAGGGAATTTACTATGAATATTGTTGTATTAATTAAAGAAGTGCCGGATATGACCAAGGTCAAATTCGACAGGGAGAGGGGGGTTGTTGATCGTGCGGGTGCACCGGCAGAAATTAATCCTTTTGATGAAAATGCAATACAGGCCGCGCTCAATCTCAAAAAAACAAAAGAAAATGTAACTATTACTGTTGTAACAATGGGTCCCCTTAGAGCAGAGAAATCTTTAAGGATGGCATACGCTAAGGGCGTAGATAAAATGGTGCTTGTATCGGACAGAGCGTTTGGAGGATCTGATACATTCGCTACTGCAAGGGTTCTTGCCGCAGCTTTAAAAAACATAGAAAATATAGATCTGATTATTTGCGGCGAAAAATCAGTTGATGGTGATACCGCTCAAGTTGGTGCAGAAGTCGCCGAATTCTTAAATATACCACATAGCTACTATGTGGATAAAATTGACTTTAATGATCCGTTGGATGGAGAAGTAATTATTGAAATTGAGCATATATCAGGAAATCGGCAAGAAAGGAAGATGAAAACCCCATGCCTTGTGTCAGTATCTAAAAATATAGCAAAACCTCAACTTCCAACACTTAAAAGAAAATTGGAGTCACTGGATAAGGAGATTTCTGTTTTTACAATCAAAGATATAAAAGGCCTTAATAAAGAAAATACCGGCTTTAATGGTTCGCCTACTAAGGTTAGTAAGATTGTAGTACCGGGAGAAATTGTTAGAGAAAGTATCATATATAGGGATGATGTCAATGATTTTCTCGATAAGGTTGAGGAAGTCTTAGCGAGTAAAGGTGTACTTTAGGAGGATGGTATGTTAGAAAAAAAGGCGCCGAACGGAGTATTAGTTATATGTGAACAATCTAATGATGGTATCCATAGGGTGGCGTATGAATTGTTGCATAAAGGAAAAGAGATAGCACAATCGTTAAATGAACCACTGGAATGTATTGTACTCGGATACAAAATACAAGCATTATCGGAACTTTCGCACAGATGTGCAGATAACATATTTGTTATGGATGCCAAATGCTTTGATAAACCGGAAGAAGTGCTTTATAAAAAGAACTTGGTAAAATTCATTGAAGATAGAAGGCCGAATATTATTCTTATAGGAGCGACGGAATTTGGAAGATCTCTTGCACCTAGGGTGGCATGTGCTTTAAAAACCGGATTAACAGCTGATTGTACAGACCTTATTATAAATGACGAAAAAGACTTTATACAAGTTAGACCGGCGTTCAGCGATAATATATTAGCACATATAAAGACTGTTACATATCCTAAAATATGCACCGTTAGATATAAAGAGTTTGATGAGGCGGATATAGATATTGAGCATAAATGTAAAATAACCAACATTGAACCATATTTCACACAAGTGGATCATACTACTGTTTCAAATATTTTTAAATTTAATGATAAAGCAATATCTGAGGCAGATGTTATTGTAGCTGTAGGAAGAGGTCTGCGAGACAAAGAAGACCTTAATATGTTCGGTGTACTGGCAGATCTTTTAGGCGGCATGGTGGGAGCATCAAGGGCAATTGTAGACGCCGGATTAGTTCCAAGTAGTATGCAGATAGGATATAGCGGGAATAGAGTAAAACCTCGGATTTATATTGCATGTGGTATATCAGGTGCACCACAGCATGTGGCAGGTATGAAAGAGTCAGATATTATAATAGCAATCAATAGGGATCCATCTGCGCCAATTTTCAATATAGCTGACTATGGCTTTGTGGGAGATTTCTATGAAATTATACCAATGCTTATTCAAAGACTTAGAAAGAGAGGTTTCTGATGAATAAACAGAACTATGATGTTTTACAAAAAATTGTAGGAGATGACTATTTCATAGCGGGGAAAGAGAATTTGGTACCATATCTATATGATCAGGTAGAATACACATTTAGACCTGAGGCAGATGAAACTTCTATTGTGGTGAAACCCGGCAATGTGGAAGAACTGTCACAGATTATGAAATATGCAAATGAGGAAAATCTTCCTGTAGTTGTACGTGGGGGTGCAACCGGTTTATGTGGAGGTTGTACTCCAATTGAAGAAAGTATAATTATCTCCATGGAAAGATTCAATAGAATTGTAGAAATAGATACCCAAAATATGGTTGCCGAACTTGAAGCAGGCGTGACTTTGATGCAATTGCTTGAAGAGTTGGATAATTACAATGGGATTAGTTTTCCGGTTCATCCCGGTGATGAAGGAGCACAGATGGGAGGAATGGCTGCAACAAACGCAGGAGGTGCGAGAGCTGTTCGCCATGGAGTTATGCGTAAACATATTTTAGGTATGGAAGTTGTTTTGCCTACGGGGGAAATTCTAAAACTAGGTGGCAAGTTAACTAAAAACAATGCGGGCTATAATCTCACTCAATTAATAATAGGTAGTGAAGGCACATTAGCTATTGTTACTAAGATTCTACTTAAACTTTATCCGGAGGAAAATTATACGGCATCATTAGTAGTTCCATTCCCGAAATTTGAAAATGCTACGAATGCGGTAATAGAAATTATAAATAGTGGCATTTCTCCGTTAGCTGTGGAATATATGGACAAATTTTTATGGAAGGAGAGCGCTAAATCGCTAGGTATGCACTGGCAAGCTGAAGAAGGTGAAGCTGACCTTTTGATTATGCTATCAGAAAAAACAGAAGAAGCCCTCATCAAATCCTGTAAAGAGATATATCAAATATGTAAGAAACATAATAGTTTAGAGATTCTGTATGCAGAAAAAAAACAGGAACAATTGGAATTGTTACAGGTTAGAGGGGAACAATATAATTTTAAAAAAAAGTGGATTTATGACTCATTTGATATGGCTGTTCCCGTGTCGCATATTGCAGATTTTATTAAAGAAATTAAACTGGTCTCCAAAGAATACGATGCCCCTTCATCATTTTTAGCACATATCGCCGATGGCAATGTACATAATGATATGTGGCTTGTAAATGGAAAACCCCCTGTGTATGCACAGGAATTGAAAAATAAGATGTATGAGATTTGTTTTAAATACAATGGAACGATAACCGGAGAACATGGAATTGGGAAGATAAGAATAAAAGATCTGCTTCTAATGAAAAGCAAAAAAGAAATTGAGCTTTACAGAGGGATTAAAAAAGTATTTGACCCAAATAATATATTAAATCCGGGTACAGTTCTTGAATAGAAAACCGTTGCTTTAAATCAATATGTGCTGATGTTGGTTAATTGAAAGACCAATTTTGCTATACCTATTTAATGAAAAGGAGAAGAAAGATGAAAAAGCTAACTTATCTTATACTATGTTTAGTATTAGTTGTCGGTTTAGTAGGCTGCGGAGGAAAATCAGATGGAAAAACATCAAAAGAAGACGACGGGAAAACTTATAAATTACTTTTAGGTAGTACTGTGCAAGATGACTCAGCACTGGGGGTAGCTCTATTAGAACATTTCAAACCATATATTGAAGAGCATTCGAAAGGGAGAATTAAAGTAGAAATACAGAATAATTCCGTTCTCGGATCGGATAGAGAAATTTTCGAAGCTGTGCAAATGAATACTGTACAAGCCAGTCAAGGGCCTCTGTCAACATTAGCTAATTTTGATAACGATTTCGCAGTATGTGATTTACCATTTCTATTCAGAAGCAAAGAAGTCGCTTATAAAAATTTAGATGGAGAATTTGGTAAAAAAATGGCAGAAAAACTACCGGAAAATGGTATGAGGATACTTGCCTATGGAGAAAATTCATTTAGAAATATCTCAAATAATGTTAGACCGATAAAGACTGCCAAAGATTTAGAAGGTCTTAAGATTCGTGTTATGGAATCACCGGTTAATATAGCTACATATAAAGCCATGAAGACAAATCCGACTCCGATGGCATTTTCAGAATTATATTCAGCATTGTCCCAGGGGGCTGTGGAAGGTCAGGACAACGGAATAGTTTTAACATATACGAATAAATTATATGAAGTGCAGCCATACTACACTTTTACAAATCATCTTTATGCAGCAAATGCAGTAGTGATTTCGGAGCAATTCTGGCAAAGTCTTCCTGATGATTTACAAAAAGTGCTTCTTGACGGTTCAAAGTATGCGATGAAAAAACAAAGAGAACTTAATACCCAAATGGAAGAAGACTTAGTTAAAAAGATGGAAACCGAAGGCGTAGAATTCATCAAAATGGATGATAAGGAAGTGGACAAGCTGGTAGAAGAAACCAAAGACGTATGGAATAGCGTAAATCTTAACGAAGATTTAATGAAAATGGCAAAAAAAATTAGAGATAAAGAGAATAAATAACATAATGAGAAAGGGTTAATACAATGAAGGAAAAAATCACTTTCATTTGGAACCATCTTGAGGAGATAATTCTTGTCCCTGCATTTGCGATAAGTACCATACTTATATTTATCCAAATTATATTAAGAACAATTCACTCGTCCTTGTCATGGTCTGAGGAACTTGTAAGATATATGTATGTGTGGGAAACATGGATTGGTGTCAGCTATGCGGCGAAACGTGGCAGTCATCTCAGAATAACTATGCTCAAGGACAAATTGAAAGGCAAAGCTCAAATAGCTCTAGAAGCTTTTGTAGTGGTGATATGGATTGTATTTGCATTGTTTGTATTTGTTCAAGGTATTGATGCAATAAATACAATCACTGCATTTTCGCAAAAATCAAGCGCTCTGAGAATACCTATGCAGTATTGTTATTTAGCAATACCCGTTGGTATGGTATTGATGTCTATAAGGTTGATAGAAGAAGCCGTTGCCAGAGTTAAAAAATTTAATAAAGAGAGGAGAACAGCATGAATGTTATAATGTTATTTGCAATATTCTTTTGCTTAATTATGCTCTCAGTTCCAATTGGAGTAGCATTGGGCAGTGCAACGGCCATTACAATTATTTTTACCAGTACGTTGGATCCGGTTATTCTGGCTCAGAAAGCGTTTACGGGATTGGATTCCTTCACCTTGCTGGCTATTCCTTTTTTCATGATGGCCGGTAATCTAATGGCTCTTGGAGGTATAGCAAGGAGAATAGTAAATTTTGCAGATCTTTTTGTAGGAAGGTTTACAGGTGGTTTGAGTTATGTTACGGTTGTAGGTTGCATGTTTTTTGCTGCAATATCCGGATCCGGTCCGGCGACAGTGTCTGCAATGGGTTCTATAATGATACCGGAAATGGATAAGCGCGGATACGGTCGAGACTTTGCTACAGGGTTGACCGCTGTCGCCGGAACCATTGGTGTCATAATACCTCCATCAATACCATTTGTAATTTACGGTGTAGTATCCGGTGCATCTGTTGGAAGCATGTTTATAGCAGGTATAGTACCCGGATTGCTTATTGGTATTGCTCTTATGATTGTGTGCAGGATTATTTCTAAGAAAAGAGGATATAAGGGTAGTGAAAATACTAAAGGAAACCTTCTAAAAGCTTTTCTTGATTCATTTTGGGCGTTGCTGGCTCCTATAATTATACTGGGAGGAATTTATACGGGCCTATTTACTCCTACAGAGGCTGCCGTTGTTGCCACAGTATATTCATTGATAATCGGTATATTCGTATATAAAGAGTTGAATTTGGAAATAATAATTAATTCTTTAAAGGAAACTGCAAATATGAACGGTTATACAGGATTAGCACTGGGCTTTTCAATGTCATTTGCATCGTACCTGGCAATTGAAAGAATTCCACAGCAAATCGCAAACTCACTATTATCATCTGTAAATTCAACATGGTTATTGATTGCGCTTATGATGGGAGTGTTACTAATTGTAGGTTGTTTTATAGATAACATATCATCATGTCTTATTCTAACCCCGGTAATGTTACCGATTGCTACCCAAATAGGAATTAATCCTGTACATTTTGGAGTTATGATGACAGTAGCTCTTGCAATAGGATTTGTCACACCACCATATGGTGTAAACCTTTTCGTAGCGGCAGGTGTTTCAAATGTAAAAATAGAACGCATTTCAAAGGCTGCATTACCGTTTTTACTTGCGATGTTTGTGTGCCTGATACTGGTAGCATATGTTGAACCTATATCAATGGGTCTAGTGCAATTTATGAAGTAAATAAAATTATTTTATATCGTAAATTGCAATAACAAGTTGGACACCCTCCGCTAGGCAGTAGCCTGGTAGATTCGGTCGATTTCCTCCTCGAAGATTTCATCCGGGGTTCTGTAACCCAGGACTTTCCGTGGGAGGCAGTTACACCAGGTCTCCACAT
>JALENW010000015.1 GCA_022766365.1 Clostridiales bacterium | reverse complement strand
AACGATGCGGGCAAAGCAGAGGCTTATGCTGATACCACAGACGAGAATCGTGACGCAGTGATGGAGGCAATCGACGGATGCCCAGTTGGCGCGATTCGTGAGGAAGAATAATTCCTGAACTGATGTGACAAAGACAACATCAGTTGGGATAGCTAAAGAGCGACGATAAAACAGCTCCCGGTCACCTGATTGGGAGCTTGCTTTATGCCTGTTATTTATTCGTCTCGTTTTTCTTTACCATTGAACATTTCATGGTTCTTTGTGCTATAATGGTTCAAACACTTAAACGAATGGAGTGATGTAATGAATGTGGAGCAGGAAATCAGCACACTTGCGGAAGAAATAAAAGGCTCACAGAAAATCCTGACAGCACTTGGGGATGAGATGCGTCAGCACCTGATCCTTGTGATGATACAGAGCGGCGAATGCAACGGAATGCGCGTGAATGACATTGCGGATAAAACGAGGTTGTCTCGTCCTGCCGTATCCCACCATCTGCAAATCCTGAAGGATGCAGGAATTGTAAAGATGCGGCGTGAAGGGACAAGAAACTATTACTACTTTGACGCGGACATGGAAGCCTTTGATCGACTGATCGGCATGCTGAATCATGCCAAGGACATCATGTTGCAGCTTCCGGATCGGAGCGGCGATGATTAATATACATACATCCGAGATCATCAAATTTTAAAGGAGAAATCGAATATGGAAAAACTCGAACTCATGAAAGCACGGCACTCGGTTCGCAGATTTACAGACAAACCCTTGGAGGAAAATGCTGTTTCCATTCTTTGCGATGAGATCGACACCTGCAACAAGGAAGGCGGTCTGCATATTCAGCTAATCACTGAGGAACCGGAAGCGTTTCAGGCCGGAAAACCGAGCTACGGACAATTCAAGGGCTGCAAGAATTATCTTGCGATGGTCGGGCCAAAGGGAAAGGACGAGAGTATCGGGTATTATGGCGAGCGGATTGTACTGAAGGCGTTTGAACTGGGCATCAACTCCTGCTGGGTGGCGCTGACCTATAAAAAAGGCAAAGCCGACGTGAAGATAGGAGCGGGCGAAAAGCTCTACATGGTGGTCGCGCTGGGATATGGCGAAGACCAGGGTGTTGCCCACAAGGTGAAATCCATCACCGATGTCAGTGATTACAGGAGCGGCGATCCGGACTGGTATAAAGCCGGGGTCGAGGCAGCGCTCCTTGCCCCAACCGCTATGAATCAGCAGAAGTTCAAGTTTGAGCGCAGCGGAGACAAGGTCAAAGCGAAGGCTGGTCTTGGATTCTATACAAAGACAGATCTCGGCATTGTGAAGTATCATTTTGAGCTTGGAGCGGATAAAGGAAAGGAGCTCTGGATTTAAGGATTCTCCGAAAAGAATTATAAAGATAGAGTGACGATTATATAGGATGTAAAGGGCTCCCGGTCACCGGCGATAATACCGATAATCGGGAGCGCTGCATTTACTCGGCTCAGCCCTCGAAGGTAGAGCCATTTTTGAAGGTGAAGGTAAGGCGGCCATCCGAGTAGGCCGTGGCGCAGTCCAGCAGACCGCACCTGATGTGTACCCATAAAACTGGACACAATATTTAATTAATTCGTTGTAGTGGATACTAACCTATACTTTGTAGGTGGCATCCATTTTGTTTTTGACTGAATTCTTTCGTTATTGTAATAATAGATGTATTCCTCTATTGCTTTGGAAAATTCTTCAAAAGAGCTATAGCTCTTTTCATAGCCATAATACACTTCATTTTTTAATCTTCCAAAGAATGTTTCCATAATGGAATTATCATAACAATTCCCTTTTCCTGACATGGATTGCTTTATCCCATGGTTTTTAAGTTCATTTACATAATATTTATGTTGGTATTGCCATCCTTGATCAGAATGTAGTATTAAGTTCTTTAGTTTTGGAAATTTACTAAATGTTTTTCTTAGCATATTCGATATTTGTTTTAAATTAGGACTTGGGGATAAGTCATAGGAGATAATCTCATTGGTATACATATCAAGTATTGGAGAGATGTAGCATTTACCCCAAGAAAATTTAAATTCAGATACACCCGTAGTCCATTTTTGTAAAGGTCTGTCTGCTTTGAACTCTCTATTGATTATATTATCTGCAACTTTACCTATCTTCCCCTTATATGAGTGATATTTCTCTTTAAATTTTTTCCAAAATAGTTTTCGTTTTTGCATGATCCTTTGAACTTTTTTATGATTTATGACATACCCTTGATTGACTAACTCCATATACACTCTTCTTACACCATATCTTCCTTTGTGTAAGTGAAAGATTTGGACTATTTGAGTTCGGTTGGTCACATGGTTGTAATTGACGGTCAATTGGGCGAAATAAAGTTTTTCCAATCCAAGGGATATACAGCGAGGAGAGAAGACCTAGCTATTTTGCTCAGAGGCGGGGGCTTTGCCGCAAAGGAAAAGGGCGAAAACAATGTCGATGTTGAGGGCACTTTATTTTTGAATTTATTTGATGAGTCTGAGCTGAGCGAAAAATTATTTAGAATAATAGATGGAGTAGAGGACGAATATCTGATAGGTTTGCCTAAGGAGCTTAACAAAAGAGAGTTTATCTGCAGTATTATACCTGATAGCGACGAAGAAACTGGCGATACGGGGGGCGTTTTTGATATTGGAACAGCCGGATAAGCTAGAAAATATTATGCATAACCATGAGAAGTTTATTGCGAACATCAAGAATAGGAATCATTTTTCTGCTGATTTTTCAAACTATCCTGAAGATGCGTTCAATGCCTTCGTCGGGAGCAGCAATGTAGCAAAGCAGGTCAAATATCTCGCGTATAAAGCATCACAAAATAAGTTTAATGTCATTATCACAGGAGAAAGCGGCACCGGAAAGTCCAAAATTGCTCGTGAAATTCACAAGATGTGGAACGAAAATGCGCCATTTATTGAAGTGAATTGCAATTCGATACCTGTTACACTTTTTGAAAGTGAACTGTTTGGATATGTAGGAGGTGCTTTTACGGGAGCCAATCCTAATGGTAAAATGGGATTCTTTGAAGCTGCAAACGGTGGAACAATATTCTTGGATGAGGTTGGGGAGCTACCAATGGACATCCAGGTGAAGCTTTTACATGTACTACAAAATAAGAGTATCTACAGGATAGGTTCAGCTAAACCCATAGATGTCGATGTGAGAGTAATTGTAGCTACTAATAAGAATCTGGAAGAATCGATTTCTTTGGGCGAGTTTAGAGAAGATTTATACTATAGAATTAATGTGTTTCCAATTGAAATACCGCCGCTAAGGGATCGCAAGCAGGATATTTATCTCCTTATAAACCACATTTTAACTGAGTTCTGTATGAGATATGACATGCCGATGAAGCAATTTTCTGAAGAGGCTTTAGAGGTTCTTGAATCCTATGATTGGCCTGGCAACGTGAGAGAACTTGAAAATATCGTCGAGAGGGCCATTACTTTGTGCGGCTCAAAAATAATTTACAAGGAACACCTCCAGATTGTACCTACGGGGAAAGGAAATACCCTAAAGGAACTTTTGGAGTACGAAGAAAAGAAGATTATTGAAAACGCGTTAATAAAAAATAACGGTAATAATAATCTTGTTATGAAGGAACTTGGAATTTCTAAAACTAATTTTTATGACAAGATCAGAAAATATGGCTTGAATTAGAAATAAACTCTTTCTACCCTAGGTGTTATTCTACACAGGATGTCATTTTTATTTGTGCCTGTAATTTTTGAAATATCCGAGATATCCATGGTTGAATCAGAGTCATCATAAATAATGACATCCTTATCTTTATATGTCTTAGCTATACCGGGCACTTCGGTGATATCAATCATGGCGTAGTCCATATTGATTAAGCCGACGTAAGGGCACTTCCATCCGTTAATGCTCGCATAGCCTTTGTTACTGAGATTCCTAGGAATTCCATCTCCATATCCTATGGGGATGGTGCCGATAATGCTTGACCTTTCAGCCTTCCACGTATAATCGTAACTAACCCCTTCACCCTTACTGATTTGATGAATTTGAGCGATCTTTGTCTTGAGCGAAGAAATTAGCTCGACCTCAACATTCCCTTTATGAAATCCTCTTACTCCATAAATTAATGCGCCAACACGCACCATATCTAGTCTATATTTTGGGTAATCGACGGTTGCAATGCTATCAGCTAAGTGTTTTATTTTGAAGTCACAACCCCTCTCTTCTAGTGCCTGAACGAAATTATTGAATCTTGAAAATTGGACTTCATTGGATTCATCATCCGTCAATGCTAGATGTGAGAAGATTCCTTCAATATTTAAATTTTTCATTTTGTTGATTGCCGAAATATCTTCAAGCGATTGATTCATATCTGAGAAGCCAAGTCTGTGCAAGCCCGTGTCTACTTTGATGTGAACCTTTGTTTTGCGGTTTTTCATAGATGAGACTTGGTCGAGCTTTTTTGCAGAATCGAGATCAAAAATTGTCTGGGTGATGTTATTTTCCACTACGGCATCAAATAAATGCTCTGGGGTATAGCCCAAAATCAATATTGGAACTGATTCATCACATTCTCTGACTGTTATGGCTTCCGCGAGCGTTGCTACCCCTATATAGGAAACTCCTGCCAAGACAGCAGGTTTTACAAGCTCAGTCAGTCCGTGACCATAAGCATTAGCCTTTAATACTGCCATAATCCTTGTCCTATCACCGATTAACTTCCTTATTAAATGTATATTGGTTTGGAACTTCTCGAGGTCTACATATAACTTTGTATCTCTTAAAGATTTATGTTCATCCATCACAGCTCTCCCATAATTTTTAATATTGAATATACTTGTGTTTGTATTCCGAATTTTATGCATTCTGGATCAGGATCAAGCTTTGTACTGTGCAGCGGATAGGAAGTTTTGCAGTCTCGTTTTTTACATCCCAAATCGTAATAAAAACTTTTGACGCTCTTTGAAAAATAAGCGAAATCATCACAACCAAGACTTGGCGCTTGGTTCAACAAAACATTTGACTCTCCAAGGGCTAGCTCACAACTGCTTTTGATAAAGGGGAATAATTCTTCGCTGTTAGTTAATGCTGGATAGCCATCTTTGAAAGTTATTTCTATGGTTGCGCCGAAGCCGTTTGCAGTGCCTTCGCAAATATTTTGTACTATTTCTTGAATCTTTGGAATGTTTGATTCGTTTAAGCTTCTGATTATGCCTGAAAATGTGACAGAGTCGGGTATTATATTTCCCTTGCTTCCTCCGTGTATCTGTCCGACCGTTATTAGCGAGGGTTGTATTGGATCAATTTTGCGTGTTAATCCTGATTGTAGCAAGGTAATGATATGGCATGAAATGATGATTGGATCAATTCCCATATTTGGATGTGCGCCATGTGATGATTTTCCACAAACCTTGACTTCAAATTCAGTAGATGCTCCGTTAAGTGGTCCAGGACAGAGGTTTACCGTGCCAACATCGAGGCTTGGATCTATGTGCAAGGCGATTGCATAATCAACTTTTGGACTTTCAAGAACACCCTCACTTATCATTGAATTCGCACCACCTACAGTTTCCTCGGCAGGTTGGAAGAAGAATTTTACGCTTCCCTTAAGATTGTCTGAATGAGATTTCAAAATAATTGCTGTGCCGAGCAAGATGGATGTATGAATATCGTGTCCGCATGCATGCATAATATTTGGAGATTTCGACTTATGTGCCCACTCCACATCTTCGTTGATTGGCAAGGCGTCCATGTCTGCTCTGATTCCAACACATGGCTTATCATCTTGCCCTCTGATAACAGCACAAATTCCGTTGTTCTTTTTCATTCTTGTAAATTCTATGTCGTTGGAACTTAATATATTGCATATATATTGTTCCTTTGCAGTAAATGAAGATGAACTTGAAGGAAGAGTCTGCTATGGTGGACTTGACCTATCATCTACAACAGACATTACGGCCTTTGTACTTGTATTTCCACCAATAGCTGAGGAAGATAAATATATAGTACTCCCTTATTTTTGGTTACCGGAAGATACACTTTATTTAAGGGTAAAGCGTGACCATGTTCCCTATGATATTTGGGAAAGAAAAGGATATATTCAAACGACAGAAGGTAATGTAGTTCACTATGGATATATTGAAACATTCATAGAAAAGTTAGGTGAACGATTCAATATCAGAGAAATTGCCTTTGATAGATGGGGTGCTATTCAGATGGTTCAAAATTTGGAGAATATGGGATTTACAGTCGTTCCTTTTGGACAAGGCTTTAAGGATATGAGTCCACCAACTAAAGAGCTAATTAAATTAACACTAGAGCAGAAAATTGCTCATGGAGGTCATCCTGTACTTAGATGGAATATGGACAATATATTTATTACGACAGACCCTGCCGGGAATATTAAGGCAGATAAAGAAAAATCCACAGAAAAGATTGATGGAGCTATTGCGACAATCATGGCACTGGATAGGGCAATCAGGTGTGGAAATCAAAATACAGAGAGTGTATATGATAGCAGAGGTATTTTGTTTATGTGAAATTTATCATTCCGTTATAGCAGATAATATTATTCCATATATAAGGTATCGTTCCGCAAAACAGCATTATTCCGATAGTTGGCATATGTTATTCCTATTTCGTCGATATTATTCCGATAAGATGGTATAATATGAAAGAATGGAGGGATGATTTATGTACATTACAGTGAAACAAGCATCTGAAAAATGGGGGATATCCGATAGAAGAGTAAGGACTTTATGTTCAGAAGGAAAGATTCCCGGTGCATATCAAGAAGGAAGAGGTTGGAAAATACCTTATGATGCGACAAAGCCGACTGATGGAAGATATAAAATTAAGGAATCACTTATTCCAATTATAGAAGACAAACTAGAAATTCTTAAAAGAAGAAGACCTTTAACAGAAGGAGAGATGGAAAGATTAAATGAGGAATTTCTAACAGAATATACCTATAACTCAAATGCAATCGAAGGTAATACCTTAACCTTGCGAGAGACAGACATGGTTCTGAGAGGGCTCACTATTGACCAGAAATCATTAAAAGAGCATTTGGAAGTTATTGGACATAAAGACGCCTTTGATTATGTCAGGCAGCTTGTTAGTGAAAACGCCCCAATATCTGAAAAAGTAATAAAGGATATTCACTATCTGGTCTTGGCTGATAAGAAAGAAGATAGAGGCATATATAGAAGAGTTCCGGTTAGAATCATGGGGGCAGCACATGAACCTGTACAGCCATATTTGATTATTCCCAAAATGGAAGAATTACTGGAAGAATATAAAAACAGCAAGGAAGATATTGTGACTAAGCTTGCCCGTTTTCATATTGAATTTGAGGGCGTACATCCTTTTATCGATGGAAACGGAAGAACCGGAAGATTACTGGTTAACTTGGAATTAATGAAAGCGGGTTATCCGCCGATAGATATAAAGTTTACTGATCGCTTGAAATATTACGAAGCTTTTGATGAATATCATGTAAAACATAATATATCACCAATGGCGGATATGTTTGCAAGATATTTAAATCAGAGGCTAGATTTATATTTGTCTATTTTGGATAAGTAAAAATTAAAAAGGGTTAGATAAATT
>JALENW010000034.1 GCA_022766365.1 Clostridiales bacterium | reverse complement strand
TAAAAAACGGACGCGAAGTCCAAGAAAGGAAAACGATATACCAATTGCTACCTACATTCTAACAGTTTAAGCAACAAGATGGATAATTCCTTACTGGCTGTAAGGGATATTAACCATAAATATATTGTAGTAGAAAGGAAGTGGCGAATATGACACTAAAAAGGAAAGTTATCACTCTAGCCTTGGCGGCAGCCATGGTAATGGCAATGGCAATATCGTCCTTTGCCGCAACTCCAAGCGTTTGCAAATTTACCAAGCCGGATGGAAGGCCACTGAAGATGGGAATGGACACCAAGTTAATCCGTACTGTGGATCTTAATGAAGATGGCATTGCGAATGTTACATTTAAACCGTATTCTCTCCTTTGGTATACCGGTGAAATTGTACAAATCATTAATCACGAGAATCAAAATGTGTATACTAATAGTGTTGCAAAAATAGATATGAACTACGATGATGGCACAGGTTTGCCCGGTGTCCCTGTGAAGATATATTTTAAATTTAAAGGGAATAGGATTCCACCCGGAATGCAAGATAACATGGATGCACGATTTGTGTGTGAACCATAAAAAGAACATGAGAGGCCGCATTAGTCTGCGGCTTTTCTTTTATCGGAGGTAATATGAAGAATTTTAAAAAAATAGCTGCATATATATTACTCATAGCATTTACATTAACCCTTTACACCCCCTTTTCCTATGCAGGGAGCAATACCAAAGATAATGCCAGAGAAAAAGTGTTGGGCTTGGGAGATGGTATATACTGTGCCAGTATAATGCTCAAAGATGGAACTCATTCAGGGACTCTGACAGTATCACCAAGAGTTGCATTAGAGATAAAAGATGGCAAGGCAACAGTACTTCTGAGAGTGACCTCGTACAGTGGTTGGTCAACTCTTCAGTTGCTGGACCAAGATGCTGCAAACGGAGAGAAGGTTCCGCGTATAGGCGATGGATGGAAACCCTACGAGGGTAAATCCATGGAAAACTACGAGAAGGAAGTAGCAGATTTAAAGAAACTTGGATATGATACATCTGCATCCTTGTGGACTCGTATCGACCCTGCTGAAGAATCGGATATAGACAAGGCTACAGACCTTGCAATAATAAGCTTTCCGGTTAACGATCTACGCAAATATTTTTCTATAGCGGGTTATGCTCATGATGGACGAAGCAAATATGGAACAATTGGTAGTATCGTATATAAAATAAATCCCAAGACGATTGAACCCTTAATGGATCTTATGGGGGCAGAGCCGGGTGATTTAAAGTTTGACGCTGAACGAACTCGTCATACACCTATTTCTCAAGATGCTGCGGATTTCTGGGCTAGAGGATTATGGGTAAGCAATGTAGCAAGGACAGATAATATAAAATGCGATGATAACTTTAATTATAATGCCACATTTGTTATTACTGAGGATTGCCCCGAAACTATTAAATCTATAAAGCTGATTACAGGAAGGAAATATGATAAATCTTTTTTTGATAACTATCTATTGGGAGACAGGGATATTACATATAGCAACAATATATATGATCCAAAGACCGGGAAATTCACAGTAGATTTTGCCGCAAGTAATAATGTTAAAGATTTTATTTTCGGAAGAAGAGTCGTTATTGAGACTGAAGAATCTCGAACACCACATTCAGGATGGATATACCTTTCGACTAAGGGCTGGAATATCAGATCTTTTAAAGATGAAAAAACGGGAGTCAGCTACTATATACCCGATAAGTATGCTCCGGATAAAGCTTCAAAACTTATGGTTAAAACCGGATCAGAAGTAAATAAGGACGCCCTTGAAACTATCAAAAAAATTACCGGAGACGATCCTTCAAAATACAGGGCATACAAGACAGATATTGTGGATAACACCGGCAAAAGTGTAAAAGGCGAGCTGAGTCCGGGATGTATAGAAATGGAAATTCCTAAAGATTGGGATAAGCCGTATATAGCAATATATTCTCCTAGAGGAACGCCAACCTCCGACAATTCTGAGAATGGTGGTGCATTAAAATCTGCTATAACATATCCTGTCCGTGATGGGAAAAAATACGTCCGAATTACTTTTGGCGAAAGAAACTATGTTAATGGTTGTACTTTGGTGATGGGAATTCCACAAACAGAAGACAGCTTATCGAAATTAGCTGAAGATGGGATATATAAAGCCGGAGTCAAATTCATTAAATTCGGAGAATCCGGCACACTTTCCATGGCAGACATGGCACTAAATCCGAGTGCATATGTTGTTGTCAAAGAAGGCAGAAAGGACGTTTATCTTAATTTCAAGGCTATTGATATGGGAGGCAATCCTGTCTATCTAGGACATTTGTGGAGCAAGAATCCTTCAGATACTGAGTTTTTTGATTTTGAAACAAACGACAAGGGTGAATTGATAGATAACGTAGGCTTTGACCCGATTGAAGAGTTCTCATGCATAAAAGCCGCCAGACTTAGATTGTATGATGACACTATCCACGATAACAGCTATGGTATCAAGGTGATCCCTCCGGCTATGGGTGCAAACTTCACATACGAACAAGTAATGTCTGATCCCATAGATGCAGATTTGAAATTTTATAATATCAAAAAAATTCAAGATGATTCTGACATTGCCTACCATCAAAAATCTGTCCTTAGAAAATCTATTGATAAGGCAAAGAGGTATCCTGAGAACGCATACTCTAAAGAAAGCTACGACAAGCTGAGAAAGGCGCTTCAGGAGGGAGAAAAATTCTACAAAAGCCTGAAGAAAGACGCAGGCAAAGACCACGAGGTTTCAGCTCAAATCAAAGAAAAGTCCGATAAGATTGAGGAAGCAATTAAGGACCTTAAAGATGGCGGTGAACTTACAGAAGCCAGAGACAGCCTCAAGGCATCAATTGAAAATGCTAAGGAAATAGAAAAAGACGGCAAAACCGATATAGCATTCCGAACATTACAAGAAGAAATCGAAAAAGCAGAATACGCAGCGGCAAAGAGGAGAACCACTGTTGATGATTTGAAGAAGGCTGAAAAGGCTTTAAAAGAAGCAGTTAAAACATTCAGGAATAGCAGGAATGCATCTACTCTCGATCCGAAATCACTTTCTGATGGAGAATACAAGGTATATGCAGAAATGTTAAAGCCGGACAGGCAGTCAAAGTCTATGGCAAACAAAGCCATTAAGCACTGGATAACTCTAAATGTAAAGAACGGAGAATACAAAGCGACGCTGGATTTCGACGGGATAACAATTCAAGACCGGTTCGGTTACCTTCAGTACTTGTTCTATTACGACAAAGGGTATACATATGATGAAAACGGAAATCCCGGCGGCATGGAAAATCTAAAACCTGCTAATGTCCTTTCGACGCAGAAAGACAAACAGGGCAATGATGTAATAGACGACTATAATGATAAGGACAATTTGTATCCTAAAATTGTAGAGATTCCACTGGTTGATAAGGGTATGGAGAGTTTTGAACCGCTCTGTGTATACGTACCTATAATGGAATCTCTCAATCCGGGTTCGGGGCAACAAAATGTTCTTCTGAAATTGGATTGGACAACACTTAGAAACGCAAGTGATACTTCCCAAGATGTCATAAAACTCGAGGACGGACTTTATTCCGTAAAATCAGAACTCAGGGATAGCAAAAATCAGAAATCGCCTTTGAACGATGAGATTGTAAAAACAAGGCTGATCGCCAACAAGGGAAAGCTGGATGTATATCTTGACACCGCAAAAAACACAACATTCAAAGATATAAGCATTGGTGATAAGAAATACGAAGTTAAGGACAGAAGAATTGTTCTGACATTGCCTGAAAATATCGAGAACACAGATATCAAAATCACAGATATAAAGGGAAATGAGGTATCCGGTAAGCTGAATTTGGATCTGAAAAATGCCAAGTCTGAGGAACATGACAAGACTGCATTGGAGAAAAAGGTCAAAGAAGCAAAGGAAATCCATAGAGAAAAATATACAGAAGAAAGTCTCACTGCACTTGATCGCAAAATAGCAGCAGCTAATAATGTTCTATCCGATAAAGTCGCTATAAAAAAGGAAATCTCAAAAGCCGGATTGGAGCTGTCTAACGCTATGAAGACTCTCAAAGTAAAAGAGATCACAAAAGCAGACAAGGCAGAGCTTGAAAAGTTGATTAATACTGCAAAATCTTTTGATAGTAAAAAAGCTGATTACACAAAGGAAAGCTATGCTGTTCTTGCGTCAGCGGTTAAAGAGGCAGAAAAGGCGATAGCTGATGAAAATGTGACAAAATCACAAATTGATCAAGCAACTAAACTTCTGGCTGAATCCATAAAGGCTTTGGAAAAAAATAAAAAACCGGAGTATGAAAACGGTACGTATGAAATTCAAGGTGATATATGGCATGCCTACAACAAGGATCAAAAATCTATGGCAGACGGCTCATTAGCTTACACTGAGGACGAAAAGGGGAATAGAACTAAGCTTCCGCTACACATTATTTTTAAAGAAGGTAAACCGTATCTAAAGCTTAAGTTTATGCCGCTTACCCAGAAAATGGGTGAAAACAGTTTCACCGGATATCTGGGAGATCTTGCCTATTATCCTGAGGTTGTCACTGAAACTCCACCTACCAAGGAATCGGGAATAGAAGAAGCTGAGGTTTTGACCGAATATGAGGAAGTGGTCGATGAATTCAATGATCCGGAATTTGGAACAGACAATGTTATGAAGGGTAAATTATATCCTAAGGAAATCCTTATACCTATTGAGAAGGGTCAGAAAAATGTTTGGTTAAACGTGTATGTGCCTGTAATGGAAAGTATACAGGAAGGCGGTGGCCGACAGAATGCAAGACTGGAGTTGGATTGGTCTAAGGATAGCTTCAAAAAGGTTATCAATGATGAAACCCCGGACAAAACCGGCCCTGATAAGCCGGATAAACCGATTGCACCGGAAAAACCGGATCAGCCTGGCGAACCATCTTCGCCGGAAAAACCGGATCAACCTGGCAAACCTTCTTCACCGGAGAAGCCGGATAACGACAAACCCGGAAAATTTGATACCGGAGTTAATAATAACGGAAACAATGGTAAGACTTTACAGCCTAAGTTACCGTCAAAACCAGGAAACATGAAAAAAGCCGTAAAGACCGGAGATAGGTCATTGATGGTGGGATATGGAATGCTAGTCATTACACTATCAGGAGCAGTATATTTTGTTATGAGAAGAAGGAAAGATATCTAAATAGAGTCAAACCTTCAGAATATAGGAGACAGGCCAACCTGTCTCCTATTAAATTGATGAAAACTGTGGTATAATATTTTAGGCCTTAGGAAGAGTAAGTCGGTAGGTCTTTGTGAAAGTGTGGAGCATGATAGGCAAATATTTGAGCCTGTAAGTATTATATTTTGGAGGTTAGATGTGGATCCGAGAATTGAAAAACTATCAAATTTATTAGTGAATTATTCATGTAAGGTGCAAAATGGGGAAAGGGTTCTCATAGATTTTGAGGGAGAGTCTCCGAAGCCGCTTATCAGACAACTTATAAAGGATGTGTACAAAGCAGGGGGAAGACCGTACTACACGGTTAGAGATTCTGTTTTGGACAGAGAAATAATGCTGGGATGTGATCAGGAGCAGCTTAGAGTTATGAATGATTACAAGCTATATGAGATGAAACAGATGGATGCATATATCGCTGTACGTGCGGGGAATAATACCAGTGAGACCAGCGATGTGCCGGGTGATAAGATTTCTCTTTATAGCAGAATGTTGGATCCGACTGTGGATTACAGGGTGAGTAAAACGAAGTGGGTTGTTTTGCGCTACCCGAATGCTTCCATGGCACAGCTTGCAGGAACAAGCCAAGAAGCGTTCGAGGATTTCTTCTTTGATGTTTGTACTTTGGACTATGAGAAGATGAGCAGGGCCATGGATCCCCTTGTTGAACTGATGAATAAGACGGATAAAGTCAGGATAGTATCGCCGGGAACGGATCTGACTTTCAGTATCAAAGGTATCGGAGCGATCAAATGTGATGGTGGACTTAATATTCCAGATGGAGAGGTTTACACCGCCCCGGTTAAGGACTCAATGAACGGAATTATTTCGTATAATACTCAGAGTGAGGAACTTGGTTTTACATATGAGAACATCGTTTTCCACGTTGAAAATGGTAAGATTGTGAAAGCTGAAGCGAATGATAATGAGAGAATCAATCAATTGCTTGACACTGATGAGGGGGCAAGATACTTTGGAGAATTCGCCATAGGGGTGAACCCTTATGTGCTTAATCCAATGAAGGATACGCTGTTTGATGAGAAGATTGCAGGTAGTATACATCTGACTCCCGGAATGTGTTATGATGATGCATACAATGGAAACAAGTCAGCCGTGCATTGGGATCTAGTACTTATTCAACGACCTGAATATGGTGGAGGTGAAATTTATTTCGACGATGTGTTAATCAGAAAGGACGGAATTTTTGTGATTCCTCAGCTTGAGGGGCTTAATCCTGAGAACCTTAAAAGGTAGATAATCGGTAAATGAATTAATAAATCCCCCAGAACGGCTAAGGAGTCTGTGTATAGAGTTATAGACAGAGGTAAGCTTTTCGGGGGATTATTTTGTTTTGAGCAAAGTCTTGTTTTCGTCAATCGGTGATGGCTCAATCGAGTTATCCGAAGCCATTCCGGTGAGCATTTTGATAATCGCTTTATGGTAGCTGGGATCAATGTGTGAAATGAGACGTATTACATTAAGTATAAAATCTGTATTGATTTCCAAAGCGGAAGGATTGTCAGATGTGCTGCCTGAATAAATCGTACGAATTCCACGAAGAATATCTATTTCGAAACTTTGGATCGGATCTATGGTATCATCTTCGGAAAAGTCCGTCTTTTCGTTGAAATTATAGTAAATGGGAATCCCAAGGAAATAATCACTTGGAGCTTCTAAAACTTTGCACAGCACAGGAAGCTTGTCAACATCAGGAGTTCTCTGGTCCCTTTCGTACATGGAAACCGTATTTTGAGAGACTCCAAGCTTTGTTGCAAGCTCATCTTGTGTCATTTTCAGCTGTTTGCGTCGCTTTTTGATGTTATCACCGATCATGCGAATTTTCCTCGTCAAGCCAAATTCCCTGAAGTTGCAGTAACTTTCATTTAATGTTATGTTACCTTAATTAAATGAGGATTAGAACAAACCATCTGTGAGAAAAATTTTAAAAAAGGCTTGAAATTATCACATATAGTGATAAAATAGAGATACATTATCCATGGTATATCTAAAGACAGAAGCCTCTTAGAAATTCGTCTGAGAGGCTTCTGTCTTTTTATGTGCCTTTATTTAAATTATAGTTTAAAGCGATAAAGCGGTCAAGGAATTTAACAACGTTCCCTATCTATGGTTTTAACAGTATTTTCCTCAAGAGGGAAAGATTTTTCTTTGCAAAGTGTGAATATCTGAAAGGTAGATCCATTAGAGTTGAAGTTGACACAACAGGTTTATAATGAGTGAATGTGTCAAAAGAATACTTTCCATGATATGATCCCATACCACTGTTCCCTACACCGCCAAAAGGCATATGATGATTGCTGATGTGCATAATCACATCGTTTATGCAACCGCCGCCAAAGGATACACGGTTCATAAATTCATATGCTAAGGGAATATCTTCAGTGAAGAAGTAACATGCCAGAGGTTTTTCCTCTTCCAGAAGATGGTGTGTTAAGCTGTCAAGACTTTGATACTTTAAGATAGGCAAAATGGGACCAAAAAGCTCTTTTTCCATAATTTGATCTCCAAGATCAGCATGAGCTACTATGGTAGGAGCAATCTTGAGATCCTTTTCATTTCTCTCCCCACCTAAAACCAGACCGTCAGGTTTGACCTCGGCTGTATCAATCAGAGAGGATAGACGATCGAAATGGTTTTTTGAAATTATCTTCGGATAATCCGGAGCTTTGAGGGCATATCTGTAGTTCAATAAGATTTCATCAAGTATGGCCTTTATAAATTTATTCTCTACATCTTCATGAACCCATACGTGGTTTATGGAAATACATGTCTGACCTGCATTCAAAAATTTACCCCAGGCTATTCTTTTGGCGGCAAGTTTGATATCTGCATCAGAGTGAACTATGCATGGGCTCCGGCCACCAAGTTCCATTGTAACCGGGGTAAGGTTTTCTGCAGCTTTTGTCATTACCTTCTTTGCGGCAGTTGTGCTTCCGGTAAAAAATATATAGTCATAGCGCTGATTGAGAAGAGTATCATAGTCAATTTCAGGATCGACCGGATAAATTACTTCAGGGGGGAAATGTGTCGTAATCAGGTCTACAAGCAGGTGAGATGTATACTTGCTGTTCCTTGAGCCTTTTAATACAACTGAATTCCCCGCAGCTAGGGCTCCAACTATAGGGGCAAGGGTCAGATTAACAGGATAGTTCCAAGGCGCCAAAACAGCTACGACCCCATATGGTTCGGGATGCAGCGTATTTCGGCTGGGTAGGTTGGATAAGGAAGGTGGGACTTTTTTTGCTTTGGTCCAACTGTCAATATTTTTAAGGGCGTAGTCGATTTCCTGATATATGATATATGTTTCTGTTAGGAAAACCTCGCTTTCTGATTTAGAAAGATCTGTTTTCAGGGCTGCTGTTATGGACTCCTCATTTTTCAGAAGCATGTCTCGGAGAATCTTGAGGTATTTCTTACGCTCCGATATATCCCTGAGACCGCCCTCAAGCTGATATTGCCTTTGAGCTTTGACGGCTTTAGCCAATTGATGAGCATCCATTCTTTTTCTAAATTCTGTAACATCCATTTTTGAGTATCGTCCTTTTTACATCTTCTGATGGGGGTTCCGACAGTTTTGTTTTTCTTCACAGCTGACTTAGTTGTCAGCGAGGATAATTGTCGATAGAAATCCTGAATAGGGAGAATACCGGTACCTTGCTGTCATATAATAGAGTAGACTCCAGTTGTCTGTAAGTTACCATCAATTTAATTATATTGGATACAATACGATGACTTGTCACAAAAAATTTGCTTTTTTGTGATCCTCCATTGTGAATTATTTCTTATATTTTATGACATAGTTATTATTCTTTAAATACCCTAAAAAATGAATGTTTAAACGGGGTGTGTGCAGAAGATTTAAAAGGCAAACTAGCCTCGGAATAGAAAAGGCCGGGAACAATGTTAAGTGATTATCATAAAACGGCTTTGAAATTAGAATGCTGTAACATATGGTTATTGAACGAGTATCGGTAATTAAAGAATGGGTGGTGATAAATTGGCAAAAGAATTTCAAAACCACGAAGAGTAAAAAGCAAGAATTAATAGAAATAGAAATATGCATTTTGGAATTCAAATGGCGAGATGAAAACTTTTCGACTGTCGACTATTTTGCCCTTGCAAATCAATATAATGTGCATATGCTATTAAGGCAGCACTATAAGATCTATGGCGAAATTCTTTCTTTCACCAGCGATAGAATTTCCCTAAAAGTTATTGACATATATCGGATATGATATATACTAGAGATAAATGGCATATGTCAATAACGAAAAGAAGGAGGTGAATCATATGCCGAGAAGAGATGGAACAGGCCCAATGAGATCTGGCGTAAAAACCGGAAGAGGTTTGGGCAATTGCGCAGAAGCAAAGACACCCGAGCGTGGTATAGGACTTGGTCGCAGACGCGGATTCGGTCGCTGTTCTGGTCGAAGTTTATCAATCGATCAAACTTCTCCTGAGACAAAAAAAGACTTGCTATGTGAACAGAAAAATATCCTGCAAGAGCAACTGAATGTGATCGATCAGCAATTAGAGCAACTATAAAACAGATTTTGTGGATAGCCGGAGGACGCTCCAGTTATTCATGTTAGAAATGAGGTGATGCGTGATGGCAAGACCAATGAAATGGAGAAGGGTCTGTTGTCTGCCCGATAAAAACATTTTTGGCCCTCTTGGTTCTCCTCCAAATGAAGAGCGCCGTGTCACGATGACTATTGATGAGTATGAGACCATACGATTGATCGACTTAGATGGCTTTACCCAGGAAGAATGTGCCAAACAAATGAACGTAGCGCGAACCACGATTCAAGGAATCTATAGTGAAGCGAGAAAAAAACTGGCAGAATTTCTAGTTGAGGGGAAGGTTCTTTCCATTGAGGGTGGTGAGTACCGATTATGCGAGGATTCGGGTAAAGGTTGTGGTCGCGGCTGTCGTGTACGAAAGCGTGTTCGCTGTTTTGCTGAGGATAAACGATAATAAGTGAGGATTAAAAGAAGAACGATCATGAAGATTGGTATCCCGGTAAATGGGAAAGATATGAGATCAAGAGTATATGATTCCTCTGAATTTACACCATAATTTTTGATTTGGAATACAGAAATGAACGAAGAAACAAAGGTTTATAATAGTGATGCTGCATATGGGTCTGTCTAAAAAGATTCTGACGGAAAAGTCATTGGGAAGGTGTAAAAAGGAAAATCGGATTATGTATCGTCCAATACCGGTGTGTTACCTATGCTAGGAGTCACCGGAAAACCTATACTGTATGTTGGTGGAGCAACAGTCTATTTAACCGTCTTGCCAGATATAGGTGTCGGTACGTTCGGGACGTGTATCACGGAAGATAAAAAGTGAAAAGGCGAAGATGACTATTATTGACGGGTCTTACGGCATAGGCTGATCGGTCCTTGTCTTGCTGAGCGGCATGGATATGGTTTTAGTCGTTGTCGAACTTTTCGAATCCGGCATTAGTGACATGGAGCGTATTATCCACACGGTAGAAACTTTTGGGATAAAGGTTGCTATGTGCGTCAAAAAATACGATGTCAATTTTGACCATATACGAAAAATTTTGAGAATTTTCGCAAAGAACAAAGACTTTAATTTGTGGGCAGGATTCCATTTGACACCAACGCCGTAAGAAGCTTGGATGGCGGGAAACCAGTTGTAGATATAGATTATATATCAGTGACTTAGGTTAGAAAGATATGTCAGAGAACCATGAAGATACTTCATGAATAAGGTTATGGCTAAAGCTGTGTCGGGAAACCCTTGTTTGAAAAGAGTATACCCATGTACAGATTTGAGAAAGGAGTGAAACGGTGAGTGAAAACTGTAATCAAAACCGCAATAGCTGCTCGGAAGAGTGTGCGGAAAGACAAGAATCTAGAATAGATTTTTCTGAAACGCTGCATGATAAGAGCTGTGTAAAAAAAGTAATTGGGGTTGTCAGCGGTAAAGGCGGTGTTGGCAAATCCCTTGTCACATCTATGCTTGCGGTTACAATGAATCGATTGGGATATCACACGGCAATTTTAGATGCTGATGTTACCGGACCTTCTATTCCAAAAGCCTTTGGAATAAAGGAAAGGGCACTCATCAGTGAAGAAGGGATTATCCCCGTAAAATCGAAAACCGGTATCCAAATGATGTCGGTAAATTTGCTTTTAGAAGATGATACAGACCCTGTTGTCTGGAGAGGACCGATTCTTGCAAATACAGTCAAACAATTTTGGAAAGATGTGATTTGGAATAATGTAGATATTATGTTCATCGACATGCCTCCGGGGACAGGAGATGTTCCTCTTACGGTGTTTCAATCCATAGCCGTTGACGGATTGATTATTGTAACATCACCACAGGAACTGGTATCTATGATTGTTACAAAGGCGGTGAAGATGGCGGAGATGATGAACATTCCTATTATCGGTTTAGTTGAGAATATGTCTTATTTTAGATGTCCAGATAATGGGAAAGATTATCAGATTTTTGGTGAAAGTCATATCGAAGAAGTTGCCGGTCAGCATCAACTTCCGGTACTTGCAAGAATACCTATTGACCCCAAAATTTCAACGGCATGTGATAGGGGCATGATGGAAATGCTTGAAGGCAATTGGTTGGATTCAACGGCCGGAAAGATAGAAGAAATGGAGGGAACAAGAAAATGATTCGGATTGCTGTAGCCAGTGACAACGAGATGGTGACCGAGCATTTTGGTCACTGCGAAGGATTTATACTATTTGACGCTGAAGACAACAAAATAGTAAAAAATGAAACCATTGAAAATCCCGGGCATAGACCCGGATTTTTGCCAAACTTTATTGCCGACCACGGTGCGAATGTGATTATTAGCGGAAGTATGGGTGGGGGAGCAGTGGATATTTTTAATCAGAGGAATATCGAGGTTATTGTCGGAGCAACAGGAAAGGCTAGAGACGCAGTAGAAGCATATATGAAAGGTTCTTTAAAATCAACGGGTTCGATTTGTCATGAACATAAACACCATGACGAATGTGGAAAGTAGAATGTCATTATATAATACAAAGGGATGATACCTTTCAATATTGATATCCTTTTCAACGATTCTCATTTTTACCGCGATAGGGGGTTTAAAATCTGAACTTAAAGAAATTCTTCCTTTAAAAAGTGGGCGAATACCCCACTTTTTTACTTGTTATAAGCCTGTGTCTAAGTTGAGCTCATAAATCGTGCGAAATAATAAACCACCAGCTATGCGGGTGCGCAACAGAGGTTATACCAAAAAATCACCAACTCTAGTATAATGTGGTTGTTCAAGCTACATTGCACGAAAGATAATATGAAGTGACCTCACGTTTGTAGATACGTGGATTTACCTGTATACTTGAGTTTGAACAAGAACAAAGGTAACAGGGATTACCACATACAAAGGAGGCCACTTATATGAAAAGAATAATACGAATCGGGATG
>JALENW010000033.1 GCA_022766365.1 Clostridiales bacterium | reverse complement strand
GGGCTGTTCGCCCATTAAAGAGGTACGCGAGCTGGGTTCAGAACGTCGTGAGACAGTTCGGTCCCTATCCGCTGTGGGCGTTGGAAATTTGAGTGGAGCTGTCCTTAGTACGAGAGGACCGGGATGGACATACCTCTGGTGTACCAGTTGTTCTGCCAAGGGCATAGCTGGGTAGCTACGTATGGACGGGATAAGCGCTGAAAGCATCTAAGTGCGAAGCCCCCCACAAGATAAGATTTCCTCCGAAAGGTAAGACCCGTGGGAGACTACCACGTAGATAGGTCGGAGGTGTAAGTGCAGTAATGCATTCAGCTGACCGATACTAATAGGTCGAGCACTTGACCAGATGGTTTTCTTTGTCGAATGCTTTAGCGTTCGACGTAATGTGATGGTCGAATGCTTTAGCGTTCGACAGACTGTAAGTAGGATATATTTATTCAGGTTTAAAGGTAGAAATCAAAATACGAATAAATCCGGTGACAATAGCAGGGAGGACACACCTGTTCCCATCTCGAACACAGAAGTTAAGCTCCTTAGCGCCGATGATACTTGGCGGGAAGCTGCCTGGGAAAGTAGGACGTTGCCGGTTTCTTTTAAAAAGAAATGAGTTTAAATAACCGTCAACATCACTTCTTTCCGGGAAAGTACGGTTTCCCACAATCAGAACGGCGTTGCCGCAGGGAAGGAAACCGTGAAACTCGCAGGATTGAGCCTGCTCGTTATATGGACGTTGCCGGTTTCTTAAATATATGGCTCCATGGTCAAGCGGTCAAGACACCGCCCTTTCACGGCGGTAACCCGAGTTCGATTCTCGGTGGAGTCACCACATGCGCGACTGGCGGAATTGGCAGACGCACTAGATTTAGGTTCTAGCGGGAGACCGTAGGGGTTCAAGTCCCTTGTCGCGCACCATAGGTTGTATGATAACTGATTTCACCTCTTTAGGTAGGATTCAGTTTTTTTATTTTGTCTTATAAGCATTAGGGAGTTATGACATGATTATCAATATATTATTTGTTGGGATCGGTGGATTTTTCGGATCAGTCATCAGATACATGGTGAGTCTTATTCCAATAAAGGAGACTACTGTTTTTCCTGTTAATACGCTTTTTATCAATATTATGGGAGCATTTCTCATAGGTGTTTTTTCGGTATTTTTAAAAGATGATATATTAGATCATAGATTTAATCTTCTCCTGAGAGTTGGACTTTGTGGCGGGTTTACCACATTTTCTACATTTTCTTTTGAGACATTCAGCCTTATAGAAAGAGGATATGTTTTTACTGCGTTTTTGTATGTTTTACTCAGTGTCATACTGGGACTGGCAGCTATTTTGTTTGCCTATTATTTAGTTGAACAAATTCTTTAGCGTTTGCTGAAATTGATGATATCGCTGATTTTATAGAGAGTTGAATCAGAGGCTATGTTCTCTTTTATTTGACTCTTTTTTTTACTTCTTCTGCCAGTGCCAGTGCGAAATCATATTGTGCCATGTGGTTATCGATTCCATTTTCCTGAATTATCAGTTTTCCGTTTACACAGGAAGATGGATTATTAATTTCCGATCTCAATTTATTGACAGGCTCAAATGTGGATATATCAAGATACTTTCCTTCTTTTCTTGTATATACAGGATACTCAATATACCAAGTTCCTTCTTCCTTTAAGAATTCAAATTTCCCAAGAAAATCCACGGATGGGAACGATATATAATCCTTTAAATTTCTTCGTTGCATACCCTTTACGATAAAGTTTGAAATTCCGCATTCAAAACCCGTAACATAGATTTCCCCCAATGGAAATCCAAGTTTTTTTATAGCTATATCCATATCAAAATATTTAATCAGTGGGATTAACCTTGTAAGCTGCAAAACATCGTCGGAATTGTGCAAAAGTATTTGAGTCAGTAGATTTTTCTCTAGAGAGTTTGTATATTTTGTATAAAGTGTTACACTCTCTCCACCTGAAATTTCATCATCACGATTCGAAGCTATTCCCATGAATTTTTCCATGGATTTTTGACTGAGACTTCCAAGAGTTTCCTTAAGGGTAGAGTGGTTCTTTACCAACTGATAAAGATCCAGGTTGTATATTTGCTCATACGGAAGAGACAGCCTTGATGAACGCTCATACAAGAAAGGCATGTCAAATGATTTGCCGTTATAAGTTATGACAAAATCAATGTCCTTAAGGGTTTCTATAGCTTTGCCTAAAACATCTCTTTCTTCAATTGGATTATCTGCGAAATATTGTATCAATTTTCCTGAGAAATTCGATGTATCTATGATTACAAATCCGGCTAGGATTATATTGTTGTATTTTGGAGATAAGCCCGTTGTTTCTATATCAAATACTGCGATTTTTTCTCCTTTAAAGAAACGATTAAAAAGCTTAGAAGATAGTACAGAAACTGTTGAATCTTCTAGAACTACTGATTTTTCAATGATTTTCATTGATCACCTCTTTGCTGTATCAAGATTGTATTTTTCATGCTTTTAAGGCAGTTGAATGTGACAATTATATCCGGATAACAAAATAGACCGCAGGGGAGCAGTCTACTTTGTTCAAAAGGGGTATTGGGATGAGATTATCAGGGGAGATAACCTCATAGACATTATATCTCAGAATATTAGATTATGCAAGTTAATTATTAATTTTTAGGTGTATTTAAAGTATTTTGTAACTTGTCATTTTTAAACAAATATTACGGCATACGGATAACAGGTCGGTTTATGAGAAAATTACGGCAGACAGATAGATTAATATCATGAAATTAAATCTCCACATTGTAAAAGATGATGACATTTAGTACATTAGGTATGAAGTTATTTTTTTGCGATAGCTCGAGGGTGGGTTCTGTCATATACTTCTTTGATTTTATTTTTTCGAAATTGCAGATAAACCTGGGTGGCCGAAATATCCTCATGCCCCAAAAGTTCCTGCAATGTCTTTAAATCAGCGCCGTTTTCGATCATGTGCACTGCGAAAGAATGACGGATTATTTGAAGGGTCAGTTTCTTTGATATATCGGCTTTTTCCCCATATGAATTAAGAATCTTCCACAATCCTTGTCTGGTAAAGGCGTTTCCCATAAAATTAACGAACAGAGCGGCTTCTTCATCATTTCCGTCATCTGATTTAATAAAAGTAGGACGACTCTCGGAAAGGTAACGCTTCATTGCATATTTCGCGTAATCTCCAAGTGGAACTATCCTTGCTTTTCCATGATTGCCGTTGCAGGTGATAAATCCCATTCTCAAGTTAAGGTCCTTGAGACGAAGTTCAACAAGTTCAGAAACCATGATACCGGTACCGTAGAGGACTTCAAAGATGGCCTTGTCTCTTATGCCTTTCGGGCTTTCGTCCGGTAGAGAGAGCAGCTTTTCAATCTCATCAATAGTCAAATATTCTATTTCTCCTCTGACGACTTTTGGCGCTTTGATGTCTTTTGCAGGATTGACGATAACATGATTTTCGTCAAGCATAAATTTATAGAAACTCCTTGTTGAGGCCAGGCGTCTGGTTATTGTGGCTGTAGAAAGATTTTCTTTCTTCATATCCATAAGAAAACCTATTATGTCTTCCTGTTTGACAGAGGTTATGTCATTTAGCCCTCGTTTATCCAGATAATTTTCAAATGAAGTCAAATCTCTGACGTATGCTTCGACGGTATTGTCTGAGGATTTTTTCTTATCTCTTAAAAAAATTAAATATGCATTTATATATTCGTTCATTTTAGCTCCGGACTTTGTATAATTATAGATTATTCAATAGCATTAATATATTTCATTTAAGTTGAGACAGCCAAAAAAAGAAGGTTTTAAAAATGTGCTTTTGTAAAATCAGTATTAAAAAAAGCTACAATTTATCTCTGGTCAAAAGTTCATGTGTCATTAGAATTGCCACTTGGCTTTTTGAATCTTGAATTTTCCCTTCGATTATCATGTCTACAAGATCTTCCATGTGGTAAGTGAAAGTATCAATATCTTCGTTTGGATCAAAGTCAGTTTCTCCCGGCTCAAGATCTGTGGCAAGGAAGAGATATAAACATTCCTGTGAGTAGCCGACAGAAGGGTACATCTTAGTTAATAGCTTCATTTGTTTTGCAGAAAAGCCTGTTTCTTCCCTGAGTTCTCTAAAAGCAGCATCCTCCGGAGATTCGCCGGGATCTATCTTGCCGGCAGGCAATTCAAGTACATCCCTTTCAAGAGGTTTTCTGAACTGCTTGATCATAACCACATGATTATTTGGAAGGAGGGGCAAAATAACAGCACCTCCCGGGTGTTCGATTATTTCACGGGTTGACTCTCCGTTTTTTGTTTTTACGGTGTCAATTCTCAGATTTAGGATCTTTCCATTATATTTCATTTCTGTGGAAATTGTTTTTTCGATGTATGACATTGTATGCTCCATAGTTATAAAATTTAAATTACTTGACAATATTATATCACCTGTCTACCGGAAATAACAGTCTTAGTTGTCAAGACATATGTTACACTTTGAGAAGTATTCTGATACAACTTGGTTTGGATTTTTGAAATTAAGACTAGTCTTCGCTGTTTTATTATATCTAGCTTCATGCTTTGCTACTTGTCTGATCAATTCTCGTTCACTTGTGAAGGCTTTCCTCCCATAAAGAATCTTTCCATCTTCCCTATGACTTCTTTCTACTTTACCATTCTGCCATGGTGAGTAAGGTCTAGTCCTTTTTAACTCAATGTTTAATGCTCTTGCTGCCTTTTCAAATGCACTTTCTTTGTCTGTTCGATTATCATCATTTACAAATTCATAGCCATTGTCTACCTGGATCATTCGAATTGGAAATCCCATTTTTCCCTCAAGCTCCTTTAGATATTTGCTGGTCTCATATGTACTCTTTTCTTTTACTATTTTTAGTACTCGTTTCCTGCTGTATTCATCTATTCCCGTTATTTGATAGTATCTATTCCCATAACTTGGAAAGCGAATACATTCATCTGGAACATACTTTATATCAATTTGGACTTTATCGCCTGGATATTTTCCATCCATTTTCTCATATTTAGTATAACTCTTTCGATGGATTGTTGGCTTCCTATACCCTTTTTTACGTATTTGTCTGCACATACTTGCAAAACTTCTTTTATATCCTTTTTCTCTGCATCTAACGTAAACTTCTGCCAAACCATACACTCCGTTACGCTTTAGCATCCGTCGTATTAATGCTAGTTCTTCTTTTGTATGAGCATTAGGGCTGCTATGTGGTCTTCTTGATTTAAGGGCAAGACTCCTGACGGTTCCATCGTATTTTTTTAGCTGACGATATACAAACTGTCTATTTGTATGATATCTTCTTGCAGCACGTGTTACACCATATTTTATTGCATATTCACATAAACGCTGGCGAAAACGCATTTCTTCAGTTATAATCTCCATGAGAGGTCTCCTTTGATACTTGAAAGTTTGTGGTAAAACCTATTGTATCAAAGTTCCTCTCTTTTTTCTTTATTTCTGTAACATATGTCATATCACATTACACGCTTCATCCAATACTTTTTCATTTATCTGCCTTGTGAAATTACATGGCTTGCCGTCTACATGACGCCTATGTTTACAGTTATAATATAAGCTCTCTTTATATCTTGAGCCATCTTTTTTTCTTTTTGCGATAGCGATTTCCATAAAGAGATCCATCACATATCGGACATCTTAAAATGCCGGACAGTAAATGCGTATATTCTTCATTCCCCTTGTAAGAATGCTCATATTTCTTGGCTTGAGATTTTAGTTTGTTTTGAGCAGCTTCCCAAAGGGAGTCCGTAATGATTGCATCTTGCTTTCCGTTTACCAAAATGTATTCATCCTGATTAACTAAGTGATAATCATTTCTTGTACCATGAACCTTTTCCGTTCTTCTTCTGCCATAAGCAATTTTTCCATTATAAACAGGATTAGCTATTATTCTTCTGATGTATGACGGATCAAAATAAGGGTTCTTGCCGTTATGCCTTGCAATCTTTTTTATTCCCTGCCTTTCAAGATATTTGGAAATTCCGTTAGCACCCATAGTAGTATTAAAATAGCGGTCAAAAATTATTCTGATGGCTTCCGCTTCTTCCTCATTTATAATCAAATTTCCATTTTCCAGTTTATATCCATATGGAGCAAAACCTCCGTTCCATTTTCCATCTTTTGCTTTTTGAATGCGTCCTTCCATTGTTTGAACACGAATGTTTTCTCTTTCAATTTCAGCAACAGCGGAAAGAACGGAAATCATAAGTTTCCCCGCATCTTTTGACGAGTCAATGCCATCTTCTACACAGATAAGGTTGACACCGAAATCCTGCATAACTTGAAGTGTAGAAAGTACATCGGCTGCATTTCTTGCAAAGCGTGAAAGCTTAAAAACTAACACATAAGAAATACTGTCCTTTCCGCTTTTTATATCTTCCATCATCTGATTGAATGCAAATCTGCCCTCAATAGATTTTCCGGACTTCCCCGCATCTTCATATTCACCTGCAATTTCATATTCGTTATATAAAGCAAAAGCTTTTATCTTTGTCTTTTGTGCTTCTAAAGAATATCCGTCCACCTGCATGGCTGTAGATACCCTTGTGTAAATATATGCTTTAATTTTTTCTTTTGACATAACTTGACCTCGCTTAATATATTTCCAGTAAGCCTTGTCTTCGCTTCTTTTAGACTACTTAAAATTTTACCGCACTTAATCTTCACTTCCAGCCCCTTACTTTTTTGATACAGGTTATTTTTCCGTCCTTTCTTCCTGTTTCACTTCACATGAAGAAATAACATCTATGTCTTTTGTTTCTTCGGATTTCTCCATAGCAGAAACTTGTGGTATCTCTTCTATATCAAGCTTATCAATATATTTTGCGATTAAGCCTGCAAGTAAGTCTGCAAACTGATTTAAGTTATTATTCTCCAACGCCATCACTCCTTTCCGATGAACATATAAAATAGCCCCTCACAATATACAGTGAAAAAATTAGGCTACTGTTCACAGTTTTTGCGAATTCTTCTGTTAAACTTTTGTAGCAAGCACAGTAGGTGTGTATCCAAAATCGAAAAAACGATAATTTTGGCTCTTACACCTACGGCTGTAGCAAGTAAAGTAAGCGTATTAACTCTTACTTAAAGACAAACAAAAAACAGGCTTCTCTGCCTGCTTTCATGTTTGATTTCTTGCTACTTGTTAGGGAGACCCTAAGACCCCGATTGGATAAAAAATCCGCCTTTTTGTGCTTATATTCTTTGATTTTTAAGCACGGTTTTCAGTGTTTTTATTTTCAGCTCAAGCTCTTTTTTTTGATAAAAGTTAAAGAGTATTTGTAATGTGAAAGTCATAATTTTACACTCTATAAAGCAATCTTTTCTGCAATAAGCTCAACTACTTTTACAGTTTCTGAAAAATCCAAATCGCCTACATAAAGATTTTCTGCTAAATATACCTCCCATAATTCTTTAAGGTAATCGTCCTCTTTTATGTCCTCAATAATCTCTACTGCCTGTTTCATAATAGCCAAACTTTCTCTTCTGTTTGCGGTTGAAATAATCGCTTGTTTTAGAATGTCAAAGTTAATATCCTCTTTTCTCAGGTTGTACAAATTATATAAATCATAAAAATCTCTCATCCTTGTTGTTGTTATATTTCTTTTAATAACACTCTCATATTTTTCAGCCAATATCGTCTCAAGCGGATATGCCAAAACCCTAAGGCTTTCATCCTGAAACATACAAGGATATAGGTATTCAATTTCCTTTGGCGTTATGGCATCCCCTGTTGTAATGTCAATCTTCATATCGTTTTTAATCTTGCCAAAGTTAGCTATTAAATGGACTCTGAAGTTCTCGTATTCATCTTCTTCTCGTATATGGCTTATGTCCGTTATTTCAAATTCTATACCGTCATCCACCTCTATATTTATGATTTCCGAAACAATATTTCGTATAGTTTCTTCTTTCAATGGCACGCCTTTTATAGTGGTATCCATATCCATCGTGGTACGATTATCAATCCCTATCATAGAAGAGATAAGCAGTCCGCCTTTGATGACAAAATTAAATTTATACTCAGATTTTGACAGTCTTTCCAAGAATCTTTCAAAGAAAAAAATTTGCAGAACTTCCTGCGATCTGAGATTTTTAGAATTCGCAATGTTTCTTATTTTACCTTTCAAACTTTCCGAACCTATCATTTATAGTACCTCCGTGTATTTTCTGATTTCATCTTCAATGCCGAGAATTCTGCTGTATTTAATAAGATTTCTGATGTTCTTATCTTTGCTGTTAAAGTATCCGGTTATGGCATCGGTAAATATCTGCTTGTCAATGGTTTTCCTTTCGGAAACAATATCACAGATACATCTTTCCATGTTATAGCATTTTACAGGTGAGCCAAGGGGTGTTTTTATCTTAATGACTCCTAAATGAAAAAAATCTCTTTTTACATAATGCACCTTTATATTTGGAAATTTCCGCTTGATATGCCCTGCATTATACCCTTGTGGCACACTGATATGAAAAACATTAGGTGTTCTATCACTAAATCCAAGAAGATATAAAGCTGTATGAAATGAAAAGACCACTTGTTCATTATTAAGTGATATAGCGGCAAAATCATCATCTATGGCATCTTTTTTCTTATAGACGCCATTTTTAACCCGCTCCAGCTCGCCTTTTTGAACAAGTGAAGCTAAGATATGCCTTTTGATGCCTATCTCTTCCGCCTGTTTATTTGTAATAATATTATTTTCTAAAAAGTATTTTTCTAAAGCGTTCATTCTATCACCTTCTTTACATTTACGCTTTTATTATAGATTATTAAAGAGTATTTGTAAATAAAAATTTCTACCAATGTGTTCTTAATGAAAAAGAGATAACATTTCTGCTATCTCTAATTTCTAAAATCATATTTTCAATTTTTACTTATCACTTTTTTTGTAGCATTTATTTTATTATCTGCATAAAGCACTACATCTTTTATAACTAATTTTTTTACGGCGGAAATTATAGTACTCATAGCTTTATAATCAACAACACCATCTTTTATCGGAAGCATAACTTTATCATTTTGTATTTTTTTGTTACTAATACTATTTCCCCAACTATATTTATGACTTAGGCTTTTTCTAAGACAAGTTGCTAAAAATAATTGATTTACTTTATCTGCTTCATCTTCCTGTTTTAAATATAGAGCTAAATTATGGCTATCATTAGAGAAAAAATCATTTTCTTGATAAGATATAACAAAGGTTTTGCCACCAATAAAAATACAATTACCTTTGTCTTTCAATCCTTCTTTATGTTCTATATAACTGGATACAGAATTATTATCAGCACTAGCACACAAATAAGGTATATTACCACTATTAGGTGTTATTTCATTGGATAGAATATTTTTTGTATTTTTCACATTAAATATTCCATTCTGCCCGGTTACATCTTTTTCTTCCCATTTTATCAATTTCATGGTTTCTAGTGCTTTTTTCTCCTCGATGGACAATTCATAATTGTCCAGGCCGCTTACCTTTAGGTAAGCGGCCAGTTCGCTTATCCGCTCCTCTTCGAGTTCGCTTATATAAGCGTCCATAAATTTAAAATCTATTTCGCCGTTTTTTGTTGGTAGCTGGATATACGCATTTGAAAAAGTAGTATCTACATCTCTAACCAAAACATTCAATAATCTTTGCTTTTGCTTATTTAATAGAGTGGTAAAGTATAGTATTGAGTTTCCATCTATTGCTATTTTAGGAACGATTTTTCTTACAAATTGTCCAGCATACCATGGATTTTCCCTGTAAAAAAAGTCCATCTGTAGCAAACCCAAACTCCAAGTACCTTTTTCATTAATATTATCTTGATTTACATATCCTGTTTTTCTCAAAACACCCTGATTAAATGATGTTCTAGTAACATAATCATATTCTTCTCCCTCCACTAATTTATCTGTATTAAAACTTGATGTAGTTAAAATTTCAAACAAATCTCCAATTCTATACTCGCCCCACTGAACATTTTGGAGTTTTTCGTTCAGTGAGGCATTTATTTTTTTGAGGACTCATTCTCCTTACCTGTATTTTTAAGAAGATTTGACACTTCCCAAGCTAAATAATCAGCCACAGTTTTCTTGAAATCTTCTAATGTTGGTCTTGTATCTATCGGTGCCGATTGATTCCAGTCCGCTCCATTATTAGGGTCTATATGCCCCTCATAATATTCTTTTTCTGTAAAGATATTTAACTTGCTTTTGCCAAAGCGTACAAGGTCTACTACTTCTTGATACCTTTCTTTGGCTCTGTCTATATCTCTTAGGTTTATACTTGCCTTTTTCCTGTTAGTTCTTGTATAACCATCATTTGAAAAGTCTATAAACTTAACAACTTCATCTTTTTGATGTGCTTCTCCTACTCTAAATACATATACATTTGTTTGTACACTTGATTTACCCACAAATAAATCTATCGGCATTTTAATACTTGCAAGCAAGGTATTCTTTTTAAGTATTTTCTTATTAAGTTCTTTTGCTTTCCCACTACCTGCTGAATTTTGAATGATAATAGCCGCATAGCCTTTATTCATCATAGACAGTGCCTTTTCAACGAAAATCATTCCATTGCCCTCTGCCGAATAAGGCGGATTAAGCACAAATGCACTTGCCGGGAATTTTTCATCTGTTTTCCCAAATCCATATTTACCATCAAAATCTGTTAGGGAGTCTTTGTTCAAGATATTTGAACTGCCATCTCCCATAAGTATCATATTAAGGATTGCAAGCATATAAATATTTGATAATACCTCTAAGCCTAAAAGCTGTTCTGCTTTTATTTTTAACTGTTTTTGTTCTAATTCCGATGGAGATGTTATTTTTGATTTAGCATCTATAATCATCTCATTCATTGCAGCAACCAATAGCCCCGCACTACCCGTTGCAAAGTCCCAAACATAACTATCCTTATCTACTCTTGCAAGTTTTACTAGAAAATTCGCCACATATGACGGTGTTAAAACTACATCATTCAGCTTATCTTGTGTAAAGCCTAACCAAGAATACATTTCATTAAATAGCTTGCCTGTAAAGTCTGTGGTTAAACCTATTTTGTAGTAAATGCCTAAGTCATCTACTATTTTAGAAAATATTCTTTTTAGTTGACTTTCTCCGTTTACAGGTTTGTTGATGTTATCTGAAAGCAGAGTATTTTTGAGTGTTCTTACTATTAGGTCTTGTTTTGTTTTTGGTAGATTTTTCTTTTTTAAGAACGCTTCTATTTTTCTGACTATAACTTCTCCGTCTGTGTTGCCGTCCTCTGTAGATGATTTAAGGTCAGATTTTTCTAAAGGGCTTACTTCTCCTGGTATTCCAAGAGTTGCCATAATTGAAGCTGATACAAGATATACTCTGTCATTTTCGCTAAGACCTTTTTCGTTTGCATAAATATCATTGTTTAGCTTTACAAGGCTTGTATTTATCTCTTTTTCTCTTTTATCTTTAAGTGCTTCCAATTCTTCGCTAGATAGAGAAAGCTCATTTACCTTTTTGATAAAATCAGTAAAGTTTTCTTTTCCTAAAAATGAAAGGTCTGTGTATTTTCCTACTTCCTGACCAATACCTAAATTATCCTTAGATACATAATAAACGCCTATGGAATGTTCTATTTCTCCATTGGTCTTTTTATATCCCGTAACACCGATAGCTATTACATCTGTGTAGCTTGTGTAATGAAGTATGGCATTAGCATAATGCACTGCTCCATTTACGGCATAGCTATTGATATTTTTGTAATTAGGCTCATTTTTACTTGTTCTATTATCAACTCTATTATCACCATCAAGTTTAATTAGTTTGTCCTTATAACCTTTATACTCTATAAGTACTGGATAATAATTAAGAGCCTTATCTTGTAATAAAAGCTTAGCATCCGGTCTATTTCCACCTGTTCCGCCACTTTTTGATTTATACTCATCCAGTGCCTTATCTATTTCTGCATTTAGGCTTTCTTGTTCCAATTTATAATCTAAGCCATAACTTTTGAGCCAACCATTTACAAGGTCGGCTATATTTGGTTCTATTGATTGTATTTTAGCCATTTTTCTTATCCCTCCTGCACTATCATCCCAAAATACCTTAACGCATCCATGATAGCATCTTCTTTTTCTTTCGGACACTCCGGCACTTTGCTGTTTTCTTTTTTGGACTTATTGTAATTTTCTCCAAGCTCAAGCCCACACTTCCTCTTAATCTGGGCTATATACAGCGTTGAAACCTTAAACCCATAGTTATCAAGCACATACTCTTTGATATTCTCATAAGTTCCTTTGCTTTCCGCCTTAGTTACATCATCTTCGTCAAGCTCTAATTTTACCTCGATATGACTGTCGATATCTTTCCTGCACAAAAGTACTACCGTCTCCACATGCCTTGTCATCGGAAAATTATCATACAATTTCCCATAAACAGGCTTATAACCGCCTAAAGAAAACTGTCTTACATTCATAGCAAGTGTTTTCGGATTGCATGATACATAAAGAATTTCCCTTACACCATAACTCATAATTTTAGCTACAGCCTTTTCAGACATCCCCATACGTGGAGGATCCACGACTATCACGTCAGGCACACCATCATAATCGGCTAGAACCTTGTACACATCCCCTGCTATGAACTCACAATTAGTTATACCGTTGATTTCAGCATTTTCCCTTGCAGCTTCAACTGCCTCCTCAACCAACTCAACTCCAACGACATTTTTGGCACGCCGCGCGATAATCTGGCTTATTGTTCCTGTACCACAATACAAGTCAAAAACCGTTTTCCCCTCAAGATCATCGATTAGAGACACTGCATCCTCATACAGCTTTTCAGCCGCAGCAACATTTGTCTGAAAGAAGGAGAAAGCACTGACTTTAAATTTGAGTCCTGCCACCACTTCCATATAGTAATCTCGGCCCCAGAGGATCTTAACAGATTCGGGATTAACTGCATCGCCGATATTGTCGTTAACAGTTCTTAAAATTCCTACTATTTTATCATCGAGTTCCAAACTTAAAAGTCCTGAAACAAATTCTTCCTCCTTAAATCCGGGTTCACTTGAAGTGACTATATTTACGAGAAGCTCATCTGTCCTAACTCCATTTCTTATGATAAGATTTCTGAGCAGTCCGCAATGGCTCTTTTTATTATATTTTCCGTACCCCTTCTCCCGAGCATGCTCTAACGTAAACTTTAATATTTTGCGAAAATCCTCCGTCACAAGCTGACATTCATCCACCGTGACTATAGACATAAAATTTCCTTTTTTGTGCATACCCAAAGTGAGTTCTCCTCCCTTGATCAAATCGCCAAAGGTAAACTCCATCTTGTTGCGGTACTCATACATACCGGCTGAAGCAGCTTCCGTAACATCCCATGGGGGTTCTTCCGCATTTTTTTCAACAAAATATCTGCGGGCCGTACTCTCCTTCTCCGAAAGCTGTTTTGTGTACTCCACTCCTTGATAAGTGCAGCCGCCGCAAAGCTCGTCATGAGGACAGACTTTTCTGATCTCAATGTTATCGTTCATAGTTTCCTTCACCGTAGTAATTATCATAAAAATCTTTCTTGTATTCTACGAACCTGTCTTCTTCTATTGATGTTCTGATTCCCTTCATCATATTAACAAGGAAAGCCAGATTATGGTTCGAAAGAAGCATGGAAGCAAAGATTTCGTTAGCCTTTACCAGATGTCTGATATATGCCCTGGAGTAGTTCCTACAAGTATAACAATCACAGCTCTCATCCAGAGGACGAAAATCTTTCTCAAACTTCTTGTTCTTCATGTTGAGAGGACCTTGGCTCGTCATCGCCTGACCGTTTCTTGCTACTCTGGTCGGCAGAACGCAGTCGAACATGTCTACACCGCGTTCTACTCCTTCAAATATATAATCGGGTGTCCCGACACCCATAACATATCTTGGTTTATCTACCGGCAAAAAATCCACGCAATAATCCAGAACTTCTAGCATAAGCTCCTTAGGTTCTCCGACAGAAAGACCTCCTATGGAATATCCCGGAAGATCGAGTTCAACAATGGCTTCAGCAGAACGTTTCCTCAGATCGTAATGCATACCTCCCTGCATAATCCCAAAAAGTGCCTGTTTTTCCGTATTGTGGTGTACATCTTTACAACGTTTTAGCCACCTGATTGTCGTATCAAGTGATTTCTCAACATAGGATTTATCAGCCGGATATGGTGGGCATTCATCAAACGCCATCATTATATCAGACCCCAAAGCCGTTTGAATTTCAATCACTTTCTCAGGTGTAAGTTTATGTCGTGATCCATCGATGTGGCTCTGGAAAGTGACGCCTTCTTCAGTTATCTTTCTCAATCCTTTTAGAGAAAAAACCTGAAATCCACCGCTATCTGTCAAAATCGGTTTGTGCCAATTCATAAACTTGTGCAATCCACCTGCCTCCCGGATCAGTTCATGCCCCGGTCTCAGATACAAATGGTATGTGTTAGACAGTATTATTTCTGCTCCCAGCTCTTCCACCTGCTCAGGTCTCATAGCCTTTACCGTAGCTGCTGTGCCCACAGGCATAAATACGGGTGTTTGTATTTCTCCGTGGGGTGTAGTTATAACACCCCGTCTCGCCGCAGTATGCTTATCCTTTTTTATTAATGTATATTTAATACTATGTTTCATAAAATCCTCGTATAAACATTCTCTCTATTCATAATTATCCGTATAGATTTTTTAAAATTTTATTTGTATTACATTCTAATTATAATTAAAACCCAACATCATTATTCAATGAGCATAGCATCTCCATAACTAAAAAATCTGTATTTTTCTTCCACAGCAATATGATATGCCTCCAGGATTTTCTCTCTGTCGTAAAGTGCAGATATTAGCATAAGGAGTGTGGATTTAGGAAGATGAAAATTGGTTACAAGTGCCTTGATAATTTTAAATTCATATCCCGGGTATATGAATATGCCCGTGGATGAACTCCCCGCTCTAACAAGATATTTCCCGGATTTTTCGTCCAGATAAGCGGCACTTTCCAATGTTCTTGTAGAAGTAGTGCCCACTGAAATCACACGATTTCCTGACAAAATGCTTTCGTTTATGGATCTTGCGGTTTCTTCTGAAATGCTATATTCCTCAAAGTGCATCTTATGCTCCTCTATGTTTTCAACTTTAACCGGTCGAAAAGTTCCTATGCCCACATGCAACGTAACAAATTCAAGCTTTACACCCTTTGCTTTTGCTTCATTCAAAAGGTTTTCCGTGAAATGAAGTCCTGCTGTCGGACTGGCAACTGAACCAAGTTTATCAGCATATACCGTCTGATACATTTCTTTATCTGATTCTTCAGAATCTCTGTCAATGTATGGTGGCAGCGGCATTCTTCCAATTTCATCCAAAATCTCCATAAATATACCATCGTATTTGAAGCGTACTATTCTTGTACCGGCTTCTCCATATTCAAGAATTTCTGCTATTAGTTTTGTCTCCTGTGTATCGTTAACACTTGTACTGCCGTGACGTTCAGATTCAACATCTCCTCCATCAGACCACCTGCCAAACACCACTTCATCTCCTGGTTTAAGTCTGCGTCCCGGTCTCACCATCGTCTCCCAGATATCTCCCTCACCAGTTCTTCCTTCTATTCTCTTTGTCAGGAGAAATTCAACCGGAACGCCTGTTCCGATTTTTTTACCGAACAGCCTTGCAGGCAGAACCTTAGAGGAATTAAAAACCATACAGTCTCCGGGATAAAGATGATCCAAAATCTGATAGAACATCTCATGGGATATTGTGTTCTGCTCCCTATTCACAACCATAAGTCTGCATCTGTCTCTTTCCTTTGTCGGGTACTGTGCGATTAATTCCTCCGGTAAATTATAATTAAAATCCTCTATGTGCATCTATTCTCCCTTGATAATTTCTCTTATAGAAAGCTGTTCACCACCAGTATCGGAAGGTTGATCACCTTCATATGCATCAAAATATCCCTCTGTGGTTGACCTTTTGTCCTCAGCATAAGACTCATTCCTGTTTTCAGAGTCATTTCCTATCCACTCTATTCCCATATGTTCATAACCCGCTTGTGAGACCATTCTTCCCTTAGGTGTGCGATATAGAAACCCCTTTTGAATAAGATACGGCTCGTATGCGTCTTCAATTGTGACTTTTTCTTCTCCTATTGCCGCCGAAATCGTATCAATTCCAACAGGACCGCCTCCGAACCTCTTGATTATCGTCAGTAGAATATCCCTGTCCAGAGTTTCAAGACCTGCAGGATCGACACCTAGTGCTTCAAGACCCTTGGTGGCACTTTCGAGGGTAATGTTGCCATCACCCAAAACTTGGGCAAAATCCCTCAGCCTCTTTAACATCCTATTGGCAACCCTTGGTGTTCCCCTTGAACATCTCGCCATTTTTAAAAGAGCTTTCGGATCAGCGTGTATCCCCATAATACTGGCAGATCTGCGAATTATCTCTGCAAGCTCGTCTTCTTCATACATTTCAAACTTGCTGATAACACCAAATCTGTCTCTGAGGGGTGCTGAAAGGCTCCCTGCTCTGGTTGTCGCCCCAATTAAAGTGAACTTGGCAATATCCAGTCTTATAGATCTTGCGGACGGGCCCTTTCCAATTATGATATCCAGGGCGTAATCTTCCATTGCGGAGTAAAGAACTTCCTCCACAGAACGGTTTAACCTGTGAATTTCATCGATGAACAAAACATCGTTGTCGTTCAGGTTTGTCAAAATTGCCGCCAAATCCCCTGCTCGTTCTATGGCAGGACCTGATGTGATTTTAATATCCACTCCCAACTCATTGGCTATGATACCTGCAAGAGTTGTTTTTCCAAGCCCCGGCGGTCCATAAAAAAGAACGTGATCCAGCTGATCCCCTCTCATCTTAGCCGCCTCAATAAACACCTTGAGATTTTCCTTGACCTTTTTCTGTCCGATAAAATCCTCAAGTTTCTGTGGCCTGAGGCTCACGTCCTGTTTATCCTCCGAACCCATAGCATGAGTTTGGGTTATTCTCTCGTCCATTTTTCTCTCCATTCAAAAATCAAATAGTTCATGGAATATAAAGTGCAAAACTTTTCGAATAACCGATGCCTGCTTATCAGAAAAGTTGTCCCAAAGCCTTCCTTATATACTCCTCAGCGGTGGATGCATTATCCTTTACTTTTTCCAAAGCTCCCATCGCCTCACTTCGATTATAGCCTAAGGAAATCAGTGCCTCAAGAGCCTGTATAAACTCATCATCAGATGGAATATCAGAGGCCGAAGCAGCCATGCCTTCTACAGACCTGTCATTTCCTGTAATTCCATTAGACTCTGCATACTTTCCTACCTTATCCTTAAGTTCCAAAATGAGCCTTTCAGCCGTTTTCTTCCCGACGCCCGGTGACGTTGCGATGGACTTAGCATCTCCCCCCGCAATTGCCGGTACAAGCTGACCTATACTGAGAGTTGACATTATAGACATAGCTGCCTTCGGTCCCACCCCATTTACTGTTATCAGCATCCGGAAAACGTCCAGGCTTTCCATGTCGCTGAAACCATAAAGCGTCATACCGTCGTCCTTTACAACCATCTCTGTATGAAGCTTCACATCTTCACCTTCAAGGGTCCTGTATACCTGTGAATTTGAAGGTACGAAAACCTCAAACCCTATGCCAGAAACAGTCTCTACAATCACACTCCCAATACTGTAGGGATGAAATTTGCCCTTTAAAAATTTAATCATTCCTCAAATCCTCAAATAACTCTAAATATTCTTTCATATTAGATTTTATATGCTATGGCACTTATATGTGATTACGCTTTTAAATGCCTTTTTTCTCTCGCAATAAAATATTACGTCCGCCCACGCTGTGGCCATGACATATGGCAGCGGCAATGGCATCGGCTGTATCATCAGGTCTTGGAGTTTCTTTTAAATTAAGAATCCTTCTTACCATATCCTGAATCTGCCTCTTGTCTGCTCTTCCGTACCCTACCAGAGCTTGCTTAATTTGAAGAGGTGTATATTCACTGATTATTAACCCTCCTTTAACACAGGCTAAAATTGCAACTCCTCTGGCCTCACCCACCAGAAGTGCAGTCTTTGCGTTATTATTGAAGAATAGCTCCTCAATTGACGCTTCTTCCGGTTTATACCTATGTATGATAGATTCAAGGGCATTATATATACATTCCAGTCTGTCTTCCATGGGCGTATCAGCTTCTGTCGTAATCGACCCGAAATCCACAGGTATAAACCTATTGCCTACCTTATCCAGAACAGCCCATCCCATAATCCCGTATCCGGGATCTATTCCCAAAATTCTCATTTAATTTATCCTTCTAAATCATTATTACAAATCATCAAATTATTATAGCATATGAACAGGTGTTTGTCTAACAATCAGTATTTCCCCATATGAATAAAACCAAATAAATTCGGAGAGAAAATTCATATTTTTTTCGAGAAATTTCTTGAAAATCATATACATTTTATTCTTTGCATGATATACTATCTATGAATTATTATAATCATTCTTAAATAATAAGGAGATTAATTATGCGTTATTCAAGACAGAATAAAATTTTGGAAATTATCAACAATAACGATGTTGATACACAGGAAATGTTAGTAGAGCTTTTGGAAGATGCCGGTTTTCCTGTCACTCAGGCAACCGTATCAAGGGATATCAAAGATCTGCAATTAATAAAAGTAGCCGCATCTAACGGGCACTATAAGTACTCTGCTAATGTCACAGATGACGTTCCTATTTCTGACAGATTCAAGAAAATTTTCCGTGAGAGTATCAAATCTACAGTTTCTGTAAACAATCTTATAGTTGTTAAGACTCTCTCAGGTTGTGGTCATGCAGCAGGAGAAGCCGTTGACTCCATCGGTCTCCCTCACCTTGTGGGAAGTGTTGCCGGAGACAATACACTTCTTCTGATTGTTGATGATGAGAGTAATACCAAAGAAATTTTAGGTATTTTGGATGATCTCATCACAAAGCGAAACTTGTCAATATGATCAAATCCATCAAAATTCGAGATTTCGCCATAATTAAGAATACGGAATTTAACTTTCATTCCGGTCTTAACATTATTACGGGTGAAACCGGATCAGGTAAATCTGTCGTAGCAACTGCTATAAGCCTTGCCCTTGGCAGTCGTGCAGACACAACATTTATAAGGCATGGCTCCGATAAGGCTTATATTGAGATGGAAGCAAACTTTGACGGAATTGATTACAACATAATCAGAGAAATCACCTCAAACGGTAGAAATCAATGTAAAATCAATGGAAATAGCGTGCCTTTGGGACGCCTTGTTTCGTTGGCAGAAAATCATGCTCAAATTCACGGTCAGTTTGATAACACCTCCCTTCTCAATCCTGAGACACATATTGACCTTTTAGATAACTTCGGTGGGAGGTATGTTTCTGTTCCCTACCGAAAATATATAAACGCTTATGACGAGTTTACAAAACTAAAGAATGAATACAATACCTTAGTTGCTTCAATCAAAGAGGATCGTGCTAAGGCAGACTTCTATTCATATGCTATTCAGGAAATTGATCAGGCTAACCTTGCAATAAATGAAGATGATGAACTTGAGGAGCGAATGAGTTTTCTTCAGAACGCCGAAGGAATTACGACTGGTTTAGCTTCAGCTTATGAGGATCTTAGCGGAGGTGATCATTCAGCGGATTCCCTTGTTGGCAGTGCAGTTTCTGCTATTGGAGATATTTCCGGCTACACAGAAGAGCTTTCTCGACTGTCAAATGACCTCGATACTGTTTCTATTAATTTAGCTGAGGTTATTACTTCATTGAAAGACATATTAGACTCCAACAGTTTTTCTCAACTCGAATTAGATCAGACTATGGAGCGACTTGCTCTCATTGACAGCTTAAAGAAAAAATATGGAGATACGATTCCTGAAATTCTCAGGCATCGAGATGAATTGAACGATAAGTTAGATAAATTGGAAAATTTCGATGAAGAAAAAGCTATGCTTAAAGGAAAGTTGGAAGAATCCCGTTCCGTTCTTTACGATGCAGCAAAACAACTTACTTCGGCCAGGCGCACTGCAGGTGATAATCTTTCTAAATCCGTAATAAAGCAACTTTCACAGCTCAATTTCAAGGATGCGGATCTAAAAGTCAGCATTAAGCCTTTAAAATCTTCTACACCAAAAGGAATGGATGATGTCGAATTATTCATAACTACAAATAAAGGAGAACCTCTAAAACCTCTTGCTAAAGTTGCTTCAGGCGGTGAAGTTTCTAGAATTATGCTCGCCATCAAAGCTATAACGGCAGAGTTTGAGAATATTTCTACACTCATCTTTGATGAGGTGGATACAGGGATCAGTGGTATGACAGCCAGCATTGTAGGGAATAAACTTAAAGAGCTTGGTGCAAATCACCAAGTTATCTCTATCACTCACCTTCCACAGATTGCAGCAAAAGGTGATCACAATTACAGAATTTACAAAGAAGCTGATGACTCTGAAACGTTCACATTCGTAGAAGAACTTAAAGGAGAAGATAAGGTGAAGGAAATTGCAAGACTCCTTGGCGGAGTTCGCATCACAGAAGCCACAATGGAAAACGCCAGAGAACTCATAGAACAATAGAAACTCTGGTTTTTTCTACAAATTTAATATGTTTATTTGCTCAAACTCTATGTATGAGAATTCAATATACTGACTCGACACAGCAACAAATGCTGAACTGACCTACTTTGGTCTTTAAGTCCCGACTTTAGCAGGTCAGTTCAACTCACATCTCCATAGTTCTTGCAATGATGATCTAATCATCATGATATTAAATTACACCCAAACAACCGCACAGCAAAGTAAAAAAATCAATCCGGCAAGAATTTACTCTCATGCTCAAAAAACGCTTCTTTAAACAGTTTTTCTTTCAATGCAGAATCTGAAAGGCTCCTTCCCTCCATTCATTTGCCGTACAATCTGCTTCATAAGTGTTCCGCATAGATAAAACTTATAAAGCTACCACTACTGAATTAAATTTCACCTCGCTTTTGCTTTATAATCCTTAACTGTCACATACAATATCAGATGTGTATATCACAAAATTCTAAACACTTAACAGTTACATGAGTAAGTTCGCACCCTTTTAGGAAAAACTCGTATTTAAATTCTCATTTAAACACTAGTATCTTTTACTGTTATTATCACTTCATAAACGCCCTGTACGCCTTCATTGTCATATAGTTATCGACCTTTGATGACAATTCATATGGAGAATGCATATTCAGGACAGGTGTACCGCAGTCGACAACCTCCATTCCATATCTGCTCAGCAGGAATGCAATGGTTCCACCTCCTCCTGCATCGACTTTACCTAGTTCACCCATCTGCCAAACTACGTCATTATCAGCAAAAACAGTCCTCAGTTCAGAAAGAAATTCAGCATTGGCATCATTAGATCCGCCCTTTCCGCCTGAGCCGCCGTACTTTGAAACTGCGACACCAAATCCCAGATAGCATGTGTTTTGCTTTTCCATAACATCAGGAAAATCAGGGTCAAATGCTGCGGTAACATCGGCAGAAAGAACTTTCGAATTCTTCATTGCCCTCCTAACTTTCAAAGATGAATGCTCACCTTCCAATGCCACGAGCTCATGGATAGTGTTCTCAAGGAAATACGAATCCATCCCTGTGTTCCCATATGAGCCGATTTCTTCCTTATCCATAAACAACCCACAAGCGGTATATTCAGGATCTTTCACCTGTAAAATAGCATTCAATGTTGCGTACGCACAAACTCTGTCATCCTGACCGTAGGCAAGAACCATCGATCTGTCAAGGCCCAAATCTCTTGCATTTCCTGCAGGAACCACTTCAATCTCAGCCATCAGGAAGTCTTCTTCCACAACACCGTATCTTTCCTTAAGAAGTTCAAGAACACCCAGCTTAACAGCCTTTCCTTCCTCTTCATCATTTACAGGAATGTTCCCTAGGACAACGTTCATCATCTCTCCGGTAACACCCTCTGCCATGGTCTTCTGCATCTGTGCTTTGGAAAGATGTATGAGAAGATCTGTTACACAAAACACAGGATCTTCAGGTTTGTCTCCAATTGCTAAAGTTACCTTCTCTCCGTCCTTCTTATACAAAACACCGTGAATCGCCAACGGTAGCGTAGTCCACTGATACTTCTTTACCCCTCCGTAGTAATGAGTCTTACCAAGAGCTATATGACCATCCTCATATATTGGATTCGGTTTAAAGTCTAGTCTCGGTGAGTCTATATGTGCTCCAACCAAACGCATTCCCTCTTCCAATGGCTTCTTTCCGATAATAAACAGCCCAATTGATTTATCTTTATTGTTTACAAGAATCTTGGTACCTGCCTTAAGTTTCTGCCCTGTTTTTACAAGTTTTTCAATATTAACAAAACCTGCAGCTTCAGCCTGTCTCATTATTTCTGTTGACGCAAGTCTCTCCGTTTTTGCTATATCAAGGAAACTCTTGTAGTCTTCATTATATTTTAATACTTCGTCCATCTCCTTATCCTTGAGTTGCAGCCATCCGCTCTTAGGCTGAAACATAAGATCTTTGATTGAATCGCCCTTTTTCTTTGCCATAATCTTTTCCTCCCATTAAATATCACAATCTTTAGTATCTTTATACCTCAAAATCAAGAATTTAAAATAGAATATAATGTTTAACTCACATTCATTATAAATCCTTATATATTTATAACAAACTATAATTTCATTTATTTGATTTTTGATGTTAAACTGAATACATCGAATCAAGTAAAAATTAAATACATTATAAGGAGAATGCCATGTACGACATAATAATTATAGGAGCAGGTCCCGCCGGACTTTCAGCCGGCATATATGCGACAACAAGAAACAAAAACGTACTGATAATTGAAAAAACCGCAATAGGCGGAATGATTAAAGATGTTTCGGAAGTAACACATTTTCTAAGCACACTTAATCACGAATCGGGCAAGGATTTTGCTTTGAAACTTGTGGATCAGGCGGAGCGCTATAATCTGAACGTTACATATGAAGATGTTGAAGAAGTTAATTTGATAGGCGATGTAAAAACTGTTAAAACAAAGAAAAATACATACAAATCCGAAAAAATTATTCTGGCAACAGGAACTCGTCCGAGAGTTATTGAAGTTGAAGGTGAAAAAAATGTGTTAGAAAACTATTTTGCACTTAATGCAAGTAAGGACGGAAAAAACTACAAAGGCAAGGACGTATATGTAATCGGCGCCGGAGACGGGGCTGTTAAGGAAGCAATCTTTTTATCAAACATCGCCTCAAGAGTATTTATAATACATGAACTAAGTGAGCTGAACTGTATATGTGAGTTTAGGGACAAACTTGCTGCAACTGATAATATCGAAGTGATTTACAATACCAGAATGACAAAATTGTATGGTGAAGAAAAAATCGAAGCAGTGGAATTGCAAAATATAAAGACCGGTGAAAACATAAAGTTTGAGGCCCCCGGAGCCGGAGTATTCGTCTACGCAGGTGTTGTGCCAAATACAGAAATATACAAGCAAATTGATATGATGGACGGTTTTATCCCAACGGATGAATCTATGGAAACGGAAATCTACAATGTTTTCGCAGCAGGTGATATTCGAAATAAAAATGTAAGACAAATTGGAACAGCAGTCAGTGACGGAATTATCGCAGGTATTGCTGCATCGAAATAAATGAATCTCCGAAACAAGATATTTAAATTAATATAAAAACGGGAGGAAGCTTAAATGCATAATGAAAATTTAAATCCATTTGAAAGTGCCAGGACGAAAGTAAGGCAAGCAGTAGAAACCTTAGGTCTCAATGAAAATGTATATACTTACTTGAGCGAACCGCAAAGGGTTCTTGAGGTAAACATTCCTGTAAAAATGGATGACGGAACTTTAAGGATATTCAAGGGTTGGAGAAGCCAGCATAACAATGCAGTCGGTCCGTATAAAGGAGGCATAAGGTTCCATCAGGATGTTAACTATGACGAAGTCAGAGCTTTATCTGTTTGGATGACTTTCAAGTGTGGGATTATGGATATCCCTTATGGTGGAGCAAAAGGTGGCGTCATCGTAAACCCCGGAGAGCTTTCTGCAAATGAACTTGAGCAGGTTGCGAGAGGCTATGTTCGCGGCATATACAAACTCATAGGTGAAAAAATAGATGTACCCGCACCGGATGTTGGTACAAACGGGCAAATTATGAGCTGGATGCTTGATGAATATATTAGGTTAACAGGCGAAAATGCTTCTTATGGAGTCTTCACAGGAAAAGATCCACTATGGGGCGGTTCTCTTGGCAGAGGTGAGTCTACCGGTTATGGAATATATTTGACTGCTAAATTTGCAGCAGAAAAAATCGGCATCAAAATGAATGAGGCCAGGGTCGCAGTACAGGGATTTGGGAATGCAGGACGCTTCACTGTAAAAAATATGTTCGCTAACGGTGTAAAAGTCGTTGCTATTTCTGAGTGGGAACCTGAAAATGGAAGTTATGCAATTTACAAAGAAGATGGATTTAATTTCTTTCAACTCGAGAAATATGTAAACTCTCACGGAAATCTTCTTAACTTCCCCGGTAGTAAAAAAATCAGCTTAGATGAGTTCTGGTCATCAGATGTGGATATACTTGTTCCTGCTGCTCTTGAAAACTCCATAACTGAAGAAATCGCAAAAATTCTTAATTGCAAGATGATTTGCGAAGCAGCCAATGGTCCTACAACTCCGGCAGCAGATGTTGTTCTTCAACAAAAAGGAATATATCTGACTCCCGATATTTTAACAAATGCCGGCGGTGTCACTGTATCCTATTTTGAATGGGTACAAAACATTCAAGGTTATAGCTGGTCAGAGGCGGAAGTCTTTGAAAAGCAGGAAAAATCAATGAAAAAAGCTTTTGATAAAATATGGGATTTAGCTGTTGACAAGAAAATCACTATCAGAGAAGCAGCATATTTAATTTCTGTTAAAAAAGTCCATGATGCAATGAAATTAAGAGGATGGATTTAAAAATCAAGCATAATACATAAATTACTTCACTATAAAACAGCCTGTGTATATCTTAGGAGTTGAAAACCCTTCCCTTTTCCCACAGGCTGTTTTTCTTCTGGAAACAACCCATATCCTATTGCATTTCATTTAGGAAATCATTTATACGATTATAGATGCCCTCATATTCATCAGAAAAAATACTGTTCTTGTTCCAAATGAAACTGAAGTCATGAACCACTTTAAAATCTTTAAGTTTAATTTCAACAAGCTCTCCTGATTTCAACTCGGGTTCAACAGCAGATTTGTACAAAAAAGAAATACCGCAGCTTGATTTTAGCAGCTGAACAATCATGTGCATATTGTTGACTTCAACAGTTCGACCGAAGTCGTTGATAGAAATATTCTGCATGGCTAGGATACTGATAAGCATCGCTAAAGTGCCTGATCCTACCTCTCTATGAATTAATCTTTCTCCAAGCAGATCGGATAACTGTCCCACAGGCTTACTAAACTTATATTTTCCTGAACAAACGGGTATGTATTCCTCCGAACTTATTTTTTTAACATTATAATAGTCAGAATTTACGTAACCCTCCACCACTGCAAAATCTATAATTCCGTTATCAAGACATTTCAAAAGCGTTTCCGTGTTCTGATATTTAATATGAAAATTTGTTTCGGGATTTTCATGAACCAATTTTAGAATTGCAGGTGTTATAGCATATTCTCCAATAGTCATGCTCAAACCGAAAGAATAATTTTTAAGCATTCCTTTATCATCAGACAAATATCTGATTTGTTCATATATTTTTTTCTCATCTTGAGATATAGTCTTTAGAGCTGAAAAAAGAAGTTTACCCTCGGGAGTGAGTTGTATATCTTTCTTATTCCTAATAAATAAAATGCAATTGTATTTATCTTCCAAATATCGTATATGCTGAGAAACAGCTGGCTGAGATAAACTTAACTCTATAGCCGCTTTAGTAAAATTCATATGCTTGCATACGCTCAAAAAAGTAAGTGACCTGAAATCAAGCATCAAAGTATCCTTTCTTACTACCAGCTTCTTAAATTTTGCCATCTATGCTGCTTATACATACTGTTAGTTTATGTAATGTCAACAGACTTATTATCTAATTTTAATATCGTACTCCATCAAAAGTTAAAAAGAAGCAATAGGGACAAGGTGTACAGATCTTAAAGAACGATATCTTCAGACTGTGTCACACCTTGTCCCTGTATTAATGACTCCGCCTTTTTAGCACTCCACTACTTCCGGAAGTCTGTCAATGATTGACTGCATCAGAGCATCCGAAATCGGCATTTCCTCTATGAGTCTGGAATCCTTCACGGTTACAATCCTCGGATCGATTGGTTTCAAAACACCCCCAAAGATTTTTCCCATTTCTGCATATTTATATAATGGCAATTGATCGTCCATTTCTTTTGAGATATCCATCTCATCTTCAAACATATAATCTTCTTCAAAGACATATGCAATTTCAGCTGCTATTTCCCAGTTTCTCAAGTCAACATCTTCATCTATAGCTGCTTCCACAGGAAGAAGTCTTCTTTCTGTATTTGTGAAAGTACCATCTGTGCTGGCAAATCCTGTTCCCGGAATGAATACGTCAGCCTTTTTAGCAGTATCGGTAATATGTGTATCAGATACCATAAGGAAGTCTAATCCCGGTAAATCAACAGTTGCTTCTTCTCCAAAGATTATGAGTCCCTTAACTCCTTCCAGAGCCTCCGGTCCGGCCTTTATTCCCATGTTCACAAGTCCCTGAGAATTATTCTTTGACTTCACCATTAGAATTCCATCTCTTGGAGAACCGATGTGTCCGGAGATTAACGCAATATCACCGATTAGAGTAGCAGCTTCCACCGACAAAATATTTTGTTGATATACAATCATCGCCTTCTTTGCTGAAGCATAGTCCTGTGCAACTTTTGCGATTGTCCCGGAAACTTCCAAATTCTCAAGGCTGGACTTAAATTCCTCGAATCCATCAACATCGACAGTTTTCCCGGAGTCGACCAGACTCTTTGCAATACCCTTAAGGGATGTCAGATCATCTTCGATCTCTATAATTTCATCAGCAAAATCAAAGAATTTGTTTGTTTCCGGAGTTCCCAAAACAACAACTCTCGCTCCGGCTTCATGAGCTTGTTTGATCTTATTCCAAATTACAGGATTTTTGTACTTCATAAATCCTACCGTAATTATCATATTTGTTGCAAGAAGCTCATTTATGGTGTTCGGAGTTGCATCATGGCCATATACGTCTGCCAATCCGTTATGTCTGTTATTAAAGCTAAAGACTTTCGCCCCAAGGGTCCCTGCCATTTTCTTCATTACATAGGCTTCCTCATTTGTATACCTGTCCGATATTGCAACAGCCAGAGAACCTGCTCCATGTCTTGCTTTAATGCTCTGGAGCTTCTTTGCGGCAAGAACCAAGGCTTCATGGTAATCCGCAGGTCTGAATTCTTTCCCATCCTTGATAAGGGGATCCACAATCTTGCCTTCCAGAACAGCTCCGTCAAATCCCCATTTTCCTTTTCCGCAACACAGACCCTCGTTAACTGCACCGTCTTTTCTAGGATTTGCCTTAATTAACATGTCTCCGTGATACTCTAAGTCAAATGTACATCCTACGGAACAGAATGAACATGTAGTTGTTACGTGTTCGTTATCCAGAGGAACTTCCTTAGTAATGGATAGCTTCTCCTGAATTGCTCCTGTCGGACAGAGTGCCACGCACTGTCCGCAAGAGTCACATCCGGATTCACACAAAGGTCCTTCCAGAGCTGGTTTAACGACAGTGTCGAACCCTCTGTGCACAAGTCCCAGAGCGGCTCTTCCCATGACTTCGTCGCACACTCTCACACAAAGTCCGCATTTGATACATTTGTTAGGATCTCTCACTATAAATGGATGCTCGTCTTCAAAATCTACAAGACTCTTTTCACCGGCCCACCTTTCGGGTTCAACATTGTACAGATTTGAGTAATCGATGAGTTTACACTCGAAATAGTCATGACATCCACACTGAAGACATCTGTTTGCCTCTGCAATTGCCTGATCCTCTGTCAATCCGCCGTAGATTATCTCAGTAAAGTTATCTTTCCTCTCATCAGCTGAAAGTTGAGCGGCCTTTTCCCTGAACAATCTTTCTCTGTCTTCAAAATTCTTCTCGGTAATGTCATCTCTGGTAACATAATATGGAGCTTTATATTTAACATCTTCTCCATCAAGGTATCTGTCAACTATGACCGCAACTTTTTTCGCATCTGCAATTGCCTCAATAGCTATAGATATTTTGTCGTTACCGCAATCCCCTCCTGCAAATACACCTTCCATGGAAGTTGCAAATGTTTCCGGATCATATACGATACCTTTCTTTCTGGTTTTTTCAAGATCAAAACAGTCAGCATCCACAGCTTGTCCGATTGCAAGAATGACGTTATCAATCTCAACGGTCTCTGTTTTGCCCTCCACAGGTATAGGTCTTCTCCTTCCTGATGCATCAGGCTCGCCCAATTCCATAACCTGGAGAATCATTTCTTTTACATGTCCATTCTCGTCTTTTACGATTTCCAGAGGGTTAGTAAGATTCTTAAATATTACGCCTTCTTCTTCCGCCTCTTCGATTTCAATCATGTCAGCAGGCATCTCATCTTTGGTTCTTCTGTATACATTATAAACCTTGTCCGCACCGAGTCTCACTGCGGTTCTGCAAGCGTCCATGGCGGTGTTTCCTCCACCTACTATGGCAACCTTCTTTCCAAGATTTATAGGTTCGTTTCTGACCACTTTTCTCAGGAAGTCAATACCACCCCATACTCCTTCCGCATCTTCACCTTTGCAACCAACACCTGTTGACTTCCAAGCACCGATTGCCATGATTACTGCGTCGAAATCTTCTCTTATAGTTTCAAAAGGAATATCTTTGCCAACTTTTGTGTTAGGAATCATTTCAACTCCCATATGCTCGATTATGGCGATTTCCATATCCAAGACTTCTTTTGGTAATCTGTATTCAGGAATACCATACCTCAACATACCGCCCAACTTAGGCATGCTTTCAAAGATAGTCACATCGTGACCATTCTGTCTCAGGAAATAGGCAGCCGAAAGACCCATAGGTCCGCCGCCGATAACGGCGACTCTCTTTCCTGTGTCTTCAGCAATCTCAGGCATGAACACCTCTGCTCCTGCCAAGTTGTATTCACCCGCAAAACGCTTGATCATAGCAATACTTATGGGTTCATCAACCAAGCCGCGTCTGCAGGCATCTTCACAAGGATGTGGACATACACGTCCAATGCACGCAGGTAAAGGTATTCTCTCCTTGATTAGCTCATTGGCTTTATCATGTTCTCCATTTGCAACAAGACCGACATAGCCTTGACAATCAGTATGTCCCGGACATGCCAGCTTACATGGAGCAACACAATCTCCCTGGTGATCTGATAAGAGAAGTTCCAGATTCGTTTTCCTTGATTCCAAAACCCTGTCAGTATTTGTCATTATAATCATATTGTCAGAGATCTCTGTAGCACATGCTTTCAGGAGTTTTGGATTTCCTTCAACTTCAACCACGCATATACCGCAGGAACCGTAAATTGCTGTTCGTTCATCATAGCAAAGAGTCGGAATAAAAATATCGTTTTCCCTTGCAACTTCAAGAATTGTCTGACCGGGAAGTCCGAATACTTCTTTGCCGTCTATGTTTAATCTAAATTTTTTCATATGACTTCCTCCTACTCTCTGTAAATCGCATCAAACCTGCAGGTTTCTTCACACTTACCACACTTTATACATTTTTCCTGATCGATTACGTGCTGACCCTTGAGTTCTCCTGAAATTGCTCCAACAGGACATTTCCTTGCACATGCCGTACATCCGGTACAGTTATCTCTGATTATAAAGTGAATCAAAGCCTTGCATGAACCGGCTGTGCACTTATGATTGTAAATATGATCTTCATACTCGTTCCTGAAGTATTTGAGAGTTGTAAGTACAGGATTTGGAGCCGTCTGTCCAAGACCGCACATTGATCCGTCTTTAATCTTTACGGCCAACTCTTCAAGAAGTTCGATATCTCCATCCCTACCCTTTCCTTGCGTAATTCTCTCAAGGATTTCAAGCATTCTCTTGGTTCCTACGCGACAGTAGTTACACTTACCACATGATTCCTTTCTGGTGAAGTCGAGGAAGTATCTTGCCATATCAACCATGCAGGTATCCTCGTCCATGACAATCATACCTCCGGAACCAACTATTGCTCCTGTCTTATTGATGTCCTCATATGTTACAGGCGTGTCAATAAGTTTATCCGGTATGCAACCTCCCGATGGACCACCCATCTGCACTGCCTTAAATTTCTTATCTTTCTTAATTCCTCCACCGATACCGAAGATTACGTCTTTGAGCGGTAGTCCCATTGGGACTTCCACCAATCCGCCCTTCTTTATCTTACCGGCTAGGGCAAATACCTTAGTCCCGTTGGATTTTTCCGTTCCCATTGATCCGAAGGCCTTACCTCCATTTACAATAATCCATGGAACGTTAGCAAAGGTTTCTACATTGTTTATATTGGTAGGTTTTTGCCAATAACCTTTCTGTGCAGGAAATGGCGGCTTGAGCCTTGGCATTCCCCTCTCCCCCTCAAGAGAAGCAATGAGAGCCGTCTCCTCACCACATACAAAAGCTCCGGCTCCCGCTTTAATCCTCATATCAAAGTGAAAGCCTGACCCAAAAATATCATCTCCCAGATATCCTCTCTCACGAGCCTGCTCCATGGCAAGCTCAAGCCTCTTGATCGCAAGCGGATACTCTGCACGACAATAAATGATTCCTTCGGAGGCTCCCATAGCATATCCTCCGATGATCATACCTTCGATAACTGCATGAGGATCACCCTCTAAGACAGATCTATCCATGAACGCACCCGGGTCACCTTCATCAGCATTACATACGATATACTTTTCAGTCCCCGGATTACTCTTGGCAGCATTCCATTTAAACCATGTAGGAAATCCTGCCCCTCCACGACCTCTAAGTCCTGACGCTTTGATTTCTTCTATAACTTCTTCCTGACTCATTGTGGTTACAACCTTCTTGGTTGCTTCATAGCCACCCACAGCCAAATATTCATCGATGTTCTCCGGATTTATGAGCCCGCAGTTTCTCAGAACGACTCTCTTCTGTTTGCTTATGAACTGCTTATCCTCATCGGATATTGCATATTCCTTTACAGGTTTGCCGCCTTTCAGATGTTCTTCAACAATCTTTTCAACCTTTTCCGGCTGAACCATTATGTAGCGCGTGAAATCCTTGCCGTTGTCTTCATACACATCTACTATAGGTTCAAGATAACACGTACCTACACAGCCTGTGAAATCCAGTTGAGCATCAACATCATGATTAGCAAGTTGCTTTCTGAATTCAGCTTCAGTTTTCTTAGCTCCGGTGGCAATACCACAGCTTCCTTGCCCTATAACAACTTTCATATGGTATCCTCCTAACCTCTAGCTCTAATCTCATCTAAGATCTTCTTAACTTTATCCTTAGTCAAATTACCATAGGTTTCGTCTCCTTCACTGCTCCTTACCATCATTACAGGTGCAAGGGAACAACAACCCAGACATGCAACGTTATTCAGTGTGAAGATTCCGTCGGGAGTAGTCTCTCCGTCGTGAATTTCAAGGTGTTCACAGACTGATTCTTCTATCATCTCCGAACCGTTTACATGGCATGCTGTACCTTGACATAGCATTATCAAATTTTTACCTATCGGCTGCAATCTGAACTGAGCGTAGAAAGTAGCTACCCCATAAATCTTAGCAGGTTTAATACCCGTGCAGTCAGAAATGTAATTGATAACATCAATAGACAGATAGCCGTATATCTCTTGGGCCTTCTGCAAAATGGTAATCAGACTACCGGGAGTATTAGCATATTTTTCCATGGTTGGTGCCAGTTCAGGGAACTGGTCCTTCTTGCTGTTTCCACAGCAACAATTTTTGCTCATTACACCGTCCTCCTATCAGAAAATTAAGTTTGACAATATTTTATCTATAAAGTAATTATAGAGTTTGTCCGAAGATAAATCAATGGAATAATGCATTTTATTATTGGATTATTCATTTTGATTCTAAAATTATTGGTGTTTATCCTGTAATAAATATAAACTTCTCAAATAACTTAGCTAAGGCGTTTAACATGGACCTGCTGAATCACTCAGTCTTGCGGCCAAGTCACACCTTTCTTCTTGAATGAGATTTCGCCTCTGCAATTGTAATTCATATATATACTTTTCATTTTCTCACGCTATTCACCTGTATTATTATCAGTTTTCCTAAGTTTCAGAAAGCTAAAATTACTCTCCAGAAACAAAATAGCCGAAAGCATGATCATAACTCCTACATATCCCTTGATACTTAGCCTCTCGCCGGCAAAAATATACGCTACAATTCCTGCAAACACAGGCTCCAATGAAAATATTATTCCCACCCGGCTAGCCTCTGTGTACTTCTGCGCTACTGCCTGAACAATAAACGCAACACCGGTGCAGAAAACAGCAAGGAACAAAACAGATCCACCGACCTTCATATTGCTTGGTATAGCCGGAGTTTCTGCTATAAAGCCCATAGCCATACAATATACTCCACAGAATAATAGCTGAAAAACCCCTAACTGATATGGATTTACATCATCCTGCTGCACTGCCTTCTGAGTCACTAATATATGAAAAGAGTATGAAACTGCACACATAATACATAAAAGATCTCCCGGAAGATTCTCCATGTTTATCGCAAAATTATCCTTAAGTGTCATGAGCATTATTCCGATAAGACAAGCTGTTGCTGAAATTTGCACTTTAGCAGGCAGAGGTTTCCTCATGAATACAGTCTCCACAAAAGGGGTGATTACAACAGCTAAAGCACACAAAAAGCCGGCGTTTGACAGGGTTGTATACTTCACACCGAATGTTGCTCCGCTGTAAACAAAGAGCAGCAGCGTTCCAAGATAAAAGCTGTACTTAAGAGTTTCTCTATTTACGTCTTTGATATAACTGAAAGAAAAAATTCCTGCAACAAAAAACGCTATCAAAAATCGGTAGCCGTTAAGTGTAAAGGGTCCCATTTCTGTTAGTGATATATCCATCAAATAGTAGGAAACCCCCCATCCAAGAGTCACAAGAATAAGTCCGAGTTCTGCGATTCTTCTTTTCTTCATTTCGTAGCTTTACCTAACCTTTCGTCACGCTAAATCTTCATTCTGTCATAAATTTGCAACAAAGTATTCAAGGGATGTTCTCTCGTCAAAAGTTCCCTTTTTTAAATTCTGATCGATCGTATATGTATTCAGCAACAATTCTTTAATGTCTTTCTCCTTCATCCGTACTGTATTTTTTAAAAGCATCTCGCTTCTGAATTTGTTGATGCCCAAAATCTTAGATGCTTCAGAAGCGCTGACACCCTCCCTCTTCAGCTGGTAAATGGAAAGTGCCAACTCAACGCTGGATATCAGCAGTCCGGTGATTCTTGATCCCTCTTCCTTATCTGAAGAAAATATATTGTTGAGAATCACGATTGCCCGCCCCTTATCCTTGGCAAATACAACATCTACCAAAGAAAAAACATAAGCCTCCCTGTAGCCCAGTACAACTTCCTCTATGGCTTCACGAAGTGAAATACTGTTATCCTCATTCGTCAGAGAAACTATCTTATCTATATCGCCTGTAAGCTTAAATAGATCATAGTCGCTATCCTTCATCAGATATCCGGAAACATCTATAAGATGATATATTGATGAATCATCGAAGTTCGCTCTTCTGTATTTAAGCTGATTATGAATAAATTTATAGAGTTCTCCTCTATTGAGTTTACCAAACTCATAAGTGGTAAATAATTTCTTAATTTTAGCCGGTATAGAAGGGAAAACCTCCGAAACCACGTGGAATACAAGAATGTTATCATCGATTCTATCGTCACATGATTGCAAAAGCTTTACAATTCTGTCCTCCTCAGGTTTAAGGAAAGACGCATCTTCAAGTCTGACGACTGTAACTCTTCTCCCACCTGTGAGAGCTCTACTTTCCATGGACTGCTCAAGTTCCTTAAAAGAAAAAGTCATCTCGTCCATTTCTGTTAAATCCATCATCTTGGTTAGAGGATTCACATTTCGAGAAATGATTCTGTTTGTAGCCCATCTTGACAGATATGGCTCCTTGCCCCCAAATATAAGCAGGTTGTTATAACCACTCTTTTCATCATTAATAAACTTGTTATAAACACTTACTTTCTTAGCATTGTACATACTTTCAGACTGCCGTTTTCTTTCCAAATTCCAATTGCACCATCTAAATCTGTTCTATATGTCATTATATCATTTTTTTCCAGTTTATCAATGACAGACCCGGCCGGATGTCCGTAATTATTTTTACCTACACCTATAACTGCAACTTTTGGATCTACAGCCTTGAGGAAATCATCAGTAGTGCTATACCTGCTCCCATGATGCGCAACTTTCAGGACATCCGCCTTTAAAATATCGCTGTTTTTATATTTATTGACTATCTCCCTTTCTGTGTCCTCTCCAATATCTCCGGTTACCAGAACCGAAATCCCGTCCACATCTATACGATACACCGAAGATAACTCATTATTATCTCCTGCCACCCCTTTCGAATCATCAAACGGCCACACTACATCTACCGATGTCCCATTACCGGTTGCCAAATTACCCGCATAAGCACCATCTACGAAACGAGATATTTTGTAAAGTTTCCGTAAATCATAAAGCCCCTTGGCATGGTCTGTATCTCTGTGAGTTACACACGCCATGTCCAGTCTTGCAACTCTGTTTCTAAGAAAATACGGAAGAAGTATTAGTTTCCCAATGTTTTTATCCTTAGAACCTCCTCCATCAAAAACCATGTTATCTCCATTACGACTTCTGATATGCATACAATCTCCCTGTCCAACATCCACCATTACTATTGACGCATGGTCAAAATCCGACTTATCAGCAAAATAGCTTATTCCACCGAGTATAACGATGACACACAAGCTTGCACAGATATTCAGTAATCTTTTTCTGGATAACATGATATAAAAACTCTCGGAAAAAACCAGCAGAATTAGTAAAATGGCCATTACTATAAATGTCAAACCTGGTGAAATCATTTGGAGCCACATATTTATATTCCTACTCAAAAGCTTATCAATGTTAAACTCATGAATATTAATCAATATTTTTCCCAAATAATAAAGTTCTGTTTCGATAAGTTTTACAAATTGTGGAATGAAATTTTGGATTTCAAAGGCTGTCAAGCCCATTAACAAAATTCCCACGGATACAATAATACCTGCAAGAATTCCGATGGGCAGGTTCAGGAATATTCCAAATGGGGTCAAATAGTTAAATTCATGCAATATAAACGGGGTCATAACTATTTGAACTCCAAAATACATACCGGCCCAACTTGACAACTTCCTGATTGGCTCCTCACCGCAAATATATGCCAGTCTCCTCTGAAAATATATCTCAATCCGGGCGGCTATTCTCCTCCCTACGATGCCAATTCCCAGAATTGCCAGGTATGACATCTTAAAACTGAGTGAAAGCAATATTCCCGGATTCAAACCGACTGATATTATCCCACTTATCCCCAGAGCGGTGAGCAAATCAAAATCTCTTTTCAAAAACTGTGATCCCACGTATATCAACGACATTGAGACGGCTCTAAAGACAGATGGGCTCCATCTTGTAATCTGCCCATAAAAAAACAGAGCGACCAGAAGAATGCAGATTAAAATTCGGTTCGGATAACTGCGGTATATTCTCCTGTACACCGTTACAAGAATCCCTATGTGAAGCCCGGAAACAGCCAGAATATGTGCCGTACCGTAAAGTCTGAACCGATCATATATGTCTTCGTTTAAAGCTGCCTTATCACCGAGAACTATTCCTCTTATCACTCCACCGACCTCAGGATCTGAAGAAAAGGCGCCTTTAAAAAAGTTCCTTCGTATATCCTCTGTAAATCTTCTCATCTTCCAGACCAAGCCGCATTCTTTAAACGTACGTTCAAGGTTAACACAGGTGCCTGTAAGAAAAATCTTTTCTCCCATCAGGTAATTGCGATAATCAAAGCATCTGGGATTTGAAGCTGATCTTGGAACTTGAAATTTTCCTCTGACGATTATGTGATCACCCGGCACTATATTCCCCATTTCACTTTTCTCATTTTTCAGCGAGTAACAGTTCAGCAATATTTTCCCGTTATAACTGTTTCCGATGAATGGATAGGCAACAACCTTCATTTTTCCGTTATCTGTCTTATCTGCGTATATTACAATGCACTCCAGTTCTACTTCCTCACCATTGTATCTCTCCATGAATTTTTCCACAGCTTTTATGTTCTTTTCCATCACAAAATAGCCGTTGCAAAGCAAGCCGACAGCCATGATAAAAACTATAAATATTTTGAATATTTCTGAATAAATCTCAGGGGTTGCTTTCGATATGTGTCTCTTTGAAACAGAAAAGATGGTTATCGGAATTGAAGATATGAAAATTAAAAGTGCAATTGCCCTCTGTATACCGAACTCCAGAAAAAGTATACCTATAGCAGCCTGCATAAGTGATACGAAAAACAGTGGTCTTCTCATGAAAATATCAGTATTGCACTTAACTCTTTAGTGTATTTTATCTCATTCCCATATTCTTGTCCATACCTGGTTTTTATGTTATAATGACCTGTAAATTGCTTTTAGAAAAAGGAAACAATTATGAGTAAAATCGACGTTAAAACTGAGGGAAAAATTTTGAAAAGCTCAGAAGTTAAAAATGATAATAGTCAGGCTCGAAAGAGAGAGTCTGCAAAATCCGGAAAATCACATGACAATGATTACGTTGCTGAGGATAAGAAAAAGCCGGATTCAAAAAAAATGAAGCTGTGGAAAAAGATTCTATTAATTGTATTAGCTTTCATCCTTATTACCGTCATAATCGCATTTGCATATATCGCATATGTGGTACACGGTGCTGAAAAGATCAATACTGATAACTTATACAGTATCTTATCGGAAAGCTCTGTAATATATGATGATCAGGGCAACAAAATAGATTCGATTTATGCTACAGAGAACAGAACCAATATCAATTACAAGGATCTTCCTAAGAATCTGAAAGACGCATTCATATCAATTGAAGACAAAACTTTCTGGAAACATCACGGATTTAATTATGTCAGAATTTTGGGAGCCATCAAAGACTCACTGTCCTCAGGCAGAGTCAGTGGGACCTCCACTATTACACAGCAGCTGGCCAGGAACATTTTCCTTAAGGAATCAAAGTCCGAAAGAAGTATCAAAAGAAAGATTATCGAAGCATATTACACTGTAATCATAGAGAAAAACATGTCAAAGAAGCAAATTCTTGAGGCATATCTGAATACCATATATCTCGGTAATAACTCAAACGGTGTTGAAGCCGCTTCACAAGCATACTTCTCTAAGGGAGTGTCTGAGCTTAATCTTGTTGAATCCGCAGCTTTGGCAGCTTTACCAAAAGCTCCTACGGAGTATGCCTATGTTCGATTTGTAAACCTAAGCGATGCCCAGACTTATGATGATGACCATATTTTACACAAGACAACAAGTGGTGCCTATATATTAAATGATGCAGGTTTAGACCGTGTCCACCTATGTCTTAAACTCATGAGAGAACAGAATAAAATTTCACAGAAAGAATATGAAGAAGCAGTCAAAGTTCCTCTAAAGGATGTAATCAACCCTAATTTTTCTCTTACATCCTCGAAATCTGCTTATTTTAACGATTATGTTATTGAAGAAGTGGTAAATGATTTTGCAAAAAAATACAATTTATCCAAATCTCAGGCAAGGGAAAAAATTTACGATGGCGGTCTCAAGATCTATTCGACATTGGATAGTCAGGCTCAGAGCGTAATTGAAACTGAGTTCTCCAACAACAATAATTTCCCTTCTCCTATCGATATGAGCCGTAACGCAGAAGGAAATTTCATAGATAAGAATGGTAATGTGGCGCTTTATAACTATTCAAATTACTTTGATAAAGCAGGTAATTATATACTGAATTCTGACGAAGCTTGGGAAAATGATGACGGTTCTATCACCCTCGCTGCCGGCAAGAAGCTTAACTTCTATGACACCAGTGTCAATGGGAAAGCTGACATAAGTGTTGAGTTTAAAAGTATGTTTATAAATTCCGGCGGAGAACTCTATGTGATCTCCGGGGGTTTTGTCAATATTCCTCAAGGGGAAAAGAAAAAAGATAAAGATGGAAACACAACAATTTCAGCTAAATTTGTTCGTGAAAGCAAAAACTGGTTTAATAAAAATGATGATGGCACGATTTCCATCAGTGCAAATGCCTATACCTTAAATCAACAGGTGGTCCAGCCACAAGCAGCCATGACAATAGTAGATGTTAACACGGGTGCTGTCAAAGCCATGGTAGGTGGTAGAAACACTGAAGGAAGAGACCTTTTCAACAGAGCTTCATCTCCTAGGCAACCCGGCTCTGCAATTAAACCTATTGGGGTTTATGCACCCGCACTGCAGCAGAGTGCCGACGAAGCAAAATCAGGCCGGAAACACAATTTCAGAGACCTTTCAATTGACAAGCAAGGCTCAAAATACTGGGGGGATTATTTGACTTCCGGTTCGGTAATTATTGATGAACCTACCAGAATCGACGGAAAAGATTGGCCTAAAAACTTTGATAAAAGTTATATGGGGCCTATCGATTTAAAGACGGCACTGGCTCTCTCCAGAAACACAACATCTGTCAAAACTTATTTCCAGGTTGGCGGAGATTACTGTATGCAAATGCTGGAAAAGTTCGGAATAACCACGATAGTTAAAGATGGCGAAATAAATGATAATAACCCATCTGCAATAGCTCTTGGCGGAATGGCTAAGGGGATTTCTCCTCTAGAACTGACAAATGCTTATTCAGCTTTTGCAAACGGTGGTCTTGTTCACAAAACACATGCGTATTCCCAGGTAAAGGATCGCAAAGGAAAAGTTATTTTGGAGAACAAGAGCGATGCAGGGAGCAGAGTTCTTGGAGAAGATGTAGCCTTTATTATGAACAAAATTCTCCAGTACTCTGTAACCAGTGGTTTTGGCGGGCCTGCTGCTCTTCCCGGAGTTCCTGTGGGGGCTAAAACAGGTACGACAAATGATGACATGGATATATGGTGTGCCGGTATTACTCCTTCATATGCCGCGGCCCTATGGATTGGAAACGATGTGGCAGTATCCCTGTCACAAAGTAGCCGCGCTGCCTCCGTCTTGTGGGGACAGATTATGAGACAGATTCAGAAAGCCTACAATGGCAGTTTCCCTTCTCAACCGTCAGACGTTATAAGCATTGGTGATAACTATTTTGTTAAGGGTACTGAAACAGGACTGTCATCTAAAGATAAGATCAAAAGCGAATTTGATAAGAAGGAATCTATAGTTGTTAACATTTGCAAAGACTCAGGAATGCTTGCCACACCTTGGTGTACCCATATTGTTAGAACTACTTTTGAAAAAGGTACTGAGGACAAGATTCCAAAGACATACTGCCCTATCCATAATAAAGATACAAAGAAGTACCCATTGGCACCTGGAACGGCTGCTCCTGAGCAAAATGAAGAAAAACCGGAAGTTGATGACCATGATAAACCTGAGCAACCGTCGAACCCTGAAGGCAGCGGTGATTGATGAGGTTATATCCTTCTTAACAGACAAATAATATAATTGTGAAATAAGTATATTTTATGAATTTGGCACTATATTTAATGGCTGCGTAGCTTCGTTGTAACCTTTGAAACATGGTAATCGTCATGAACAACAGATATGGTAAAACTTTAAAAAAATATTTATTAGAATATGGTATAAAAGAGCAGTTGCTGGCCGGTCACCTCGGTTATGATGTTACTTATATTAATAAATGGATTAACGGGAACAATTTACCTTCCAGCAAAAATTCTACCGATATCAATAAAAAAATTGCCGATTTTCTGATGAGAAAATTCAACGCTGATTTTGACCTCGTATATTCCAACCTTAAAGAAGCATATTCAAGTGATTATATATATAAGACAAAATTCAGTAATGATAAGGGCTATAATCTTCAGCTGTTAACCGGTTATGATAAAATTTTAGAATTAATTACAAATCAGATTACCGAAATTAATAAAATAGGCATAGAGCGACTTGCTGTCATTTCAACATTTGATTTAATCAGTATTTGGGGTGAACAATATCGCTCCATCCTGTTATCACTGTTTGATTCACACTTTAAAAGTGTTCAAATGGATGTAGCAATCAATTATAATGACCTTCACTTGAATTACAGTTTATATTGTGATTTTTTACTGAGTTCCACAGGATGCATTGACAATTGCAAAATTAATATATCTAAAACATTAAGCGAAAGTCCTAAAATATTGATTATTAATGAAATTCTTTATATGCAAATACTTTGGGCAGGTGAAAATGAGATTTATGCAATATTTTCAAGAGATTCTACACTTGTTAAAAAAATGAGAGATGTTGCACTGAATATAAATAGAAATAGTGAGAAGATATTTCTACCTGTCGATCCAACACGAATGAAGCTCACGAATGTACAACTTGATTCATATTCAGACCAACATCAGAAATTACTTTTTAATACTGCTCCCCCACTCCTATTCCCGGAAGATGTCATGCATTTTCTTATAAGCTCATCTAAAAGTGATGAATATGCTGAATATCTTAAACGTTTAGGTGAAGTTTTTCGAAAAAGTACGTCTAAATCAGATGTCGACCTTATACTAATGTCTTCTAAGCTTAAAGAATATACAAAAACCGGGTTGGTCAAGATTGGAAATGTGGATAATACTATACCACATGAACTCCTTGAATCACATATCAAATACCTTATACAGCTCATAAAAACCAATAAAAATTTTCACCTTTATATTATAAGAGATACATTGGGTTTCAATTCAGTTTATAACAAGTTGCCCAGTATCTTTATAGATTCTCGATATACATATATAGAAAATACTGATGATCAAGGCAACAGCCATGTGCATATGTCCGGAGATTCTAAGATAAATGCACTTTTAGGTATGTATTTCAACCATCTCAAAAATGGTCCTGTTACGTTGGAGGCCAGCGGAGATATGCTGGAAAGATATCTGTAAGCTCTATTATTAGGAAACCGCCTAATGAATTAAATGAATCAATTTAATTCATTAAGCGGTTTTTTGAATGTCAATTTTTCAATATAAATCAATTGATTAAATTAATAATACTGTATTAAAATTTATTTAAAAGAAAAAACTCCTGTCTAATAAAATGGAGGTGGAAAATGAAACATAAGTTAAGTATTAGCAGAACTATTGGGATTGGTGGTGCATTCATGGGGTTTGTTATCGGTTCAAGCTTTGCATCAGGTCAAGAATGTATGCAATATTTTACCAGTTTTGGCGTTTGGGGAAGTTTAGGCGCCGGTTTGATTTCAATGTTTTTATACATCTGGTTTGTTTCCACAATCGTAGAAGATGGTAGAAAAATGATATTAGAAAACTCTAACAATATGTATAATTTCTACTTGGGTAAATATCTCGGATTCATGTTACAAATTTTTACACCAATAATTATGTTTATGACATATTCATTAATGATATCCGGAACAGGATCTACATTTGAAGAATATTACCATATTGATGGAAATATTGGACGGGCAATTATGATTATAGCAACGCTGGGAACCGTACTGCTTGGTCTTGAGAAATTACTCAAAATTGTAGGATATATAGCACCTGTACTTCTCGTTATTGCAATAATAATCGGTATTGTTTCTATAGTAAATAATCCGGAAGGTATTGCATCTTCAGATAAGACTCTTTCAAATCTTTCTGTAAAATCCAACTTTTCAAACTGGGCTCTATCAGGATTCATGTATGGAGCATATACTGTATCGTGTATTGTCCCCTATTTAACAGATATTGGAAAAACCACCTCAAAAAATAGGTTAGATTCATTTACAGGCGGAATTTTTGGCGGCGGTGCATTTATACTAGCTGTTATGATTTTAAACTTTGGCCTGTTAGCCAACATTGATAGCGTGTATAACCTGGAAATACCATCATTATATGTCGCAGCAAGTATTAATCCTATATTCGGTCAAATATTTTCTGTTTTATTACTTTTAGGCATTTATACCACTGCTGTTCCGATGTTATATATAGTTTGTAATCGTATTTCTTCTAACTCCAAAGGCATTAAATATAAAATTGCAGCAACAATAACTGCCATAGTAAGCATCTGGGGTGGACAACTTTCATTTTCTAAAATGATCAGTATTCTTTATCCAATTTGCGGATACGTAGGAATTATTATTTTTATGGGTATGGTATACACAAAATATATCAGACATCATCGTCCGGAAGATTTCAATGAAAATGATGTTTTGTTTCCGGGCATGAATATAAAATAATTATTTTAATTTGTCATTTATTGAAGTGGTACCGAAAAGATTAAACTATTTAATCATTAGAGGTAAATGTTTTTAAATTTAAGGAGGACAAAATGAAAAAAGTTTTGGTTACGGGTGGAACTCAAGGTGTTGGATTGGAAACTGTTAAATTACTTTTGGAAAAAGGATATGAAGTGCATTTAACATATAGAAAATCGGCAGCTAAAGCCGAGGAATTAATGGAAGAATATCCTGGGAAACTTTTTGCTTATAAACTTGATCAAGGGAAGCTTGAAGATATAATAAATGCCGATTTCCTGATTGAAAATGACTGGTACGGTGTTATATTTAATGCTGCATTAGGTTCAGGAACAGTTAAGAAATATGCTGAAACAGGTACCCCTTTAAACGCTGATATTGATAAAGCAATGCTTACCGTTAATGCATTAGGGCCTCTCTGGATATATAAGAAAATCGTAGATAACCTTCTTAAACGCAAAGAAAAAAGTAAATTAGTGTTTATGTCATCTGTTGGAGGTGGTATAGCATGTTTTCCAAAATTTACCCTGAGCGATGGAATGAGTAAATCAGCAGTGGCTTATCTTGCAAAACAAATTGCTGCGGAAAATACGCATACATTAATTGATGTATTTTGCATCAGCCCGGGAGCCATCGAAACGCCAATGTTTTATGAAAGTACTCTAAAAAATATGACAGAGGAAGAGAGAGAAAGTTTTGATAAAGCACAAGCTAAGGGTAGATTAATTAAACCGCAAGAAATAGCAACTTTAATTTGTGATTTGCTGAAAGAAAATTCGACTGTTATGCATGGTGCAAATATTGATGCAACAATGGGATTAGGTGTACGTCCGGGAATACAAACAGAAGCCGGTCTTGAACACAATTAATTTTCTTTAGTTTTCAAAGATATACCATTTAGAAGTGAGGAGGAAAAGATGCTGGAATATCTATCTGATAGAGGTAGGGAATGGGTAAGAACACTTCCCCCATTGGTAAAAGCACATTTTGATAATTTCTACAATATGTATGATCCTATCTCTAATCCAAACGGACTAGTCAATATGGGTACTGCAGAAAGTCATTTAGTAAATGATGAAATTTGCGATTTATTAAGAAAAGCAGCTGAAAATATGGAGTTGTCCGGTTATACAATACATTACAATAAATTTGAAGGAAGTGACGAATTCAGAGAAGCTATTGCCAATTATTGGCAGAAAATCATTTTTGACGATGATTCATCAATTAAGCTTACAAAAGACAATGTAGCTACCGGAGCAGGTTGTACCGTAATGTTAAACACATTAGCTACACTCCTGGCAGAGGAGGGTGATGCGTTTTTGATTCCCGCGCCATTCTATTCCAGCTTTGTAGATGATGTGCATGATAGAGCCGGTGTAATTTGTATCCCGGTAAATTGCGGTCAAACACTTGAAATCGACGCATTTGAACAGGCTTGGAATAAATGTAAAAAGGAGAATATCAGAGTTAGGGCAATTCTCTTTTCATCACCTAACAATCCTGTAGGAACTGTTTATAAACAAGAAGAAATTGAAGGCATCATTGCATTTGCGATGGAGCATGATATCGATATTATATCCGATGAAATATATGCACAGACGGTATGGGACAAGAATGCTGAATTCATTAGTACATTGAAATTAGTACCTGATTCATATAGACATCGAGTTCATGTAACAAGCAGCTTTGCGAAGGATTTCGTTTTATCCGGATTCAGAACAGGATTATGTATCTCATTTAATCCTGATATCATAAAGGGGTTTGGCTCATTAATGTATTATTCATGTGTTTCAGGTCATACCCAGTCATTATTAACTGCTCTGTTACAACTTAAAGAATTGCCCGATGTACTAAATCTTTCCAGGGAAAGATTAAAGACAGCATATGATATTCTCAAAGATGGTCTTGGCAAAATTGATATTCCAATCATGAAAGCACAAGCAGGAATATTCGTAATGGCAGATTTTTCAAAGTATATGAAGAAGCAGGAATTTGATACTGAACATATATTATGGGAAAAGATATATAACGATTTAATGATTAACATCTCTCCCGGCAAGCAATTCGGAACAGATCGTCCGGGTTGGTTCAGAATGTGTTATGCTTTCCCCGCTGATACTGTTGAGGAAGCGTGCAGAAGATTATCCACATTAAAGTAGCAAAATAAAGCAGAGCAACTCTTTAGCGGGGTTGCTCTGTTATATATAAGGATATGTAAACAGATTTATTCTATTCATTATTCATTATTTCTTTAAACTTCTTCACTTGATTTAAAGTGGCATCTGAACTATCCTTAAAAATAGCTGAACCGGCTACCACCATATCCACACCTGCGTTAAGCACATCTTCTAAATTAAATTCAGTAATCCCACCGTCCATCTCTATCAAAAAATCCAGCTCCATATTCTCCCTTAACACTCTCAATTTCCGAACTTTATTCAATGTATGAGAAATGAATTTCTGTCCTCCGAAACCGGGATTGACTGACATTATCAGAACAAGATCCACAAATGGTAATATTTCTGTTATAGATTCCACAGGTGTTGCAGGATTAATAGAAACACCGGCTTTAATCCCAAGAGATTTAATATGCGAAACGGTTCTGTGAAGATGTATGCAAGCTTCCTGGTGTACCACAATGAATTCTGTCTTTTCTGTAATGAAATCATCGATATACCTGTCAGGATTTTCAATCATTAGATGAACATCATATGGTGAAGTTGCTATGGAATTCAAACTTTTCATAACGACAGCTCCAAAACTTATGTTAGGAACAAAATGTCCGTCCATTACATCAATATGCAAAAAATCTGCTCCGGCATTAGTGATACATACTGCTTCATCGCCAAGTTTTGAAAAATCAGCTGCCAGAATCGATGGTGCTAAATATCTCAAGATTTACCTCCTTTTTATTGTCAATCATCACATTGGTCAAAACTTTTTTCTCTCGCTCAACTCCTCATAAAACATTTTGTATGAGTTATATCTACTTTGAGAAATACTACCCATTTCTACAGCCTTAAGTACACTGCATTCGGGCTCTCCTATATGCTGACAATCCATAAATCTACATTCTTTTCCCCATTTCACCAGTTCAGGGAAAAGATATCTCAGGTTTGCTTCCGACATATCAGGCAAATCAAGGGAAGTAAATCCCGGAGTATCAAATATCCATGTTTTTGATATATTTTCATTCTCAGCTTTTGATTCTTTGATTTCAATGAGCTCTACATGTCTTGTGGTATGTCTTCCTCTACTGGTTTTCTTGCTTATTTCCCCAACTTCCATATGGTTTTGACCCAAAATGGCATTCAAAATTGTGGATTTTCCCACTCCGGACGGTCCGGCAAACGCAACCGTAGATCCTGAAATTTCTCTTCTCAGATCATCCAATCCCTTTCCGGTTTTTCCGCTTACAGAACACATGGGATAAATCTTCCCATAGATTCCGTACAGCATATCGAAAGTTTTCATACCCCGAGATGACTCTGTTTTGTTAACACATATGAGAGATGGTATGAGCTTGCTTTCACTAACACAGAGGAACCGATCCAAAAGGCGCACATTAACTTTGGGCTTCTCACCACTGACCACAATTGTCATCAAATCCACATTGGCGATCGGCGGCCTTACAAAGGAATTTTCTCTTGGGAGCGCTTTCTCCACGACGCCCTCTGTTTCCTCTTCATTTAAAATAGAAACCTCTACATAATCCCCAACGAGAAGAATATCTCCGGATTTTTTTAAATTTCCTCGACCCCTGGTTGTGACTACACCTCCAGGTGTTTCCACATAGTAGAAACCACCGATTCCTTTTATGATACGACCCTTAACTCGGTTCATATAATTTCCCTCATAATATTACCTGATTACTGCTGATCAGTTGTTGGATGACCATTGTCAGGCTTATTATCGCTGTTGGGATTATTTTGATCCGGTACCTGAGGAACACCCTTACTTATCTTCAGAGACACAGATGTGCCCTTCTTAAGCTCAGTTCCCGCACTGTATTGTTGCCACATTACATAATCTTTCCCATATATACTGCTCTCTTCATAAGAAATATCTCCTACTTCAAACCCTGCCTGATTTAGTGCTTGAACAGCATCATCAGCTGTCAGACCTGTCAGAGTAGGTACCTTTGCCTTTTCATTTTTACCCTTGCTGACAACAATGTCCACAGAGGATCCGCTCTTTGCAGATGAACCGGCAGAAGGAGTCTGATTTATTATAATCCCCTCATCGTATTTATCGCTTTCCTCATATGTTACATTACCCAGAACAAACCCATACTGTCCGATTGCAGACGATATATCTGATTCATTATATTTCTTGCCAATAAGGTCAGGAACCAATCCTGCTTTCTTTCCTTTGCTTATATTTACTTTAACCTTTGTACCCTCTTTTACTTTTGTCTTAGAAATAGGTGTCTGTGAAACAATTTTCCCTTTTTCTATATCTGCGCTATAAACATCGTCACCTTTTTCAATGTTCAACTTAATTTTACTAAGTTCATCCGAGGCCTCTTCGTAGGTCATACCTTTTAAGTCCGGAACTTCAATATTCCCCTTATCCGGATCAGACATCTTAGAAGTCAAAAGATATCCACCTACTGCTCCCAAAATCAGAAGAACAATCAAAGCTAAAATCCAGGGAAGAGCTTTCTTGAAACCTGATGGGCTATTCCCGGAGGAATTCCCCTTCTTTTTCCCACTCTTTTTACCGCCCTTATCATCAATTATTGCATTTAATTTTTCTTCGTTTGCGTCATCGATCTTTACCGGTTTATTTTTCCTTCCGGCAGCACCCAGCAGAATTTCGTCGCCAACCTTCTTAGAGAGAAAATCCACGTTGTTAAGGTCCTCATACATTGCCTCGGCATTCTCATATCTGTTATTCTGGTACTTATCAGTAGCTTTCAAAATTATTTTTTCAAGAGCCGGCGGTACATTATCCACAACCGTTGAAGGCGGTTTGATATCCTCATTTATGTGCATCAGAGCGATTTCTACAGGATTATCTCCATCAAAAGGCACCTTGCCTGTGAGCATCTCATAGAGAACGATACCAAGTGAATAGACATCCGATTTCTCATCTACATACTTCCCCCTCGCCTGTTCAGGTGAGAAATAGTGGACAGAGCCCATCACTTGACCGCCATCTTCCTTATTCACGATAGTTGCGGAAGAAATGGCCTTTGCAATACCAAAGTCCGCAAGCTTAGCTACACCATCCTTGGTAATCATTATATTGTGAGGTTTCACATCCCTGTGAATAATATGATTCTTATGGGCAAGGCTTAATGCAGCTGCTACCTGTTTTCCCACCTGAATTACATGTTTGTAATCCAACGGACCATGTTCCTCTATTATATCTGAGAGAGGTCTGCCGTCTATGAGCTCCATTACAATAAAATAAATATTCCCCTCTTTGCCAACATCGTACACATTAACTATATTTGGATGCTGAAGACCTGCCGCTGCCTGAGATTCCTTCTTGAAGCTCTCAATGAACTGGGCATCTCTTGTATACTCAGGACGCAGAATTTTAACTGCAACATATCTATTCAGTAATCTATCCTTAGCCTTATAGACAACGGCCATTCCCCCGTCACCGATTTTTTCGATCAATTCATATCGTCCGGCTAATAATTTGCTATTACTCATTGATATCCTCCTTATCAATTTTCAGGGAAATAACCGTAATATTATCACTACCCCCGTTAAGATTTGCTAAATCTATCAATTTGGAACATGTCTCTGACATGGGCTCAAATTTTTCAATAATCCCCTTGATTTCCTCTTCCGGCACTTCTACATATAGACCATCTGTGCACATTATGATAACATCATCCGCCTCTAATGTAACCAGAAACATATCCGGATAAATATGTTCATCAGCTCCAAGAGCTTTGGTTATCTGATTCCTGTCAGGATGAGTAAGTGCCTCTTCTGCAGTTATCTCGCCCCTCTGAACTAAATGATTTACATAAGTATGATCCTCGGTTATCTGGACAAGCTCATTTCGCCTATAAAGGTAAGCTCTGCTATCTCCCAGATTAAACACATACATTAAAGGACCGTCTATATATGCTACCACAATGGTTGTGGCCATTCCGCTGTTTTCATCAAATCGCTGACCCATGTCGAGAATCATCTCGTTTGCTCTATTTAAGCACTTGACGAAATAAAGGTGCATGTCTTCCTGTCCCCATTCAGGGTTTATAGGGTTGTTTTCAACATATTGAGAAATAAATCTCGTAGCGGTCCTGCTGGCAATTTCTCCGGAACTGCTTCCACCGACACCGTCCGCAATTATGAAAACCCCTTTCTCAACCATGACATAGCAGGCATCTTCATTATTGAATCGTGAAATACCCTTGTCAGTTTTGAAACCCACATCCATATAGATTACACTCTCCTCTTCAAAACACAGATATAAAATCCGTCTGCCCCACACTCTCCTGTGAAAACTTGACGTTCATATGATTTTTCAAAATTCTTTCCGGCCTCATCTTCAAGAAATTTTTCGATAATATCCTGATTTTCTTGAGGATTCACCGTACACGTGGAGTACAAAACACTTCCCTCCGGCTTTACATAGCGAGCAGCTAAAGTTAACATAACAAATTGCTGTTTGGAAAGATCCGCACAGTCAACAGACTTGTACCTGATCTCAGGTCTGCGTCTCATTACACCAAGTCCCGAGCATGGTGGATCCAGTATCACTTTATCAAATGCATTCTTAAATTCTTCCTGAAAATCCAGAGCGGAATGATGTACTGCTTTTAAATTCTCTATACCACACCGCTTGGCGTAGTTTTCTATCAAGCTTATTTTGTTCTCGAACAGGTCCCAACAAATAACGTTGCTGCAAGAAGCTAATTCACCTGCGGATACACCCTTTCCCCCGGGTGCTGAGCACATATCCAAAACTTTGTCATTCGACCTTATATCAAGCTTATCAATGGCAACTATGGAAGCTAAGTCCTGAATAGATACATCGCCTTCCTTAAAGCTATCGCTTGAAACCACACGACCCTCATAGCCTTTATCAACAACTATGGCTCTCGTGCTTACATCATCTGCCAACGGATGACAGAAAACGCCTTCAGATATAAGTTTCCTAACTGCCTCATTCTTCGACTTCTTCCTTAGATTTACCCTCAGGAAAAGAGGCGCCCTTCTACAGGAATTTTCAGCCAGTTCTCGGGTTTTTTCAAGTCCGTACGATCGAATCCAAAGATTAATAATATCTTCTCCGATAGAGTATCTGATACTCATGCTCTTAAGATCATCACCCTGAGGAGGAATAAGTTCTGATCTTGACCTGGCTACATTCCTCAGAACCCCATTAACAAGACCTTCAAATCCTCTAAAATGCATCTTAGTGATAGCGACCATATCATTACATATCCCATAGTCGCTGCCTGTATTCATAAAAATGAGTTGATATATTCCAAGCCTCAATATATTCCTAATTTCTTTTCCCTTTTTTTTAGGATCTTTTTTTAAGAATTTATCGATATAGTAGTCAAGGAGTAATTTCTTCTCCAGAGTTCCAAATACAATAGTTTGAACAACGTCCCAATTTATTTTAGCTTCTTCTCCGGTTTTACCGGCCGGCTTGACCTTGTCTGTCACATTGCACTTTGATTCACTCTCTGACTTTTCCTTATTATCATATAGCTCCCTGCCTTTGGCTACAAGAACATTGCTGTATGCCCCTTCTTCGTCTACACGTGAAAAAAGCTCCCATGCTTTGACTCTATCCCTGCCGGGTCCCATATTCCAACCCATTAGTTATCACTTCTCATTGCGAGTATTCTTATCAGGTTCGCAACAGAAACAGACAATGCCGCAAGATAGGTCAGTGCTGCTGCCGACAGAACCCTTTTACCTCCTGCCAGCTCCTCATCTCTAAATATCCCGGTTGCTTCAAGTTGATAGAGTGCTCTCCTGCTGGCATCCAACTCTACAGGCAACGTAATAAGATGGAACAAAACAACCGCTCCCATCGCTAAAGCTGCAACAGTAAGAAGAGTATCTCCCATCTGAAAATTCCTTCCATACATTAGAAATATGGAAATCATCACCAGGGGCCATACAGCCCTTGAAACCAAATTCACAACAGGAACGATTGCATTTCTAAATATAAGTGGAGCAAAATTATGTTCATGTTGAATTGCATGACCTACCTCGTGTGTGGCAACGCTGACTGCACTTATAGACGTCCCCCTGTACACATCTGAAGACAGGCTGATTTCCTGTGTACGAGGGTCATAATGATCTGAAAGTCTCCCACCGATTTCCTTAATTACCACATCTGACAATCCATTTCTGTCCAAAATCATTCTTGCAGCTTGAGCACCGGATATGCCGCTGCTTGAAGGCACATCTTCATAAGTTGAAAATGCGTTATTAACTTTGAACTGTGCATACATTGCAAATATAGACGCTGCCACCAATATGATGATAGAAATAAAATACATATTGCTTATCCTTTCTGACTACATTTTGATTTTATGGTTTAGATCAAATCAATACCTGATAATGCTATCTGAATAGCTCTCCGACTTCAAGTCTATTACCTCTCAAGAAATCACCGGTTTTCATTCGTTTTTTCCCCGGAGCCTGTATCTCCAGTACATTGAGTCTCTCGTTACCTTTTTCTCCACAGGCCACAGTAAACATATCTTTTCCCACAAATACAATTTCTCCCGGCAGAAAGCTTTCAGAAGGGTTTCCGACATTTGAAATTCTTGTATCATTTATACTTTCTATTTTCCAGAATTTGTAGAGATTATTTTTGATTTTTGCATATGTCCCCGGCCACGGATTATATGCTCTTGTCATACGTTCAATTGACTCGGCAGATTTCCTGAAATCAATATGCCCATCTTCTTTAGAGATTGTGCTGCAGTAGGTAGCCTCATCTTCATTTTGAGGTTGAGGTGTAATATCGTAAAACTTCTCAAGTGTTTCTGTCAAAAGACGAGCGCCCACATCAGCCATCTCATGTTCCAACTCACCTGCAGTCCTCCCACCCACTGAGATTTCACTTTTAGAGAGCATATCTCCGCAGTCAAGTCCTTTCTCCACCTTCATCACTGTAACACCTGTCGGCTCCTCACCGAGCAAAATAGCTGTTTGAATCGGTGATGCCCCCCTAAGTTTAGGCAAAAGAGAACCATGAACATTTATATAGCCAAGCCTTGGCATTTCAAGCACCTCTTCCGGCAAAATCTGACCGAACGCTACAACGACACCGATCTCCGCCTCATCATGAGCTTTTCTTAAAGCCTCAAGAGCCGCATGGTCACTTTGAAGCTTAACCGGCTGGATAACAGGTATTTTGTTCTCAAGGGCCACTTCCTTAACCGGTGAATAAACCACCTTCCTGCCTCTGTTCTTCTGCTTGTCCGGCTGAGTCACTACGAGAACAACCTGATGTCCTTCCTCAATTAGATGTCTCAAGGAAACTGCCGCAAATTCCGGTGTGCCCATAAAGACAATTTTCACCACTTCACCTCCGCAGAGCTTTGTTCTCCACTGTTTTTCTCGGCTTTCGCAGCTTCTTCAGCTGCTTCTTCTAAAGTTCTTATATTTGTTGCTATATCCGTATAGAGGATTCCGTTTAGGTGATCATTTTCGTGACACATCACTCTCGCTTCAAAGTCTTCAAATGTATATGTCTTTCTCTCTCCATCAAGGTTTGTAGCTTCTATTACAATTTTCTGTGGTCTTTTAACTGTTCCGACGTATCCGGGTACGCTGAGGCATCCCTCATCATCAATGGTTTCGCCCTCCTCACTGATTATCTTTGGGTCAATCATATAGTAAGGGGTGCCGTCTAAATCAGGCTTTGCAACAAACATTCTCCTCATTATACCTACCTGGGGTGCAGCAATACCTACCCCCTTTTCCAGTTCCATAGTTTCGAGCATATCTGCAAGATTTTCTTTTACCCTGTCCGTAACTTCCCCCACAGGTCTGCATACCTTGCGAAGTATTTCTTCTCCGTCAGTTCTAATGTTTCTTGTAGCCATAAACCCTCCTATTCCACTTTAATCATACAAATATACAAGTTTATCAATATGGGTTAATATCCAGCATTATGCTGGTGCCATCCCTATCATATGCTAGCTTCTTCCCATAAACGCCCACGGTTGCCACCAAAACCGATCTAAGATTTCTCGGACACTTACACGTTGCAACAACCCTTGATTTTCCGTCACCTCTAAATATTAAATCCTCCTTAGGAGAAAGAATATCTAAATTTCTCAGTGTATTTATTCCACCAATGTAGTCTAAATACTCATGCATTTTTCTCATACACGCATCAAAAGTCTTTCCGCTCAAAGCGATTTCCACAATATCTGAAAACGGAGGTAACATAAGTCCATCTCTAATTGCAATTTCCCTTCTGTAAAAAGTCTCGTAATCATTATCAACAGCTGACTTTATATAGAAACTGTCGGGATTCATGGTCTGAATAATAACCTTTCCGCGATCTCTTCCCCTTCCGGCTCGTCCGGAAACCTGTGTAATCAGCTGAAAGGTTCGCTCTCCTCCTCTATAGTCTCCTGATTTTATAGAAGTATCTGCCGATATGATTCCCACCAGACCGACATTCTTGTAATCTATGCTCTTCGCAATGATCTGTGTCCCTATGAGTATGTCATGAAGCCCAAGTTCAAATTCATCAAGAATCTTATCTCCGATATTTCCTGATCCTGCAATATCCATATCCAGCCTGATAACATTCAAATCCGAAAACAGTCTGTCACAGGTTTCTTCAACCTTCTTCGTATAATCTCTTCGGTTTACGAACAATATAGCTTGCTTTCCGGACTCCACGTTCTTTCTGATTTCTTCGTACAGCCTTCCGCTTATTATCCCCAGATTACCCTGTCTCATTTCAGTATTCATGTCCACAACTTCCATTTCCGGAAGCGGCACCTCGTTAAACCTTTTTTTTAGCTTTAAAAGTTTATATATCCCCTTTTCTGCTCTGTAATATGAAACAACAGATGGTGTAGCTGAGCCCAAAATGAGGAGAGCATTACTTAAGGATGCTCTTTTGTAGGCAACATCAATAGTATCATACTTTGGATTCATATCGGATTTGTATGCATTTTCGTGCTCCTCGTCCATTATGATGACACCTATGTGCTCAAGTGGTGCAAATGCTGCGCTCCTTGTACCTAGAGCAATCTTCGCTTTTCCGGAAGAAATCTTATGCCATTGATAAAATCTCTGAGAAGGAGTAAGTCTGCTGTGAAAAACAGCAATCCTGTCATGCCCGAACCTGCTTACAAGTCTTCTTAAGACCTGATTTATGTGGGTTATTTCCGGTACAAGGTATATAGCTCCAAGTCCTGCATCAAGAATTCTTGATATGACCTGGAAGTATACCTCGGTTTTTCCGCTTCCTGTGACTCCGTGAACGAGATATGCTTTCGTTATTGTTCTACCTTGCTCCGCAGAACAGACATTGGTATTCCGTTTCTTTGCAACAATTTCTGTTGCTTTCCCATGCACATCATTTACATACGTGTCTTTCTCGGGTATACACTTTAAGAGATTATTAATTACATCTTCCTGTTCCCTTGTGAGCTTTTCTATCTTCATGCCCTCAGGGCATACTTCTTTAACAAAATCCTTAGGCTGCTTCTTTTTTGCCTTGGTACCCTGGGGAAAGAAAAGTCTCAATGCATCTATTCGCCTTATCCCATACCTTGATGTCATCCACATAGCCGTATCTACCGCTTCTTTTGTCAGCGTAAAGTCCGTCAATATTGAGTCAATAGCTTTAATTTCTATATCTTCGGCATTATCCATCTCCGGTATTTGAATTTCATCGCAGACAACAGCAAGTTTCAACCGGTTTCCCTTTCCAAACGGCACCGACACAATAGTACCTGTCGGAATCCCGTCAGGACCCGAATAGGTGTAAGTCATATCCGTAATCCTGCTTCTATTATCCACAACAAGATTATAGTATTTCATATTGAAATGAAATCCCTTCTACAGCAAAAATATACCGTTTTCTCTACACTCTCTAACCATATCCTCAGGCCACACAGATGCCTGAACCTCTCCTATATGAGCTTTTCTGAGAAAATACATGCATAATCTGCTCTGTCCTATGCCACCGCCGATTGAATACGGCAATTCTCCCGCCAAAACGGCCTTATGAAACGAGCATTTCTTCCTTTCCAGGTTCCCGGATTCCTCAAGCTGTCTTTCCATAGCGACCTCATCGACTCTGATACCCATTGAAGAAATCTCAAAAGCCATATCCAGAACATCATTCCACAAAATAATATCTCCGTTAAGGTTCCAGTCATCATAGTCAGGGGATCTTCCGTCATGCTTTTCTCCGGATTTTAGCCTGCCGCCTATGCCTCTGATAAAGACAGCTCCGTGCTGTTTGACTATTTGGTTCTCACGTTCCTCCGGAGACAGATCAGGATACATATCTTCAAGCTCCTGTGAGGTTATGAAAAATATCTCATTCGGTAAAGTAGTCCTGATATTCCTGTAAAGGCGATTTACATAATCACCGAGGTTCTTAATTGAATTGTATATGGTATTGACCGTCTCCCTGAGATATTCTTCAGACCTGTCCTCCTTGGTTATTACCTTTTCCCAATCCCACTGATCCACATACACAGAGTGAAGGTTGTCAAGATCCTCATCTCTTCTGATTGCATTCATATCCGTGTAGATTCCCTTTCCCACAGGAATTCGGTACTTGCCAAGTGCCATTCTCTTCCACTTGGCAAGGGACTGAACGATTTCAACTTCTGCCTCTCCCATTCCCTTAAGTGAAAATGTAACCCTTCTCTCTGTTCCGTTCAGATTATCATTTAACCCTGTTTCCGGCTGAACAAACAGTGGAGCCGAAACACGCCTGAGCTGCAAACCATAGGCCAGTTCCTGCTGAAAATAATCTTTAATCTTCTTAATAGCCCTCTGAGTCTCAATCTGGTCAAGTATCGGATTATAATTTTTAGGAATAACTAATCTATTTCTCATTCTCAAATTTCCTTTCAGGTTTTGTTTCTTTTCATCCTTTGCAGATTTATTTTTATTGGCTCCGGATCTATTTTGATCTGCGATTTCCCTTGCGAAACTGCAACCGCAGAAATTCTGCCTGTAAAGCTCATATTCTCTCGACATCTCTATACTCTTCTGAAATCCGGCCTTTTTCTTAAAGTCTAAATCTAAAAATTCCAGATTCTTTTCCTTGGCAATTTCCTGCCCTATTGCGGAAATAATACGGTAGTTCTTATGAGGACTGACTGTTAAAGTAGTGCCGAAAAGCTTAATTCCCATCTCTAAAGCTTTATCAGCGGTGGCTCTGAGTCTAAGTTCAAAGCAGACAGGGCACCTCATACCACCCTCAGGTTCATCTTCCAACCCTTCTACACATGTATAAAAATCATCCGGGTCATAGCTACCCTGTATAAACTGAACATTCGCATTATTAATCTTGTTGTATCTTAAAATGAATTCCTCTTGAGTGTTCTTTCTTTTCAGGTACTCATCTGTATCATCAATATTAGGGTTGAAGAAATATACAATTACATCGTAATCTGAGACCAATCTGTCTATTACAGATGTGCTGCAAGGCCCGCAACATGAGTGCAACAAAACAGTAGGTTTACAGACTTCTTTCTCCCTGTCAAAAGAAAAGCAAATATCATCTCTACCTTCATCACTTCTATAAAACGGCTCCGCTGCAAATTCACCTCTGACAAGTTCTACCTCTTCACGGTGTTTTTCATCATTATTCAATCATTATCACCCTTTTCTAAACACAAAAGTTCAAAGATATTATATCACAAAAGCTCTTGGCGATAAAGATTAGAAATGGTATCATTGATATATTAAATATGACTGGAGACAACAAATTGATCATAGAAAATTTTCAAGGTAAAAAAAAAGCTCCTATAAATACTCTAAGCGATTATCTGAAAAGGTATTTCGGTAGAAAAACTGTAAAACTTTCAATCGACGGAGGATTCACCTGTCCCAACAGAGACGGTACCAAGGGTTATGGAGGATGTGTGTTCTGTTCAGAGTTCGGAAGCGGAGATATGGCTTCTTCAGCTTTATCCGCAAAAGATATTTCAAAAAGTATTCAGGAACAGATATCTCTTCTCAGGGAAAAATGGCCAAATTCATATTATCTGGCGTATTTTCAGAGTCATACGAACACATATGCACCGATTTCGGAACTGAGGGAAAAGTTCTATGCTGCTCTCTCCGATCCGCATATTAAGGGAATTGTTATCGGTACTCGCCCCGACTGCATAGATGATGATGTGCTTGACCTTCTTGCGGAACTTAACCGCTCAACATTACTCTGGGTTGAATTGGGACTTCAAACTATACACGAACAAACAGCTAAATTTATAAACCGTTGCTACGATCTTTCTGTGTATGAAGATTGTGTTAAACGACTGCAAAGTCGTGGAATCAAGGTGGTCACCCATTTGATTCTCGGACTTCCCGGAGAGAGCAGAGAGAATATGGCAGAATCAGTAGAGTATGTCTGCAATCTGAATATATGGGGGCTTAAACTCCATCTTCTAAATATCATAGAAGGCAGCCCGTTAGCAAAAACTCACAGGAATTATACCGTCTTTGATTCTCTCGAAGACTATGTAAATCTTGTCTGTGATCTCCTGGAAATTATTCCCTACAACATCGTTATACACCGCATGACAGGAGATGCTCCGAGAAAAACACTGATTTCTCCACAATGGAGTTACAAAAAAAGAAGTATCCTTAATGGCATTTATCATGAACTGTCAAAGCGAGGTAGTGTGCAGGGATGCAAAAAAGCAAAATAGTGTAGTATCATTTCTGAGATTACACTATTTTTACATTGGATTTATCAAACTCAGATTAGCATCCCTAACCTTTTATATATAAGATTATTATCCATTAGTCTATACCACTTATTTCAAAGGCTAATGGATTAACATATACAAGCCTTCTTATCTCCTGATTGTGACATTATATCGAACGGCCCTGCCTGAAGGTGAAATAACTTCAATACTGATAACATTGTCACCTGATTTTAGATAAATCTTGTTTCCCGGTCCTCCATTATAACTGATAGAAACATCAGCTCTATACGGAACAGCGTTTATGGTTGCATATGATGCTCCGGAACTTACTCCATTAATCACATAATCATTAGTAAATCTATGGAATTCTTTATCCAAGCTTATGCTTTGACCACCAACACTGACAGATAAATTCTTCAGGAATGCGTTGTTATGTCCTGTAGGCGGTTCCGGAGTTGCTCGTGATGGCATATTCTCAAATACAGGTATTTCGAAACAAAATGCCTTGTCTAGAAGTCCTAGATTGCTATAGCTGCCGAACTGGCTTGATGCTTGATTCCTTGGCCCATAAATAGCTGTCATATACTGATGAGTTCCTACATTACCTAATCCATTATTCACATTAAATCTCTCATAATACATTGAATGCTGATTATTGGCAATGAAGTCACTTGATATAAACATAGCCCCGCCCTTTATGGATTTCTCCAATGTATTCCAAGGTCTAAGATATGAATTACCCGAGATTGCCCAAACCAATCCTTTAGCAGCAGGATTTCCATATGCCGAATCTGACGCTCCTATATTGAACGGATTATAAGCATCTTGATATGTACGCCCTCCATAAGTGAACGAATGCCCATCTATATTTCCCGTACTTCCGCCGATTTCTGCCACTACCTTGCATGCCAGATAAACAGGACTCACATTATAACTTGCACCCGCTTCTACAAAATATCTCTCTGTCCCCTCAGGCAACCTTGTAGAATTAAGCACATCTCTAACAGCATCATTCGTCTGGAACTTTCCGTTATAGTGGAGATCCTCAAACATGAATATTCCGTCAGGTTTCAAGAAATTTCTCGGATCCATATAGTATGCAACCGTTTGAGGTGATGCCTTAAAGAAAGTTGTCCCATCTTTGGCATAATAATACCCTCCATCAAAATTATATGAATCCTGACCTACATCTTTATATCCTTCAGGTTGTGAATACCACACTAGATTAGAGCTTGCAATCTGCCTATTTAATGCCTGTTCCCAGTCCAGACCTGTATGCCTTGCTGCGAATTGCCAGTGAGGATATTGAGCATGTAGCTCCCTCAATGCAGGCTTATAGCTTTCCGGAAACCCCTGCTCATTCATTGAAGCCTCAAACTCCGCAGATGTCATTGGAGTTAATGTACTCCCGCTTATCACATTACCGGAATTTCCATTATTGCTTCCTCCGCTATTTGACGTTTCTCCCGGATTTCCGTTCAATGTATCAGCTACATAGTTTGCATATACATAATATAAATCATTTCCGTCTTTTATCTTATACCAGAGCATACCATTTGTATCATATGCCTTTAAAACAATCTGAATACGTGTATCAGGTTTTAAAACCTTAACAGACCTGAATCCGGTTCCGGCTCCGATCCTTACATTAAGCCAATCCGTTGTGTAACCTGTGTAAGTTCTATATGAAGCATCCACCAGATCGGCTCGTATATATCCTCCCAGACTTGTCTGAAACCAAATATCTTCGGGACTGTTGCTGGTTGACGACGTGAATTGTTCATGGTTAATCTCTAGCTGAGACCCTCTACCTGCTCCTCCAACTTTACCGGAATTCGTGGATGCTGCTCGCCTTATAAACACCCCAAGTGGTTCATTAACAACCCCTGATGCACTGGCACTTGAGCCATATGACCCGGAAGGGTTTGTATTCGCTGCCTTTCGAGCCTCTTCTGCCTTCTTAGCTTCCTCCGCCTTTCGAGCTTCTTCCGCCTTCTTAGCCTCTTCTGCCCCGCCAGCTTCTTTCGATATATCCTTTACTAAATCAGCTTCGACATACTTATATCTGCCTTTCTCATATACTTTCAGCCACAGCTTACCATGTGCATCATATGCATTGGCCACTACTATCATCTCATCGTTTGCTTCAATTGTCCCTACTGATGGAAATCTATCACCGGCTCCACTTCTGCCGGATATCCTTGTGGTCGCCTTCCCGGTACCTGAAATATAATTGTAAACAGTTATTGACTGTCCGTTTACAAATCCTTTTTCCTTTACATAGTACCATCTGTTCGCCATGGAATTATCGGTTTCAGAAGTAAAATATTCAGCAACAAAACGACAATGAGTGTTATGACCTACGCTTCCAACTTTACTTGATTCTTCTGATGCATCAGAGTAAATAGAAGCAGCTATATCATCATTTACAACGAATCCTGACCTTGTAGAGAATACAGTTCCCGCGCCGCTAAAATTCTTTCCTGTAGTCGATGTTTGAGTTTGAGAATTCTCCTCAAGTTCTTTGACCGTCTGCTTGCCTTCGGATCCTGTACCGTTATCCTTCTTTCCGGCAGAATCACTGTCGCCGGAAGCGTTCCCATGACTGTCCTTTATAGTTATATATTCACCGCAGACATATACCATGGAGCCATCACTATGCTTAATCTTATACCATAATTCATTATTGGCATTTACAACCCTTGTGAGCACATTAACTTCATCATTAGGCGAATAAACAAACCTTACGCCAAAGGCCGTAGATGGTCCTCTTCTTGCATTAAGATAAACATTAACAATTCCTTTTTTCCCGTTGTAGGAAATATCAGCCAAATCACTTCTCACATATCCGTTCAAACTCGTCTTATACCATATAGTATCAGCCGAGCTGCTGTTTTCAGTATATTTTTCCTCATAAATCGTAAAAGCTCTACCATTAACTGCCGCCCCTACTTTAGCAGTTGAAACCGATGGACCACTCCTTACATATACTCCCACGGGTTCATTAATTTTGCCCTTTGCATCCAAAGTATCCTCCTGAGCAAATGCAGAAGGATCGATATACAGCAAAAACGCTACAGATGCAAAAACCAATAATAAAAGCAGCACTGTTAACTTTCTTTTGTCCCCTATAAGTCCCATTTTCCCCTCCGTCCGGAAAGTCCCAAAACACAATATTTGAAAATCTGTAGTTCATCTATACTTACGTATACAATTTAAATTAGCCATCAATATTTCCAAATAATCTGAATAGGATGAATAAAAAATATATAAAACTATTTATCAGGTTTGAACCTGCCGTCATTATAATGCTTCCTACACAGAGAAACATACATATCGTTTCCACCGATGACAACCTGTTCACCCTTCTTAACAAACTCACCATCTACAATTCTGGCAACCATAGTAGCTTTTCTACCACACCAGCATATGGTCTTAATTTCTTCAATCTTATCTGCATAAATAAGCAGATAATATGAACCTTCGAACATTTCGTTTCTAAAGTCATTTTTCAATCCGTATACAAGTACCGGCACATCAAAGCTGTCAACAATTTCGACAAGCTCCTGTACGTGATGTTTCTTTAGAAACTGTCCTTCATCTATCAAAACACAGTCAATGTCAGCTTTTTCCTTCTCTCTCATGAAGATTTCCAGTATATTACTGTCGTTAGAAACCATCGTAGCCTGTCGCTGTATACCTATTCGAGAAGTTATAACTCCGGTCCCATATCGGTTATCAGCAGAAGGAACAAGTGTCAAAACCCTCTTCCCTCTCTCTTCATAGTTATACGCAACCTTTATAAGCTCAATGGATTTTCCCGCATTCATGGTACTGTATCTAAAATATAACTGTGCCATTTTCCCTCCTATATATATACTTTTATTTTACTAAAAAAGCATGTTTATTTCAATGGTTTCGAATGTGCATTTTAAAAAAATCACGTCCAAAAATATGGAAGCATACCTATCGTGCATCTAAAACAACAATATATAGTCGCAACATGAAAAATATGACGATATGTAGTCATAATGAAAACAGCCGAAAGATATTCGAATCAGCCTTTTACATTCTGAAAAGAATGTTGAAAATGAAAAATCACTAAGGAGTAAATTCCCTTAGTGATTATCGTGGTGCCCAGACTCGGAATTGAACCAAGGACACGAGGATTTTCAGTCCTCTGCTCTACCTACTGAGCTATCTGGGCGTATGTGGTGGGCCATCGGGGACTTGAACCCAGGACCTGCCGGTTATGAGCCGGACGCTCTGACCAACTGAGCTAATGGCCCACGCTTTCGTAAAAAATGGTCGGGGTGGCAGGATTTGAACCCGCGGCCCACTGGTCCCAAACCAGTTGCGCTACCAAACTGCGCTACACCCCGACATAGGCTTGAAAAGAAATTGGCAGGGGCAGTAGGATTCGAACCCACGGCACGTGGTTTTGGAGACCACTGCTCTACCAACTGAGCTATACCCCTATATGGCGGAGAAGATGGGATTCGAACCCATGCGGCCCAAATAACGAACCCTAACGGTTTAGCAAACCGTCCTCTTCAGCCTCTTGAGTACTTCTCCAAGCTGAACTTTCTTTTTCCAATCGACGAAGTACCACCTTCATTTGGCAAACATATTTGCTATGTTCAAATATCATAGCCGGCTGCTTACGTCGAATGCATATTATTCAAAATATTGGCGGAGAGGGTGGGATTCGAACCCACGTGGGCTTGCGCCCAAACGGTTTTCAAGACCGCCTCGTTATGACCACTTCGATACCTCTCCATAGATGGCAAATTACAATCTTATCAAGTCGTCCATCATTAACGTCGGCGATAATAAATGGTGACCCATCGGAGATTCGAACTCCGGACACCTTGATTAAAAGTCAAGTGCTCTGCCGACTGAGCTAATGGGTCTCATTGGCTGGGGTAGCAGGACTCGAACCTACGAATGACGGAGTCAAAGTCCGTTGCCTTACCACTTGGCTATACCCCAATAGAAAGCAATAAAAATGGTGAGCCCATAGGGATTCGAACCCCAGACACACGGCTTAGAAGGCCGTTGCTCTATCCAACTGAGCTATGAGCCCACACTTTTACAATCGACTAAATTTGAAAATGGAGCGGATGATGAGAATCGAACTCACGCCATCAGCTTGGAAGGCTGAGGTTCTACCATTGAACTACATCCGCACAATGGAGCGGAAGACGAGATTCGAACTCGCGACCCTCGCCTTGGCAAGGCGATGCTCTACCCCTGAGCCACTTCCGCAAATCTGTAAAATTGGTCGAGGGAGATGGATTCGAACCATCGAAAGCTCAGCTAACGGATTTACAGTCCGCCCCCTTTGGCCACTCGGGAATCCCTCGAGGAAAACTTCAAATTTAGTCGCTTTCCAATCATATTGGAGTAATGGAGCTGGCGGAGGGAATCGAACCCCCAACCTGCTGATTACAAATCAGCTGCTCTACCGTTGAGCCACGCCAGCATATTAACATCTTTAAAAAATGGCGACCTGGAACGGGCTCGAACCGTCGACCTCCAGCGTGACAGGCTGGCATTCTAACCAACTGAACTACCAGGCCATCCTGATATATGGTGGGCGCAATAGGGCTCGAACCTATGACCCCCTGCTTGTAAGGCAGGTGCTCTCCCAGCTGAGCTATGCGCCCTCACACATTTAACGTGCTTGTATATTTTACAGCTTGCAGCGACAATTGTCAAGAAGGATTTTTAATTTTCTTAAAATAAATTTTACCTTGTCTAAGCTTTACAAGCAATTGCAATATTTATGAATCGATGGCAATCATAGCATAAATATCCAAAACTGTCAAATTATTTTTTCATGATGTTAAGATTCAAGAAAAAAAGACTGCACCAATCACTGTGCAGTCCTTCTTTAAAGTATCATTTACAACGGCATTTTAATCGTATCTCAGCATTGTATGTATAGCTCGCTGTTTTAAATATATGGTATAAGCTAAAATTCAATCAATTAATCAACTACATAATAGACAGATTTCTTGCAACATTATATAAAAACCTCTGCTTCCAAATCTTGTACATTACATCCGGAAATTCGCTTCCGGTATATCTCAACTTAATATTCTTCAAAATCGGCTCACGATATATATCCGGCACTTCATCCAGCGCAAGCTTGATACTGTTTACCCTTGATCTTAACGATAAATTCTCAACGGAACCGTACTCACCTCTTTCTTCCATTACCAACAACCTATCCTCCATCCGCGGAAGATCTCTGACGGCCCACAAAGTTTGATAATAAACCTCATCGGGCATTACATACTCTTTCTGTCTTCTCTGTTGCCATTCCCTTGCCATATTCCAATCTCCTTTCTTTACGAGGATACCTATGCAGCACAGGTAAGAACACTGAGCTCAAGAAATGAAGGTATTTCCTCAGACTCTACAGTTTATTAAACAAAAGATCTGTTTTGCTACTACCATAGCATTATTCCGGAGATAATAAAAACAAAAATAAGGGAAATGTAATAATTTAGTATATTTCTGTATTTTTATGATACAAAACTGTAAAATCTCCATATACAAAATAGTACATGGAGATTTTCTTAATATCATTTAACTTTAAGTATCAAAATTAAATATGAGTAAGGCTGAAGCATGCTCTCTTTCAATGAATAACTTCCGCAGGGTCCATCGGTTCTTCCCTTGAAGCAAGCCATATTCCTGAAATAGTCATACCCAGTCCAACTACCGTATACCATCCAAACGGGTCCTTTGCAAGTACCACACCGGAAATAACACCGACAGCCGTCGTGGAATTTGCTATCATATTGCTTGCAGTTGCCGTATTCATCTTTCCAAGCACATAGTTGAAGATTATATAGCAAATACATGAACAACACACTCCAAGGAACAAAACTGCTCCGATAACCTTCAGGCTGCCCGTCTGAGTCAATGCCCCGATGAACCTCCCTCCCAGAGTCAAGTTCAACCCATCGAAAAATATGCCCCCCGATACAGCCATAACTAATGTCATCTCCATGGCTGTAAATTTCAAAGAGGCATTTGCACTTGCATGGCAGTACAGAGAACCAAGAAGTACTGCAACCATCACAATCAGGTATCCGAAATATTTGCCTTCAAAGGAGAATCCATCTGAAAAAACTATGCAGGTTGAAACCCCTGCAAGAGCCAGAATAATCGCAAAACCCGTCCGACGACTGAAACTCCTTTTGTAAAGAACCTTGCCTGTAACGAGAACCATCAGAGGAATTGTAGCAATTAAGAGGGAAGACTCAGAAGTAGTCGTTAAACCTATCCCCCACGTTTCAAAGATAGAATAAAAGCAAGGCTGAAACATTGCCACGTAAACGGCACTTCTTATATGCTTACCTTTAAAATCCACATTAACAATCCCTGTGAGAGACAAAAACACAAAAACAATTGCTGCGATTGACCATCTGAGAGCTAAAAGCTCCATTTCAGTTATGCCGGCATTTAAAGCTACCTTTGTAGCATAAAACGAAAGCCCCCACAGGACTGAACATAAACCCACGAGCATGCCGGTGGTCAACCTGCCCTTTGTACCCTTTGCTGAAATGTTGTTTTGTTCTGTCAAATGCGCTTTTCCCATCTCTCTAGTGCTGAGCTCCATCATAAAGTTCCTCACATTCGCTCCTGTCCTCAAGGGCAACAGAAGCCCCCAGATTGAGAGCGATATGCTTTAGCTCTTGTGTATAATTATTGATATCATTAGCCTTTCTTGCAGAGATATCCGAGGTCATAGCATTATCTACATTGTTTAAAATAGTGTCAAGATCTTTCTTGATCTCATTCAGCTGCAATCTGAGGTCAGCCACCTCCTCTTTATCAGCAAGAGGAATTTCGTTCTCGCTGCTTAGCTGTTGAACCTTATCCTTTTCCAATTCAAACTCAGAGATGCTTTCAACAACCTGAACATCGTAATCAAATTTTTGTCGTACAAGATCGGCGAAGATTTTTTTAGATTCTATTTCACCATGAACAATGAAAATTTTCTTAGGCGCCTGTCTAAACCCACCTACCCAATTTAAGAGTCCGTTCTGATCAGCATGGCCGGAAAATCCTTCAAGATTATGAATCTGTGCCTGTACCTTAATGGTCTCACCCATTATACTAACTTCCTCGGCTCCTTCCACCAATCTTCTCCCCAGTGTACCTTCTGCCTGGTAGCCTACGAAAACTATGCTGTTCCTGCTATCCCACAGTCCGTGCTTTAAATGGTGTCTGATTCGGCCTGCTTCACACATTCCGCTCGCAGAAATTATAACCTTAGGCGTGTGGTTCCCATTTAAAGCCATTGAATCCTGTGTTGAACGTGTAAACCTCAAATTAGGGAAATCCAATGGATTGTCTCCCCTTAGTATGAATTCCTTTGTCTCATCATCGAAATCCTGTGCATTGTTCCGAAAAACCTCAGTTGCCATATTGGCCATAGGGCTGTCAACGTAGATGAGGATATTTTCGAGCTTTTTCCTTATTTCTCCGTCTTCTCGGAAAAATTTGTTAAACTCGTAGATTAACTCTTGCGTTCTTCCGACTGCAAACGATGGTATTATAACCGTTCCTCCCCTCTTCGTAGTCTCTAGAACAATATCCAGAAGTTTTGATATTGAGCCGGAGTTTTCAGGATGATTCCTGCTGCCGTAGGTAGCTTCCATGATTACATAATCAGCTTTCTTTATAAACGTCGGATCGTGAAGAATCGGTCTGTCGGTCATGCCAAGATCACCGGAGAAAACTATTTTGCTTTCCCCATCTCCTTCCTTAGCCCAAACTTCCACAATCGCTGATCCCAGAATGTGTCCCGCATCATTGAAGACAACCCTCATCTCCTCGTTAATCTCTACCATTTGATTATACAAAACAGGCTTAACCAGTTTCAGCGCATCTTCTGCATCTTCTATTGTGTAAAGCGGCTCTACATGCTTTCTTCCAAGGCGATCGGCCTTCTTATTCTTCCACTCGGCCTCTTTTTCATGAATATATGCACTATCTTTGAGCATTACCTCAAGAAGATCTGCAGTTGCTTTAGTTGTATAAATAGGTCCTTCATATCCTCTTTTAACGAGCAGAGGCAATCTGCCGCAGTGATCGATATGAGCATGGCTCAAAACCACAGCTTCAATATCGTTAACGGCAAAGGGGAACGGCATAAAATTCATTTCATCCTGTGCCTTGCCACCCTGATACTGACCACAGTCTAAAAGTATTTTGTGGCTATCCGTCGCAAGCAAATGGCAGGATCCGGTTACACCTTCAGCGGCTCCGCAAAACTTAATCTTCATAGCAAATCCTTTCTCATATCAGCATCGCTGATTTAACTGTTGAACTATCACCTGTTTTAACTTTTATTCACTACATCCCGGCGAAAAGCTTTTTATATGCTATACCTGTGCATCCCAGAGATTCACCTCACCTGTCGATACTACAGCAGCTCCGGCCTTTAAGGCAGCCCTGACTTCCTCAATTGTCTCTACAATTCCGCCGGCAATGATTGGCATGTCCACAACCTTAGAAAATGCTTTAATTTTTTTCGTAACCACACCTGGCATGATCTCAATAAGATCCGGCCTTGAAATCTTAATTGAATCCAAAGAAGTACCCACAGAGTGAGAATCAACAACAAAAAATCTCTGAACAGTAATAAGTTCGAAATCCTTTGCCATCTTTATGATTCCTGTTCTCGTGCTAAGTATTCCGTCAACACCCTGCTTTGCCAGAAATTCAAGACCCGCACGATCTTTCCCTATTCCCTCCGCAAAGTCCACATGAATAAATGCTTTCTTTCCTGAACTGTGGATTTCCTTTACACATGGGCGAACGGTGTTTATGCTTGCGTGGAGCAGGAACACCATGTCCACCTGGGATCTGAGAGCGGCACTAAAATCCTTATCTGTCCTGATTGCAGCAGCAATAGGTGCATTAATAAAATCTACTTTCATCTCTCTTTCTCCTTCAATAGATTATTAATAACTATATTTTATCAATCTTAATCACATCATGTGTTTTCATACACTGACTTGATATCAATTATATCATCTGCCTATCCGGTGAAATCAAAATTACTTTCATTCCTTTCAAAGTCCGTGATAATCAGAACCTGATGTCACATGAAGCTTCAATTTCTCGGCTATTTCTATAAGCCTTACAGAGTCCTCTTCCGATGCAGACGGATGATAGCATTCAATACCGCTCAGGCCTTCTTTCTTTAATTTTTTTAACGTTTTAAAGAGCCACTCAAAGAAAGACTCCTTCGCCTCATCTCCGGCATTATCAACAAAATATCTTTCTTTCTCGAGTATTTCCATCGGATGAGCAATTACTGCAATGCCACCTGCCATTTTCACAAGGCTGATAGCCTCCGAAGTTGTGAGCTTTTCTTTTTTCACTGCCCTTATCTCCGGGCTCTCAAGGAATCTCCCCTCCTCAAATGCATCTTGATACTTTTCAATATAGCCTTTATTAACAAGCGCCTGAGCAATATTAGGTTTACCTACATAAGTTTGATTCGGTCTGCTGATCAGATCATCATACGAAAGTTCATATCCCATTTCCTGAAGTTTCTCAAGAAGCTTTTCGTTTCTTCTTTTTCGAAACTCCTTAAGGTCTTTAAGCTTACTCAGAAGAGCTTCATCTTCCTCATTGAACCTGTATCCGAGAAGATGTACATCGATAGGTTCGACTTTAAAATCAGTCTTTAAGTCAGTTGAAAGCTCAATCCCGGAAACAACCTGTATTCCGAGAGTTTCTCCTGCAATTTTAGCTTCTTTAACACCATCGATTCCATCGTGATCTGTGAGTGCAATCTCATCATAACCGTTATCCTTATACCATTTTACCAAATCGGTAGGTTTCTTTGTTCCATCAGAGTATATAGAATGAAAGTGATAATCGACCTTATATTCCATCAATAAAAAATCCTTTCCGGTTTTGTCATTTTGTTATTCAAATACATAGTAATGCCCAATATAACCATTGCAATTATCGTCGAAAACAACAGATAACTTTTAAAAAAAGGATCTCCATATACAGCTGCTACAAGGGAATCTTTGGGAAGTCTTACTCCAATGAATTCAGCATAAAATCTCGTCCTGATACTTTTGACAGCCACCAGCACAATTCTTGTAATCACCAAAACAACCCCCGCAGGAATTGCAAACTTCATCCTGTCCCTTATAGCTGCCTTAAACCCTTTGCTATACAGATATTTATAAAAGCATAGAAATGCAACAGCTGCAACTAAACCTGCTACGAGTTCAATGTTGACAATCTGTTTTACTTTTCTCATAACCCTTTGATCTTTTTTATCAAAAATCGGGTCTTTGAATTTCCCGTTAACATCATAAATTTGCAGATCATCTCCAGACACATCTACAAAATATTTGGTTATCCCACCGGAAATCTTCTCAGGCTTAACAGGCGGCTGAGTCTTTTTGAATGCATCTCCGTCATTAAAGTGAAAATTGTATGTTGTCTGCGTATGAAGAGCCAGTGTCGACGATATGGCCAATGCCGAAATAAGAAAGCAAACAACTAGCAGAAAAGATATTATGTAGTTGACTTTCTTCATCTGATATCTCCCTATCCTTCCAAATAGCTTATATATGGCAGATTTCTAAATTTTTGATCATAATCAAGGCCGTACCCTATTACAAATAAATCATCTACGGTAAAGCCAATATAGTCACCTTGCACATCTGCTTTACGCCTTGAAGGTTTATCGAGCAGTGTGCAGATTTTCACTGACTTTGGATTGCGCTCTGCTATATAATCCTTCAGAAATTTCAGTGTTGTACCTGTATCAATGATATCCTCTATTATTAAAACATTTCTGTTGAACAGATCCATGTGAATATCTTTGGTGATTTTTACCACACCTGAACTTGTGGTACCTGATCCGTAGCTGGACGCAGAAATAAAATCAATTTTCGTATCTAAAGTAAGGTTTTTCAATATATCTGACATCCATATAATGGCTCCCTTTAAGGTGCCGATTACTATTAATTCTTCTCCTTCATAATCTCTAGAGATTTCATCACCCATCTCTTTCGCTCTTTCCCAAATCTGTTCCTGTGTAAATAATATTTTACCCTTAATAGTTTCTTCACTCTTCATCATCTGACACTCCTTATAATTCGCATGTATTCCTCATTCCGATTCACTTAGACTGATTATCCGTATTAATTCGTTTTATTTCAGCAACGTCGCAGCTTTTGTCATTTACATAAGACTCACGCTTGCAGAGACTGAATAAATCTTCAACTAAAGGTTCGTGTCCCGTTTTATTCAGAGAAGAAACATGATATAGCCTATCTTCCGAGGACATGTCAAGTGTATCTCTGATGAGCTTCTTAGCCTTAACAATTTGGTTCCCTGATATTTTGTCAGCCTTTGTAGCAACAACAATCCCATCAAGGCCATAGTATTTTAAGAACTCATACATTTGAACATCCTGACGAGTCGGCTTGTGTCGAATATCAACAAGCTGAACAACCTTTGCAAGGGTTTGCCTATTGAGCAGGTAGTTCTCCATCATCTGTCCCCATTTTTCGCTCTCAGATCTGGAAACCCTAGCATATCCATAGCCCGGAAGATCTACAATCCTAAGGACATCATCATTAATCGAATAAAAGTTAATTGTGCGTGTCTTGCCCGGACTTCCACTTATCTTTGCCAGCTTTCGCCTTCCCGTGAGCAGGTTGAGAAGAGAGGACTTGCCTACGTTGGAGCGTCCGGCAAAGGCAATTTCCGCAGGACCTTCAGGAGGATACTGTTCCTCTCTAACTGCTACTGCAATTATATCAGATTTTTTGATTTTAATATCCATTTAAATATATTTCCCTAAATGAATTTTGGACTAAACATGTCTTAACATATCTAAATTAGTTTCGACATACCAAATGCAATGCAACAAAAAAGTACCTTAAACGAGAGCTTCCTTAAGAGCATCCTTGGCTTCATTAAGGAGAACAAATTTCAGTTGGTTTCTCACACTTTCAGGGATTTCTTCAATATCCCTTTCGTTTTCTCTTGGAAGAAGAACTTTCTTAATCCCTGCTCTATGCGCTGCCAGGACTTTTTCTTTTATGCCTCCCACAGGTAAAATTTTACCCCTCAAGGTTATTTCACCTGTCATGGAGACATCATTTCTAATAGGTTTCTTCATAAGAGCAGATACAACCGATGTGAACATTGTAACACCTGCGGAAGGTCCATCTTTTGGAACTGCACCCTCGGGTACGTGAATATGTATGTCCAGATTCTTATAGAAATTTTCTTCTATTCCTATTTCATCAGCTATTGATCTTATATAGGTTACAGCTGCTTTTGCAGATTCTTGCATTACATCTCCCAAATTTCCTGTGAGCTGCAATTTTCCGCTTCCACTTACGCATGAAGTTTCTATGGAAAGCGTATCTCCGCCGACAACTGTCCATGCCATACCTGTTGCAATGCCCACCTGAGCCTCATCTGCAATGGTATCATACCTGAACTTCTTCTTGCCAAGATATTCCTCAAGGTCCGAAGGACTGATCCTATAACCTATGTCAGAAATATCCTTTTCGTCCTCTCCTGCCTCAGTTACAACCTTTCTGGCAACCTTTCTGCAAAGATTTGCAATCTCCCTTTCCAGATTTCGAACACCTGATTCTCTCGTATAGAAGTTAATAATATCTGAAATTGTCTTTTTGCTTATCTTAAGATTGTCCTTAGTCAGGCCATGCTCCTTCAACTTCTTCGGAATCAGGTACTTCTGTGCAATTTTAATTTTTTCTTCTTCTGTGTACCCTGACACCTCAATCACTTCCATCCTGTCCAGCAGAGGCCTTGGGATAGTATCGATTGTATTTGCAGTTGTTATAAACATTATTTTTGACAAGTCAAACGGCACATCAAGGAAGTGATCCTTAAATGTGTTGTTCTGTTCAGGGTCCAGTACCTCAAGAAGGGCGTCTGCCGGATCCCCCTTGAAATCTGCGCCTATTTTGTCCACCTCATCGAACAGGAATAGAGGATTGTCTGTTCCCGCATCCTTTAACGAAGTAATTATTCTTCCCGGAATTGCACCGATATATGTTCTTCTATGGCCTCTTATCTCTGCTTCATCGCGAACACCGCCAAGAGACATCCTTACAAACTCTCTGCCTGTAGCGCTTGCTATTGATCTTGCAATAGAAGTTTTTCCGACGCCCGGTGGTCCGACCAAACAGAGAATGGGACCCTTAATCCCCTTTGATAAGTGAACCACAGCAAGGTATTCCAAGATTCTTTCCTTTACTTTAGAAAGGCCATAATGATCTCTTTCCAAAATTCGTTCAGCCTTTTTCAGGTCAGAATTTTCCTTGGATGAAGTATTCCAAGGCAGTTCCAAGATAGTCTCCACGTAATTTCTGATAACCGAGCTTTCAGGTGATGACGGCGGCATTTTGGAATACTTATCGATTTCCCTTTGGACTTTCTTAGTTATGGTCTCATCGAGATTAAGTTCTCTTAGTTTTTCGGACCAATTCTCACTCTCCTGGACTTCATCACCGATTCCCAGCTCAGACTGAATGACCTTCATTTTTTCTCTGAGGACATATTCTTTTTGGTTTTCATCCATAGATTTCTTCAAATCCTCAGAGATTTGGTTTTCCATTTTGGCAATCTCGATCTCTTCTTCCAGTGTTGTCGTAATAAGAACAAGTCTTTGATGAAAATCACTTTCCTCAAGGATTTTTTGTTTGCTTATATATGATATATCCAGTTGATTTGCTATACAGTCGACTATGAAAACAGGTTCTTCTGAGGTAAAAACAAGTCTTGCTGAATCTGGTTCCCTGAGAGTGAACAGCTCTGCATACTCCATGAATCTGGTTCTGAGCAGTCTGAGCATGGTCTTATCCTCAAGGGAAAGATTATCCATGCCTATGTCAGTTTTCAACTCGTAAATAGTTGCTGCAAGATACTCATCTTCTGATACTATTTCTCCTACCTTGGCTCTTGTAACCCCCTCTACCAGAACTCTTGCTACATCTCCATGCATTTTCAGTACTTGTTTAACATACACCAGAGTACCTATCTCATACATATCTGCAAAAGTAGGAATCTGGATATCATCATTAATCTGTGTGGCCACATATAGCAGCTTGTTTCCTTCAACAGCCTTGTCCAACGCTCTGAGGGACTTTTCCCTCCCAACATCAAATGTTGTTATTGTGCCGGGAAATGCTGTGACTCCTCTAAGAGCGATACAAGGGAAAACTAATTTTGTTTCGTCTTTTTTCTGCATCTGTTACCCTTCTCTTTTCTTCGTAATATATTTGTCCGTTATCAAGACGATTAATATTCCTGATAAAAACCTCGACTAGATTTGTCTTTCTTCTATAAGCTTCCTTCACTCATCAGCAGAAGCTTTTTTCTCTTTATTGCGAGGTTTTTTCTTCTTAATAAGTTTAGGCTCTTCACCCATCGTCACAGCCGCCTCTGTGATTATGCATTCCTTCACATCTTTCATAGATGGCAGTCGGAACATTTGGTTTCTCAAAACATTCTCAAAAATGCTCCTGAGTCCTCTGGCACCTGTCTTCCTGTCCATAGCCTTTTTTGCAATTGCAACCAAAGCATCGTTTTCGACTGTGAGCTTGACGCCATCCATATCAAACAGGCTTTCGTACTGTCTCAGAATCGCATTTTTCGGCTTAGTCATAATACTGATAAGAGCTTCCCGGTCCAACTCCTTGAGAGGAACCATCACCGGCAATCTCCCGATGAATTCAGGAATCAAACCAAAGTGAAGCAAATCCTCAGGCTCGACGTTTTCAAGAATTTGCTTATCGGTTAGAACTCCGGCTTTTTTCTCCACATTAAAGCCAATAGTCTTGTCTCCCATTCTTTTTTTAATAACGTCTTCAAGGCCGGCAAACGCACCTCCACATATGAACAAAACATTTGTCGTATCAAACTGGATGAATTCTTGATGTGGATGCTTTCTTCCACCTTGAGGCGGCACATTGGCAACCGTACCCTCAAGAATCTTCAAAAGAGCTTGCTGAACTCCTTCCCCTGAAACATCTCTTGTGATGGATGGATTATCGCTTTTGCGAGCTATTTTGTCTATTTCGTCGACGTAAATAATTCCCATCTGTGCTCTGTCGATATCATAATCAGCTGCCTGCATGAGTCTTAGCAAAATATTCTCCACGTCTTCCCCGACATATCCTGCTTCAGTGAGGGCAGTGGCATCTGCGATCGCAAAAGGCACGTCAAGAAGCTTGGCCAAAGTTTGAGCCAAGAGTGTCTTGCCGGATCCTGTAGGGCCGAACATAACGATATTGCTCTTCTGAAGTTCAACCATGTCCTCACCGGAATGATTCTCCATGTACAAAATGCGCTTGTAGTGGTTATAAACAGCTACAGCAAGGGTTTTCTTTGCTTCTTCCTGGCCAACAACATATTCGCTCAGTGCATCGAAAATCTCCTCAGGAGTTTTGAGTTTAGGCTTATCCACAGCCTTAACCTCCATTCCCGGATGTACATGCCTGTTCCCAGACCCCCGACTCATATCCCGGTTGAATTCTCCCAACCCGACAGATCGGAAAAAATCTGCCATCTCAGGTGTCATTTCACCAAACAAATTTCCTGTACCGTTATCTTTGCTTGATGACTCCAGATTTAGAATATTCGGTTTCTCATTGTAATCGTGTCCAAAATATGAATTATTTTCTAAAGAATAATCTTCATCATCATAGTCATAATATTCATCGTAGTCATCCGCATCGTCTCGGTCAAACTGTGAGATGAATTTTCGATACTCTTCCGTTGACCTCTTATCATATTCCTCATCGTCCATCTCTTTGATTACAGTATCGTTATTTTCTCTTCCCGCCATTACGGTATCCCTAAGACAACCGGAGCAAATATATGCACCTCCTCTTCCGTAAAGGGTCTCTACATCTTCTCGATGTTTCCCGCAGAAGCTACACATTTGTCCTGCTTTCTCAGATTCATCAGACAGATTGCTGTCCGTGCAGTTATCTTCCGGAAGCTCTCTGTTTGATAATTCCTTCTCCGACAAGGAGCTTCCTGTTTTTGTTTCTAAATCTTTCCGGTTCTTCTTCTGTATCCGTTCCTTGTCAATTCCTTCTTTTTTCAGATCTTTATCTTTCTTATCCTTGGAATCAGCCATTCTTCTCCTTATTTACCAATTACTTTGTCAATCAGACCATAGGCTTTTGCTTGTTCAGAGTCCATGAAATTATCCCTGTCAGTATCCCTCTCAATCGTTTCAAAAGTCTGCCCTGTGTTAGATGCAAGAATCTGATTGAGCTTCTCCCTTGTTTTCAGAATCCAATCTGCATGTATCTTAATATCCTGTGCTTGTCCTCTTGCACCTCCCAGCGGCTGATGAATCATTATCTCTGCATTCGGCAAGGCAAACCTCTTGCCCTTAGCGCCTGCCGAAAGAAGTACTGCTCCCATACTGGCTGCCATTCCTATACAGATTGTGGAAACATCAGGTTTGATGTAATTCATGGTATCATAAATTGCAAGCCCGGCTGTCACAGAACCGCCCGGGCTATTGATGTACAAAGATATATCTTTTTCAGAATCTTCAGCTTCAAGGTGTAGAAGTTGCATAGTCACAAGGCTTGCCACGTGATCATCGATTTCTTCACCCAAGAAAATAATCCTATCTTTGAGCAGGCGGGAGTAAATATCATACGACCTCTCTCCCTTACCTGTCTGTTCAATTACATATGGTACTAAAGCCATTACTTATCCTCTTTTTCATCCTCCGACTTTCCGGTTGAAGCTCCCTCACCATCAGGTTTGATTTCAACAGGGTCTATCTTCTTTGGTTCTACCAAAGTAACCTTGGCATTATCATACAGAAGATCTACAACCTTGCTCAGCTGTATGTCCTTTTGGAAGTACGTCAGATTTTCAATTCCAATCATCTGTTTGATCTCTTCAACATCCTTCTTGTATGCATCCGCAATCTTCTGAAGTTCAGTTTCCATCTCCTCTTCCGAAACTTTAATTCCTTCCTTGTCAATAATTGACATCAGTACAATTCTCGTTCCGACTTTGCTTGCCGCATCATCTCTCAGATCCTTTCTGAATTCAGCCATATCCTTGCCCATGTACTGGAGATAGTTTTCAACAGTCAACCCCTGATATGAAAGCTGTTGTCCAATTTCTTGAATCATTCTACTGATTTCATCTTCAACCATTACATTGGGAACATCAACAGGATTTTTATCATAAACCTTAGAAACAACTGCATCCTTAGCTCTGCTTACAACCATATTCTTTGCATTTTCCAGCTGCTTGTTTCTAATATCTTCTTTCAGTTCTTCAACAGTATCAAATTCACTGACATCCTTAACGAATTCATCGTCAAGTTTAGGAAGCTCTTCCTCTTTAACCTCATGAATCAGGCACTCAAATGTTGCATCCTTCCCGGCCAACTCTTCTGTATATGCTTCAGGGAATGTGACCTCAACATTCTTGGAATCCCCGTTCTTAAGTCCCTCAAGCTGTTCCTCAAACCCGGGGATGAACATCCCTGATCCCAGTTTAAGTTCATGTCTCTCTGCTGTACCGCCTTCAAACTGCTCTCCGTCAACAAATCCTTTAAAATCAAAAATGATGGTATCTCCCTTCTTAGAAGGCCTGTCCACTGTCACCATTCTTGCATTTCTCTTCAACATATTGTCAATTTCAGCCTGCACACTTTCATCGCTCACCTGAGGTTTCTCCTGTTCTACCTCAACACCCATATAGTCCTTAACTTCCACTACCGGATATACAGGCACTGAAATAGTGATAGTCATCGGTTTACCCTTTCCTATCTCACTGAATTCAGCAGCAGGACTGTCAATTATATCCAAATCAAGTTCTTCAACAGCTTTTAAATAGTTCTGCTGAAAAAGTTGATTAACAGCTTCCTCAAAGAAAATCCCTTCTCCATAGTGCTTTTCAATTATGCTCCTTGGAGCCTTACCCTTTCTGAAACCGTCTATCGAAAACTGATCCTTCGTAGCCTTGTACGCGTCAATACAAGCCTTTTCGAACTCCTCAGCTGTAAACTCCATTGTGAACTTAGCCACATTTTTCTCTTTTGATATTGGGTTTGCTTTCATTATTTAAATTTCCTCCCTAAATTAAGTCTAGTTCATTATCTCTATCCTATGAAATACTCAAAATATTTATACTGTAAGTGACCATAAATAAGAGTTTAATTTTTACATGGTCTATTCGAACATAGAATGCATATTATTATACAATTTTTGTCTCTAAAAGTAAAGTTCCACACCTCTCTGGTATTTGGAAATATCATTTGGAATTAAGTCGAATTTCTCAGCGAGAAAATCGGCGACATCTTTTAAATCGGCCTTATCGCCTTCCTTAAGTTCAATCTCTACTTCTGAAATTGAATGAGAATCCGGAATATGAGAGGCAATTCTTTGAATATCCGGTCTGCTGTCCCATATTCCTGATAACACTTCTCCCGATTCCACGCCTACTAATTTGCATATTTTTTTATCCGACTCATCCTGAAGCTCCTCATCACGTACCAGAAATCCATTGTCAACGGATAATTCTATGAAACTTCTCCCATGTTTGAGATACAATGTAATCCTGTCAATAACAGTATTAAAAAGGTTGACAAGTCCTTCTTTCTCAGCATTTTGAAACTTTTGATATAAGGATGTGTCCAGCAAATCAAAATTAGGAGACATATCACCTAAATCTATCTCAACCTCTCTCCTCTCGTGAAGGCCTCCCATGGCACTACCTCCCCATTTAAAAGACAATTTATGTATCCACTGTTTATTTAAGCGGTCATCCGGAGCAAAATGTCCCGCAGAGAAATTTTTTAACATGGATTGAAAATCCATCTCATCTGCAACAACAAAATTTTTCTCATATCTCTCCCTAACAGCAATATTGTCTTTACGAAGAGTTCCGCTTCTTGAATCGAGATATTTTGTTATAATATTCTGATAAACAATATCGGAAGTAATTATATCTTCTTTCTTCTTTAACGAGTCGATGATTTCCATGGTCACTTCCATGTTCAGCTTTCCCGGATACAAAAATTTATATTCAACTTCCATGGTTTCTCCTTGTCTACACTTTTTCAAAATCATGTGATATAATTATACCACAAAACAATTTTTTCTATCACAAACGTTGAAAGGAGTGGCTCCACAATACGATGAGCCGAAATTACCGAATGAATGAGTTTAAATTGAATAAATTTTTTGATCATACACTGCTGAAACCGGAGGCAACTCCTGAGCAGATAGACACTCTGTGCAAAGAAGCCATTGCTTCGGATTTTTATTCCGTATGCGTTAATTCATGTTATGTCCCAAGGGTTTCAAAAGCCCTTAATGAAAGTGATGTTAAAACCTGTGCAGTAGTAGGATTCCCTTTGGGAGCATGCTCAACAGATACTAAAGTCTTCGAAACCAGATATGTCTGCAACGAAGGTGCCGATGAAGTTGATATGGTTCTTAATGTTGGAATGCTCAAAGGTAAGGATTACAACTTCGTGAGAAATGATATTTCGAAAGTCGTAGAAGCAGCTCATGATATGAATGCTAAGGTCAAGGTAATCCTTGAAACTTGCCTTCTTTCAGATACAGAAATAGTTAGGGCATGTGAACTTTCTATGGAAGCCGGTGCTGATTTTGTAAAAACCTCAACCGGATTTAATACGAGCGGTGCAACCGTCAAAGATGTCATGCTTATGAAGAAAACTGTCGGAAGCTCCATGAAAGTTAAAGCTTCCGGTGGAATCAGAGACCTTAAAACAGTTAAAGCTATGATCGAGGCAGGTGCTGATAGAATTGGTGCCAGTGCCGGTGTAAAGATTATGGAAGAAGCAAAATCAAAAGATATCACAAGAGAGTAATATAACAAGAAGGCAAAATTAATGGATAAAAGGCAGATTCTGTATAATATTTCACCTGAAAGTCTTGACAAGATGATTCCCTGCTTCAAACCTGTTTACAAGAAGTATATGGCAGGAGAAACTATCATATCTTATACCTACGATCACGTGGGGCAAGTTGCTGTGCTCAGAAAAGGTGCAGCCAAACTGGAAATTTTAAATTCCGATGGTGAAACATTTCTCCTTGAGCATTATTCCGGTGGAGATATTTTCGGTGAATTTTTCTCGCTGCCCATAGACAATTACGAATACCTGGTTACAGCTCTTGAGAACTCAGAGGTTATTTACATCGACTATGAGCACATAATCAAGCCATGCGAAAACCTCTGTGAGCATCACAGTCAGCTGATAAGCAATCTATTTATAATGAGTGCTCAAAAATCTCAAGAGCTGTCTCTGCACATTTCAATTCTCGGTCAATCCAGCACCAGGAGCAAGCTCCTTGCATATCTTAAATACATTTCCGGAATCTCATCAGTTGATTCAGATGGCTACTTCACCATTCCGATGAAACTCACTGATCTTGCCAAATATCTCCATGTGGACAGAAGCGCCATGATGCGAGAAATCCGCCAGATGAAAGCTGACGGATTGATTGAGGGCAAGAATAGGAAATTTAAGTTGAAATAGGATTGACTATTTAGACAGATATACTTCTGCTCTAGTTTTATATTAATATAACATAGGAAACAACCATGAGTAAATTAAGAAATATGGTTTCTGCCATAAATTCCATAACTAGAACAAAGTAAGTATATCTGCACGTCAAAAACCCCAAGATGAAATCTAAAGAGCTAAAACTGCCTTAATTGCCTATAGACATCCTCTTTTCTTAGTGTTATGTTCTGTATGCTACATAAAATATGACTATCGTATTATCTAAATATACTACTTGTAGAATTCTTCCACCGTTTTTACAACTTTCTCGATTTCTTCATCTGCAAGATATGGATGCATCGGTAAACTCAAAACTGTATCGCATAATTCTTTAGTAGTTTCCAGGTTATCCAAATATCTAATATCTTCTTTGAATGCCAGTTGTGTACTCATAGGTTTAGGATAGTAAATCATTGATGGTATACCCTGGGCTTTAAGTGTAGTTTGGAGACTATCTCTTATTTCCCTATCTTTAACTTTTAGTGTATACTGGGCCCAGCTGGAATAGAATCCATCAGGAGTTAAAGGAGTTTCAACACCATCAACATTTTTAAGTAGCTCGGTATACCTTGCTGCAACCTTGTTAACTGCTTCAAGTTCGTACTCTCTAAATGCATTTAACTTAACCTTTAAAACTGCGGCTTGAATTGTATCAAGTCTGGAGTTTAGACCAATTCTCACATTATCATACTTGTTATCACCTTTGCCATGAACTCGGTATGACTTGATAGTGTCAGCCCATTCATCATTATCTGTAAAGATAGCACCACCGTCACCGTAACAACCCAAAGGTTTTGCCGGAAAGAATGATGTTGTCCCTATTGATGAAAGTCCACAAGCAACCTGGTCTTTAATTCTGCCACCAAATCCCTGAGCACCGTCTTCAATAACCGTCAGACCATACTTGTCAGCTATTTTGTTAATTGAGATAAAATCTGCAGGTAAGCCGAATAAATCAACAGCAATTATAGCTTTAGGAGTAAATTTTCCATCTTCTAAGACTTGTGTGATTCGTTTCTCAAGTTTCTCCGGACTCATGTTGAAGGTTTTTTCATCTACATCCACAAATACCGGAGTTGCGCCTAGCAGAGATACAATCTCTCCTGAAGCGAAGAATGTAAAATCCGGTACGAATATTGCTTCTCCTTTTTTAAAATCAAGGGCCATTCCGGTCAACTGAAGTGCATCTGTCCCATTCCCACAAGATATGCAGTGTTTAACTCCCACATATTCAGCAAGTTCCTTCTCAAGTTCCTTAACTTGAGAGCCCATTATAAAATTCGCATTATCCATTACTTTGATTACTTCTCTATCGATATCTTCCTTCAAATGTTGATACTGTGTTTTCAAATCTCTAAATTGCATAACTCACCTCCTAAAGAATACCTTCCTCAATCTCATATATTTTTTTGTCAAGTTCTTTCTCAGTATCTGCCGAAACTATAAAAAAAGCCTCCCTGTCTCTGCTTGATTTTACCTCAGATACATCCAATTTATTAATATACATTCTTTCCATCTTGGATATTATATTTCTCGTCAGGTTCACATATTGGTTAAAGGAAAAATATCTAATCGCAGAATGTCTTGATTCAAGAAATTCTGCTGTAACCTCATTTCCCAAAGAGCATAAAACTGCTGCATCTACCATATCATAACCGGTTGAAAGTTCCACAAGATCTGTAGTAATATAATCTCCGCCAAGTCGTGCACCCAGTTCTACTATTTTTACACCTTCTTTCGTAACCTTAACCTCAACGTGAGCAGGTCCTGTAGTAATTTTCAGAGCTTTTACAGCATCAATGGATATTTTTTTTATTTGATTTTTGATATTTTCAGATAATCTTGATGGTTGAGTGTGTCCCATCTCAACAAAATGAGGTGCACCGGTTGTAATTTTATCTGTAATCTGAATTACTTGTACCTTTCCATGGGATACCATTATCTCCACACTCACTTCAGGCCCATCCATATATTCTTCAATGAGTACAACTCCATCAGAGGAATTTTCGGAGGCATAATTATATGCAGGTTCCCACTCATCGTAACGGTTTACGAGGGTAATTCCCCTGCTTCCGGAATTATCAGATGGTTTAACGATAAACGAATTTGGAAAATGCTCTGCGGACAATAAAAACGTATGAAAATCATTAACTATTTCAAATCCGGGTACCGGAACATTCTCTTCTCTCAGAGCTTTTCTCATGGCAGCTTTGTTTGTTGCCAAGTAAGCACTCTCAGGAGAAATTGCATGAAGTCCCAACTCTTTCGCAACCCTTGCAATCACCATCATAGGTCTATCGCTACATATAGTCATTATACCGTTGATTTTTTTCTCCTTAGCTAAGGATAGAATCTTCTCGTAATCCAAAGTGCTTATGTTATAAAAGTGATCTGCAAATGGGATGCCTGTAGCATTTTCATCGAAATCCACAACATATGTTTCCAAACCTCTTTTTTTAGCTGCCACTATAGCAGGTACCTGCAACTCACTTGCCCCTAATATTAAAATTGATTTATCTGAAAAGCTCTCCATTTTTTAATCTCCCGATCAAATTGAATTTTCTTATATATATAATAACAACTGCTACCAGTCCTATAAGAAAAAAACTCGTAACCAAATACGGAACTAATCCATCCATGAAAGTATGAACTGCACAATTAGCCAACACAACAATATTTACAACTAGATAAATTTTCAGGTCAAATTTATGCCAGAGTTTCCTGGAAATCAGTGTTCTGCCCCAGAAAAATGCAATATAAGAAAGTCCTGTTGCTATTGCAGCTCCAGCTCCATTAAACACAGGAATCAACAGATAATTCAGTGCAATATTGCTTGCTCCTGCAATCAAAGTTACAATTATGTTGTATCCTGTTTTTCTCTTAAATCCAATCCCTATTCCCGTGGTTTCTGATAACGTGTATAGTACTGGGAACAATAGGAGAAATGGGAATATGTTTATTGCATCTCTAAAACTGGATCCTAATATTATGGCCACAACTTCTTTGAACAATAAAACACCGAGACACACCCCCGTCATTAAGATTGCGATTATTTTGCTGACAAACTCGTACTGACTGCCGGGTTTTTCTTCTTGATACCACCTATATGCCACCGGTGTCCAATATAGCGTGAAGCACGCCTGCAAAACACTCAACACCGAAACTATTTTAAAAGCAGCCGAATAAAGCCCTAACTCGTCATAAGTACACATTGTTCTCAGCATAACCTTATCCATGGATGTCAGAATCCAACCAACTGCAAATGCGGGTACTAATGGCAATCCAAACTTTAACATCCGATATTGTAATTTACTATCCAGTAAAGTTCTTTGAAATTTATACTTTCTAATTACAACAAAGTACAATATCATGCCGGTTAGAATCTCGCCCATAGCTGCTGCGTACACAACACTCCTAAATGATTTCTCATAACTCAAAAATAAAATTACCGTGAGCACCAAAACTATGGCTTTTAAAATTATTGTGAACATCGAGTACAGAAGTCCTCGTTCTTCCATTCTGATCTTTAATAGTGAAAATGTTTCGATTACCATGAAAGGGAGTAACAGAGCCAAAGCTGTCACAGCCATTTTCTCATTGTATGTACCAAAAAGTATACGGCTGACTTTGTCTGATAGTATAATTGATCCCAATCCAACAATCAAAGAAAGAGACAAAGGAATGATCATTGCATTAACCAGAAGTTTCTGTAAATTATCTTTCATCAGATTGAATTCGCGCACAAATGATTGATCCATTCCTAGATATATTACAGTAGAAACTGTACTCTGTGCCAGGATAAACATGCTAGCTTTTCCATATTCATCCGGACTGATAAAATGAGTAATAATTGGAACCGTAAGAAAACTGAGTATAGCTCCAACTATGGGTCCCAGTGAAAAACTTCCTATACTTTTAAAAAATTTAGTCATCAAACATCCTCATCCATTTATGTTCTACTGCTTCCCATGAATATTCGTTATATAATACTTCTCGATTCTTATCTTTATCAACTTTAATTATATTATCTAACACAAGCTTAAGCTTTGTCGTCAAATCCTGAAAATCTGTATATTTGACATATTCTACCCCGTCTTTGTCGAACTTATCATATCTGATCCATACAGGATTTAGAAGTGTAGCTCCCGCATATACGGCCTCTCTTACTGAACCCGAGAGCCCATCACTGGTTTGGGCATGTATGAAAATATCAGTAGCAATCCTCATTATAGCAACATTATATAGGTCGAGCATGTCTTCCATAAGCAAATAAGCTAACCCGGTTTTCTCTATACTTTTGATTATTTTCTCCTTATATCCGGTTTCAGTATTATAGCCAATATGAATCAGCAGCTGAACTCTTAATTTATGGGCACTTGGTAACTTATCTACTGATTCTATTGCTTTTATATGCTGCTGTTCTTGACGTCCATTATACCCCACTGCTATTACTTCTTTTGATGGATCCAATCCAAGCTGCTCCTTAGCGCCCCTCTTTGACATTCTGCATTCTCTGATATAAGTCAACGCAGGACTGCCAAATCCAATATATGTGCATTTTGAATCAAATCTGTTTCCATAGAATTCTCTAAGCTTATCATGCATATGCGAAGTCCCTATGTTTATCCATCTCGAAATATTAAGTATCTTTTCCAGATGTTTTGAATCTTTAATACCTATTTGGAGAATATCAGATCCCCAAAAGGTTGTAACAATCCTTGCTTTAGATTTTCTAAATACAGCATAAATTATGTCCGCCTGCCATGAATGGGGCGGACCTTGTATATCTACAATATCCAGTTCTGATTTATGAACATTCAAAAATTTTTTCAGCCGACCGTAATACTTGATAACTCTTTCAAATTTACCACGGGAACTAAGATCTAGGAATTTCACATTAATAGTATTATAGAATTCCTCATCAGCATTACTTAACTTATTGTAACACGTAACCCACACACAATTCCCATGTTTGATATGTATGTTTTTTATGTATTCTTTCGTCCAAACTGAACTTGCATTTCCCACAACAAGAACTTTTTTCACTTACAGCCTCCTAAAGTTTAGGATAGTTAAACAGATCCAGATACTTCTCCTCATCCATATCTTTCTTAAAATCTATCATCATGCTTTTAAAAGTTTTGTATTCCGGATTATATCCAAAATCCTTTTTTGCTTTTTCTATTGAAAACTCATATGAGGGTCCATCATTTTTTAATTTCGGATTGTATAATATCTTTGATTTCTTCTCGTCACTTTTAGAAAAAACATCAACAATTACTTTTGCTTGTTCATCTAAAGTCACCGGGCTTCCACAAGTCATATTGTATAGTCCCTTTGCATTTTCACTATCCATTGCCTGGCAGAAAGCCTTCGCAACATCCTTCACATAAGCAACATCTCTTGATAAGTTCTTATCTCCAAATATAGTTATATCTTCACCTTGACTTGCTTTTTCCATAAATATCTGTATTCCGGATTTTTTTAGCTCTCCATTTACTCGAAGACTTCCGTGAGGTCCAACTCCGTAAACTGTCGGTAACCTAAACCAAATATTCTTCATATTATGTTGCTGATTATAATATTCCATCAGGTCACTTGCTGCGTTTTTTGAGAATGCATAAACTGCATGATCACCGTGATAAAAATAATTCCTTGGCTCTTCCTCCGTAATAACATATCCTTTCCCTAAAGAAGCAGCAACATCTGTATAAGAAACAGTAGAAATCAGACGCTTTATATCGTTTTTTCTGCAGTACTCAAGTGTGTACACCGTTCCCAAAGTGTTAATAACAAAGTAATCAGCAGCATTTTCTTCATCCACCAAGTTTGCTGTCGAATTTGCCGGAAGTAATGCTGCAAGCAAAATCACACCCTTAACGTCCCCCGTTGGCAGATTGTTAAAATCATCAGGCTTGGCTAAATCCAAAGTATAGTATTCGACTCCCTTTGATTCAAAGTAATCCTTAAATTTATTATCTCTGCCGGTAACAGCAACCTTTTCACCATTTTCCAAGAGTGCATCTACCGTGTGAACGGCTAAAAAGCTGGTCGCTCCTATTATCAATACCATAACTAAATCTCCTATTCTTTTCTAACTGTGAATTCAAACAACAAGAGCCAAAACAATGTAGCTGTACAATATGTGTACAACATATATCCACCTGATGTTAAAGAGACCACAAAGAACCCTATCGATGTCAATATTAAAAATACATTCTCCGGTTTAATCAAGCTGCCTTTCCAATGATAAAAAAAGGCAACAAAACTATCCTTGATCACAATAAACATTAATATTATCATGGATATTCCTGCCATAATACCTGCTGAATATGCCACCTGCAAATAAACATTGTGTGCATTCGTGCTCTTATATACTCTCCCTTTGAACGCTATGTCTTTGCCTTCCTGAGGATGCCCAATAATACTTAAGTCTGTATAGAAGTCATTCCAAATGGTTACTCTTCCTGATGTAAACGTATCTTTATTCTTTTTTTCTATGCCCTTACTCAATCTTGACTCTGAAAGATCTACTATTTTCTTTGTAGTTAAATTTACATCATCAGAATATGTAGCTTTAATCTGCAAATTAGGTATGATTTTGGCTATATCTTTTTTTACAGTGGTCATTGTGTAATAAAAAGCAACGGTTAATAATACTGTAGACAAACAGATAAGCAAAAGAATGGCTATAAATTTTTTACAAAAGTCCCTGTGCCTTTCGCTTTTAGTAATATAGACCGGTATCAATACCACCAACATAAATGTAACTTCTCCTAGAATGGCCAATAGTGAAGTCCTTGATTGAGCAAAAAAACACATTGCAATTGCAGTCCCCATACAAATTATTTCGAAATAAAACCTTCCTCCGTCATAACTTTTTTTATAAATCAGATATGAAGATGATGCAATGGTTATAGTCATATATATACCAACTGTATTCGGATTTTTTACAAAAGCAGCATATTGATCAACCGATAGTCCGGGGCCAAACAAAACAGCAATGACAGTGAATAGAACAAATGAAGTCAATACTCCATTTGCAATGGCTGTTGACAAAAAAACTCTATTCCCTTTGCTAAATGACAAATGAAATACAGGTACGATCACAGAAAACACAACACCAATAGCCAGATAACCAACAACACGAAAATATAATCCATTAACTAAGTAGGATATTCCCACTATTAATATCAAAGCCAAATATATTTTGTTAAATCTGTACTCCTTATAATGTTGCTCTCGTGGCACAAAAAAAAGCATGATTATAGTCAAGAGAGCGCCGACTGATACAGTCAATCTAAATGAATTCGGACCTATAATCAGTTGATTAATCCAACTTATACTGAACAAAATTACAGATATAAAATAAATTATTCTGTAACAATACTTTTCAGATAATTTACTTGAAATAAATTCCGTATACTTTCCTATCACTTCTTGCGTCAATTATAAGTCTCCTAATTTTTCCCCATAATTCTTCTATACAAAACTGTAATCTTCTTAACTTCCATTTCCCAGTTGTACTTTTCTTCAATTGCTCGCCTTCCTTCTCTGCCATATTCTTGGGCGCAATCCGGGTTTTTCAAAAGATAATCTATTGCCCCGGCTATTTCCTCTGGTTTTTCCGGATTAACCGTTATACCAAACTTATATTCTGAAATAGCCTTCTTTGCAGACGGTAAATCAGATATAATTACCGGAATACTCATAGACATAAATTCATAGACCTTAGTTGGCAGATTACCCGCTTTAACATATTGGCCAACAGGAAGAATAGTTGAAATCCCTATCTTTGAATTTGAATAATATGAAATCACCTTATCCATGGAGCAGTATCCAACATAATCAACATCCTTAAGAAGACCTTTTTCATTCAATCTGTTCTTGTAATTATCATCGGAAAATTCACCCCCCATAAGAAGACAACAGTCTGCTATTTTCCTTGCCCTCAACAGTTCAGTTATACCTCTTTCAGGGGTTAAACTTCCTATAGTGCAAATGTCATAACGCCTTGTAGAAGGATCATATTCTATCCTTAGTTTATCAGATAGTATTGGAAAATTGTCAACAAAAATAGTCTCTCTACTTCTACCCTCAAACCAGTTTTTGCCATCATATAAACATGGAACTATAACAGCATCTATCTCTTTTGTAACCTTAGTCTCTTTTCTGTAATACAAATCAGAAACAAAATTTCTAAGAAATCCCGGAATGTATTTTTTAATCTTTATCTGTTCACTTGTAATCTCGTGGCTGTCAAAGATCACGTGTTTTCCCATTTTTTTTAATTTTAGACCTACAGTTAGAAGCTCAGGGTCGTGAAAATGATATATATCTGCATCTAAATCCACAGCCGTTTTCAAGGCTTTTTTTGTAAAAAATGCCATTCTTTTGAATCTGCTTGATGGCTTTTCACCCAGTCCTATAACCTGTACATTTTTTTCTTTTCTTGACTCACCTGGGGCTATCAAAAAAACATCAAAATCATTTTCTTTGGCTAAAAAAACACATTCTTTTTGAAAAATTCTAGTATCATCGCTATCGTGTGCAGTTGTAATGTGACAAACTTTTATTGACATCTAAAATTCACCCTTCATATCGGTGCTGGCAAAATTGGTCAGTGGAAATTTAACAGGTTCTCCTGTCTTCTGACTCTTGTATATTGAGAGTACTAATTCAAGAGCATTCCTGCCCGCATATGCATCTACATAAGGCTTCCTGTCATTTTTGATAGCATCGATAACGTCTGCAAACAAGGCAGTGTGACCGTTGCCATACACATTGCTGGTTTCTTCCTGAAGCCCCTTATTCTTATGGTCCTCCTCAGTCTCATCAGCAAAATTCCACACATCAATATTGTTAGTAGATGTTCCGCCGATTTTTACCGTTCCATCTTCACCGAAAATATATAGGGTTTCCTCAAGGTTTTTAGGGTAAACATTAGTCGTCCCTTCTATTGTACCTATAGCACCGTTCTTGAACTTAACGACAGCCATTCCAAGATCTTCAGCTTCAAGATAATCATGAAATTGCTGTCTAGTGGCCCCGTAAACCTCATCTATCTCGTCTCCCATCATCCATCTTAGAAGATCAATTCCATGAATACACTGATTCATAAGCGCTCCACCATCTTGCGCCCACGTTCCCCTCCAGGATGCCTGATCATAATATCCATGATCCCTGTTCCATCTAACATGAATAGAGCCGTGGGACAGTTTTCCAAATCTGCCATTTTCCACAGCTTTTCTGAGTTCCTGTATAGCGACATTAAATCTATTCTGATGACACGCCGAAACCTTAACGCCCTTTTCTTCGGAAGCAGCTATAATTCTGTCAGCATCCTCAATGCTCATAGCCATAGGCTTTTCAATTATTAGGTTTACGCCGTTTTCTATACAAAACAATGCAATCTCCGCATGGTTTCCGCTTTCAGTGGCTATGCTCACGAGTTCAGGCTTTTCTTCCCTTATCATATTTTTGTAATCAGTATATTTTTTTATATTTTTTTCTCCTTTAAGCTCATGTTTTTCAAGGAGTTTCTCCATTTTATCGAAAATGATATCACATACAGCTACAATCTGAAGGTCATTATTTAATGCGGCCTTCATGTGATTTGTTGCTATCCTGCCACAACCTATAAGAGCATACTTCATCCTATTTTTCTCCTTTCATCCTATCAATGAATTTCCTGTGTTCAATAGCAAAGTTTCCTGACACACTCTCATTTGATTCTACATTTTTTGTTACAACAGAGCCCATGTTTGCTCTCGAATTATCTCCTAGCATTAGACCATTTCTGATAACTGCTCCTATTCCAATCCATGAATTGTCACCAATATTGCAGCGTCCACCGATAGTTGCACCTGCAGCGATCATTACATTTTTCCCAAGTCTAACTCCATGTGCAACATGTACCAAATTATCTATTTTAGAATGGGTGCCTATAAAGGTATTGTCCCAAGGATATATAGCCCTGTCTACACAAGTGTTATACTGTATTTCAACATTGTCTTCCAGGATAACTCCACCTATGTGCTCTACCCTATAGGTCTCTTCATCGAGGGTTTTAAATTCAAAACCTTCTGACCCTATTGTGGATCCTGCACGAATGATTACGTTATCACCTATGATGGTATTCTCTCTCACAACAACAAATTCTTCGATTATAGTGTTCTCACCTATTACCACATTGTTTTGGGAAATGGATGAGAGCTGACTAATCTTCGCACTATCATCAATCTTGGATTTGAAGTTTTCTCTTTTGTATATAGTTTTTTTTGCCAGATAATTATGAAGCTTAAAAAAGCAATTCCTAGGATCATCTACAACGATTAGCCCAATGTCTTTTCTAGTTTCTCTTATTTTTTCAGCAATATATCTCTTAGTAATAATCAGTTTTATATTACTTGGAAAGTCACATATATATTTTGAGTTTTCAACAAATGTAGCAACATTATATCGGTCTCCGGCATTGTACCCTATTAATCCAAGAGAGTCAACTTCTTCTTCGCCTTCTGAATAGAAGTGTATGTTTCGTTCCTTTAAAATCTTTGATATAAGCATCTTAAACTGTTGTAATATTCTCCGTTCTACAAAACATCTATGTTAGATCTTGCTGCAATATTCTTCATCGAATTCTTTGTATCAAATATCGCTCTTGCATTTTCCTGAATCATATTATAGTCTATATTTGTATGGTTTGCCGTTATCATTACAAGATCGTAACTTGCTACAATCTCCGGAGAAATCGAATCTATACCACGGTTTATATCGCCGTTATGCTTGTACTCAGAAATATATGGATCGTAAAACTCCGTATCAGCACCCATTTCTTTTAATATATTTATAACATCTATAGCAGGACTTTCCCTGTAATCATCTATGTCAGCTTTGTATGCAACCCCAAGCACTAGCACTTTTGATGTGCTAAGTGCTTTGCCCTGTTTGTTAAGGATTCTACTTGCTCTCTCTACACAATACTCAGGCATCTTATCATTTATTATCATTGAGTTTTCTATCATAGATGTATGAAAGCCATACTCCCTAGCTTTCCAAGATAGATAATAAGGATCAAGTGGTATGCAATGTCCTCCAAGACCGGGGCCGGGATAAAAAGCCTGAAATCCGTATGGCTTAGTACTTGCAGCCTCAACTACTTCCCAATAATTAATTCCCATTCTATCACATAGCATTGCCATTTCATTTGCTAATCCTATGTTGATATTCCTGTAAGTATTCTCAAGAATTTTTTCCATCTCGGCAATAGCTGGTGAACTTACTTCATGGACATCACCATCAAGAACAGCCCTGTACATTGCAGCGATAACTTCCGTTGCATCTTTGCCGATAGCTCCCACTACCTTAGGAGTATTCTTAGTCTTGAACTCCTTATTACCGGGATCTACTCTCTCCGGAGAAAAGCCAAGATAGAAATCTTCACCACACTTCAGTCCGGAGCCTTCTTCAAGAATCGGCTTAAGTAGTTCTTCTGTTGTACCTGGATAGGTTGTTGATTCAAGTACAACTATTGTGCCCTTTGTCATATATGTTGCAATCTGCTCTGCAGATGACCTAACATAGCTGATATCCGGCTGTTGATGCTTATCAAGGGGTGTCGGAACACATATTGCGATAAAATCCACATTTTTAACAAAGGAGAAATCTGTAGTCGCAGAAAGAAGCCCATCACTAACTAACACCTTCAGATCATCATCTACAATATCGCCGATATAATTTTTCCCTTTGTTTACCATTTCAACTTTTGCATCTTGAATATCGAAACCTATGGTTTTATATCCGGCTCTTGCTTTTTCAACTGCAAGTGGCAGTCCTACATAACCAAGGCCTACAACACCTACTTTTATCTTTCGATCTTCTATTTTTTTTAGGATTTTTTCTTTCATTTTTAACACCTTACCTTCACACTTGCATTTTATATCAAAAGCATAATTATCTTGCTCGTCGTTTCAAATCTTCCATAAACTTATCATGGTCAATTGCAAAATTGCCTGTCACCGATTCGTTATTTTCAACGTTCTTTGTAACAATTGATCCCATATTAATTCGAGCATCATTTCCTATAGTAATTCCATTTCTAATTATGCAGCCATATCCCAGCCAACATCTATCACCTATTACGGTCCTTCCACCAATACCACTTAAAGCAACTACCATAGTTTCGGAACCTATTTTCACACCATGAGATACATTGCAAAGCATATCAATCTTAACATATTTTTTAATTATTGTATTATCCCATGGGTACAAAGCCTTGTTAACGCCAGAGTTGGCAAGTATCTCTACATCGTTCTCGATTATAACACCACCACAATGAGTTACGCCAAATATTTCATGACCCTCACGTTTAAACTCAAAATCAGAGTCTCCTATTACTACCCCGGAATGTATTATCGTATTGTCACCTATGATAACATTATCCTTTATAACTGCATAAGGGTCAATCCTAACATTATCACCTATTACGACATTCTCATCAGAAATAATAACAGAAGAATGTATTTTGCAATTCTTTCCTATTTTTGTCTTAAATCGAGGTCTCGCATATGGCTCTATGTCCGCAAGGGAGTTGTGTAGTTTAAAGAAAACCACCCTAGGATTATCTACAATACAAAATCCTACATCATAAGATTCTATCCTCTGTGAGATCTCCTCGGTTGTGATAACCATAGTCACATCACCCTCGAGTGCATCACTAAACTCGGGGCGATCTATAAAAGTACATTTGCTTGCACCGGTGTCTGAGCCAACAAGTCCGAGGGTTTGAAATTCTTTTTCATTAATAACAGTAAAGTTGTATTCAGGAAGATATTTCGGTAAAAGCTTACTAATCTTCATGTTAATGCACTCCTTTTAACTCATTCAGAATGTTATATAGTTTCCCGCTTAACTTATTATAATCAAAATCTTCAGCAGCTTTTTTTGATTGATTACACATATAATCGTACGAAGCTTTACTTGAAGTTTTTATTTTCAGAATACCCTCAGCAATGGATTTCGCACTATTACTATGTACAATTATGCCGCATTCATATTTTTTTATATTGTCATACCCAGACTCAATGTTAGATAAAATTGGTTTACCTGATGCCATATAGTCAAATAGTTTATTAAGACTTAGTCCGTATTTATTCATAGCATCATCTTGTCCTACAAATATATTCATATTAGCCCTAGACAGTATATATGGTATGTATTTTTTATCTACTCTGTCCTTAAACACAATATTGTTCAAATTTAAATTTTTGCATCTCTCAATAAGAGCTTCTTTTTCAGTACCATCACCAAAAACAATTATCGAAATGTCATCTATGCCATCATCTGTCAATATTTTTGCAGCATCCACAAGAAGACCTATAGAGTTAACTTTTCGGATTGATCCGGTATACACTACTTTGAATTTATCAGACTGCAAATCCGAATCCTCAATAGTGAATTCCTTCGCATATTGATCGAATTTATCCACCTCGACTCCGTTGTTAATATATCTACATTTTTCTAAATCAATGTTTCCTCCACTCTCTTTATCCCAATTTTTCATCCTAATGTAATCTGGGCCTCCCTCAAAAGTGAAGACTATAAGATCAGCTTTTTCATATATCCATCTTTCAAGCCTGTATAAAATCCTTATTATGGGATTTTTCCTAGTTAATCGCGTATATTCCACAACACTCTCCGGCCATAGATCGCGTATCTCAACCACAGTAGGAATATCGTTCCTTAGTCCAAATTCTAATGCAACAGCTGTGGAAAACAGCTCAGGAGATGATGCATAGATAATATCAGGTCTTTCTCCTTTGATTAGAATTCTCATAGTTTTCAGGCAATTATACGAGAACTGAAGAAATGAAAAAATCCTTTTCAATCCATTTCCCTTATAGCCGGATGTTTTTATAAATGTATAATCAACCCCATCTATATTTTCTTCGTTATATAAATCTCCTGTATTAAAATTCACATGTGAATTATGTATTTTGCTTGAGGAAAAAATTCTTGTATTTACTTTTTCCCCTCGGAGATATTTGCTAAAATAATAATGTCTGTTTAAACCTCCAAGTGATGGAGGTATTGCATAATGATTAACAATCCAAAGATTCAATTTTTCACCTTATAACTGCCAGTGCAGTCTTAAATATCAATTTTGCATCTTGCCGAATACTGCATTGCTTAAGAGCTTCGAGATTATACTTCATTTTCTCAGGCAAAACGTTCCTTACATAAACTTTATCCGGCTCACTTGCTCCATCTAAAATTTTCGCCTCATCCTTAAACTCTATGCTTGCAAGAGATGTGACTCCCGCAGGTAGCAGGAGCGTAGCTTTCATCTCATCTGTATAGTAATTAACATATTTTGTCGCCTCGGGCCGTGTTCCCACAAAGGTCATTTCTCCTGATAAAATATTGAACAGCTGTGGTAGCTCATCAAGTCGTAATCGCCTTATTGTTTTGCCAACTTTTGTAATTCTTACATCATCTTTAACAGTAACATGACTTCCAATCTTATCAGCATTCATCACCATCGAGCGGAACTTAAAAATTCTGAACTTTCTGCCATATTGAGTGATTCTTTCCTGTCTGTAAAATACGGGCCCACGTGAATCAAGTTTTATTATAATTGCTAACAAAATAAGCAATGGGGATAAAATTACAATAAGAATGAGTGATAGCACAATATCGCAAATTCTCTTATGAATCAAATAAGATCTATTGTGCGAAAGCATATCATAATATTCTTTCACATGTCGGTTCTTTAGGTCGGCAGGAATCTCTGACCAATCTCTCAACTTCATGTTTAAAATAGCCTCATATTTTCTGTAATTTCAACCAAATTTGCAATTATATACTCTACATCTTCATCCGATAACTTAGTATGAAGTGGTAAGGTTATTTCGTTTTCATATGTATGATAAGCATTTGGATAATCAGCAATTTTAAATCCAAGTTTCTTATACGCTGTCATCATTGGTAAGGGTTTATAATGAACATTTGTAGCTACACCTCTTTCAGCCATCTTTATTATTATCTGATTTCTCTGTTCCTCAGAAATACCCGGAATTCTCAGAAGATACAAATGTCCGCTCGACTTACTCTCTTGAGTAAAATGTATCAGAGGTTTAAACCCTTTTGCAATAAAGCTCTTGTCATACCTACCTATTATATGTCTTCTTCTCGCTAAAAGGTCTTCATAGCGTTCCAGTTGTTTAAGGCCAATAGCAGCATTAATATCTGTCATATTGCACTTATACGCAGGATATACTATATCATATTCCCAGGCGCCCAATTTTGTCTTAGCAAGTGCGTCTTTACTCTGTCCATGAAGAGATGCAAGCATATACTCATTATATAACCATTCATTGTCTATCTCTTTCATATCCTTCCACACTACCGCACCGCCTTCAGCTGTAGTTAAATTCTTTACAGCATGGAAACTAAATGTTGTGAAATCGGCAAAATTACCACTTAACATATTGTTGTATGTCGCACCAAATCCGTGGGCAGAATCTGCTACTATAGCTATACGATTAATTGATTCCTGTATTTTTGATTCAGCATTAAATAAAGCTGACTTTCTATGAACAATTTCTTGAATCCTATCATAATCGCATAGTTTACCTCCTATATCTACAGGTATGACAACCTTAGTTTTAGGAGTAATTGCCGCTTCTAACTTGTCATAATCCATCTCAAACGTTTCACCATCTGTGTCTATTAAAACAAGTTTTGCTCCTATGTGTTCAACAACTGATGCACTTGCAGTGTATGTATATGCAGAAGTTATTATTTCATCTCCTGGCTTAATTCCAATTATTCTCAATGTTAACTCTAAAGCAGCTGTAGCAGAATTTAAGCAGACAGCTTTACTAGTACCAATATACTCAGCAATGCACTTTTCGAATTCCTTGGTTCTTGGACCTGTTGTTATCCAACCGGACTTCAATGCTTCAACGACTTCCCGAATTTCTAATTCTGATATGTCCGGTGGTGAAAATGGTATGTTCATTTTAAATCTTCCCCCTATATGTTGGTACAATTTCTTTGATAGCCTTTCTGATACCATCTTTTTCGCCATAAGCAATTCTGTAAAGTTTCCTAAGACCGGCCTCAAAATGTTTTTTATCAAATTGTATGGGTTTTCCTATATGTATGAGTTCGTTTTCAGTTCTTTCGAGACCTTCTTCGTCCATCAGTAGCTCCTCATAAAGTTTCTCGCCTGGTCGTAATCCGGTAAAGACAATCTCTATATCAGTCCCAACCTCGTGTCCGCTTAATTTTATCATATTCTTAGCAAGATCAAGGATCTTGACAGGCTCACCCATATCTAAAACGAAGATTTCTCCACCATCCGCACTTGCTCCTGCTTTCAAGACAAGTGACACAGCTTCCGGGATAGTCATAAAATATCTGATAATATCAGGGTGTGTTACCGTAACCGGTCCACCCTCAGCAATTTGCTTCTTAAAATAAGGTATTACACTTCCATTACTACCGAGAACATTTCCAAAACGTACAGCTACATAATTTGTATTGCTTTTTTCATTATAATACTGAATCAACATCTCACATATTCTTTTGGAAGCTCCCATGACATTTGTTGGATTTACAGCTTTATCAGTTGATATTAGCACTAATTTTTCAGCACCATATTTGTCTGCTGCTCTGCAAAGTTCCATTGTACCAAATACATTGTTCTTGATAGCTTCATTCGGGCTATCTTCCATAAGCGGAACATGTTTGTGCGCCGCAGCATGAAAAATTAAATCCGGCTTATATTCTTCAAATATGTAAGACAATCTGGAACGATTTCTAACTGACCCTACAAGAGTAACCAGGTTTAAGTTTGGAAAATTCTTTTCAAGTTCTCTTTCTATATCATACAGACTGTTTTCATATATATCCAGTAGAACCAGCTGTCGCGGATAATTAGCTGCGATCTGTCTTGAAAGTTCACTGCCTATGGAACCTCCCGCTCCTGTTACCAGTATGGTTTTCTCAGCTACATATACGCCTATTTCCTTTGAGTTAGCTTTAATCGGATCTCTTCCGAGTAAATCTTCAATCTGTATATTCCTGAGTTTGGAAATTTCAACTTCCCCGCTTACAAGCTGGTACATTCCGGGGAGAATCTTAACTTTACAATCTGTTTCTTGGCAATGGTTTACTATATCCTTGATTTCTTTTTTTTGTACACTCGGCATTGCGATAATTATTTCATCAACATTGTATCGCTTAGCTAACTCTACAATTTTCTCTCTTCCACCGCATACTTTGATTCCCTGGATATATGTTCCATGTTTTCTCTTATCATCATCTACTGCACAGACAACTTGAGATTCCAGTTGATTGCTGATTTCAAGTTCTCTTATGACTAAATTCCCGGCATCACCGGCTCCGACAACCATTATATTCTTTTTGGGGCCATTAAAGAAATTCTTTCTATATATGGTTCTCACGAATCGATAGGAAAATCGGCCGATAAATAAGAAAGAAAAAAGGATTAAGAAATATAAAGGGAAATAGGATCTAAAAATTGGAATTGAAAATCCAAAATAAACCATAAAATTTGCAACTGTTGAGATCAAAGTCGCAACTGCAATATAAAAAATCTCCTTAAGACTGGCGAATCGCCAGATACTATTGTACAGTCTGCACAAATATATAACGATAATAGTGAACAAGATATTGTATATAGCCATTCCTTTAATCGCATCATAATAAACATCAGGAATCCCTGATATCGATGCGTTAAACCTGGCCATCATAGCTAAAATAGAGCTGAAATAGATGACAACCACATCATATAATAAAAGGAAAATTCTGAAAATTCTAGAGCTATCCCACTTATTTAAAAAAAATCTATCCACATTTATTTTCTTATTCATAACCACCTAATTTTATATCAAAAGCCTCGAATTGTCAATATTCGAGGCTTTATTTAATATATATGTATAGCATAATATCATTTAAGGTTGATCTGTTCTACTTTATGAATATTTAAGTATTGATTTCAAGGCAAATTCCCACAAAACCTTGATTGTATTATCCAAAACACAAGTTTATCGATGAGTTACGATAATTATTCTAATGAAGGCTAAATACAATATTACCTGTATACCCTTCTCCCAATTTTCTCCCCGTAGCTTACCTTGGTCTCTATGCCTTGCTGGCTGTTAAGCATAATATCTCGGTCGAGCTCAACCATACCCTTTTGGAAGGCTAGTATTATCGTTGAACCACCAAACCGGAACATTCCCTTTTCCATTCCTTTTTTCACATACGTCGGTCCGTCATAATTGATAATTCTTCCAACCATCATAGCTCCCACTTCCATCATCATGACGATACCGAAATTCTCACTTTTCAAAATGGAAATGACACGTTCATTTTCTTTGTAAACAGCAACTTTCTCACAAGCAGCAGGATTAACTGTGTGAAAAGCCCCTCTTATTCTATAGTTTTGAGATTTATCCCCGTTGTCCACATAGCAATATCTGTGGTAATCGTCCACGGCAAGCCGGAATACCAGAAGTTTCCCACCTGCAAAAACTTCAGCAAGTTTCATGCTCTGAGTGAGTCCTTCCATATTGTACTGTATTCCTTTTATTGTAAACCTCGATCTTCTGTGTCCTTGTGATTCTTCAATAGGATAGACCATAAGCTTTGAATCGCAAGGAGAAATAAGCACTTCAGGCCTCATATCCACTTCCCTTGCACCCGGAGCAAGTCGCCTTGTAAAAAAATCATTGAAGGATTTATGACCCGACATTTCAAAATCCCTCGGGTTTATATTATTTCTCTTAACAAAATACGGTATCAGCAAAGCAGATACCTTCGTTGAAAGAAACCCTCCTACACATTTTGATAATCTTTTGTGAGTTAATGAGGGAAGAATTTTCTGACCCGGATAAGTTCCGTAAAGAAACCTTATTATCTTTTCCTGAGTCTCGTCATCTTGCAAAAAGTTTCCCTGTCTATCTTTATATTTCATAAGACCTCCCATACAGAAAATCCAACTTCAAATCAAAACTGCAAAAGCCGGCCTGTCAGAGAAAGCTGATTTTTCCGACAATCTAACGCACCCTGCACAAATCTTCTGCAATGCCCGACTATCCCGATCACATCACTGAATCCGGTAAAATAGCGTACTTCAACATTTGATATGCGTATTCTATGGGTATTCCAAGTAAAGAGCACTCAGACTACAGTTGCACAAACTCCACAGGCGGAGAAGCAGGAATATACCTCTTGTACAACAAGCTGGCAACGAGAACAAAAGCTACTATTCCGACAATTATGAACAGTTCCTTATTGGTCGGCTTTCTGAACTTGAAATCCCACACAAAAGCAGTCCCTGTTCCAAGAAGGGTAACGACCAAAATCCAATAAAACACTTTATCAGAAGTGATGAAATTCAGTAAAAAAACAATTGGCAGAATAACAGAAATCGAAGTGACCGGCAAGCCGTGATAATATTTTGTACCACCTTCTCCATCCTGACCTTTTGAAATTTCCAAGACGTTGAAATAAGCCAGCCTTATAACAGCAGCGATAACATAAAGAACTATTGCAATAATTCCCGCCTTACCCTGGACACCTATAAGGTAACAATAGATTGCAGGATAAAATCCGAATGCTATGCAATCACAGAGAGAATCGATTTGAACACCGAACATCTTCTCCTCATATGTTCTATTCTTCTTGCGCCTTGCCACCTTCCCATCAAACATGTCAAACAAGCCCGAAAGTGCAAGACACACGAGAGCCATTCTGAAATGCCCGTTAACCGCAAACATCATTCCGGCTGCAGCTGAAACCACGCTGAGATATGTGAGCACAACCGTATAGTTATATACACCAATCATACTATCTTCTTTTTCTCCTTCCGAAAATCAATATATAAGCAACAACAGTCATCACCGCTGAAATGATAAGCTGTGTATAATATGCAAGTCCTCTGCTGACAATAATCGCCGGTGTCGTCAGATTCTGTCCCATAATCGGTTTAAAAATAAGCGTGAAGATATGCTCGCTGGCACCCATGCCGCCCGGAAGTGGAAGCATATCAACGGCCAAAGCTATCAGTCCTTGAAGCATTGTCGCCGGACCCGGCCCAACTGAAGTGAACCCGAAACTTACTATCACAAGGTACGTTGTAAAGAACAATATCGTCCTCTGTACGAAGGTAATTCCCAGTACCTTCAGCATGAGCATTTTGTGCTTCATCAGGTTCTTCGACTTGAGAACATAATCCTCCATGGCATGTTTAACCTTAGCTTCGATGAGGTAAAACTTTCTCTTTTTAAAAGTCCTTGACAGCAGTCCTACCAGCCACAAAACAATACTCTCTGCGATTTTCGGCTTAACCGCCAAAGTTATCATAAACCAAACGATTATGAGGTTCAGAACCATTCCCAGGTAAATCCATGGCATTGCAGGGCCGAGATACTCATAGACTCCTGCCGGTCGAAAAACAAACAGTGCAAATCCGTAAAGCAGAAGAACGGTTTTATAATTAATCGTAACAATCAGCATAGCCAAAGTAGACAGTTGTACCGGAACCCCGTTTCTTTTCATGAACCAAGCCTGCATCGGCTGTCCTCCGGTAGCTGAGGGGGTCACACAGCAAAAGAAAAAACCCACAAATGAATATAGGCTGCAATTCCACATGCTCTCCTTATATCCCAAGACTTTAAGCAAGTACTTGAAGATAAGAGCCTCCCCCAAAATAAAAAGCACCACACAAAAAGATCCTATAACCCACAGCCCCCAGTATGCGTCCTTGATATAGCCTTTAATGACATCTATATCTTCGTTGTGAAACACATAAAAGAGGGTTATTCCCAAGCAAAAAACAAGGAATATTCCATTAAGTAATACTTTTTTAATCTTCTTTCCGGTAGATGCCATTACCTATCTTAAGCCTCATCCTTTCATTCTGCGTACCTGTCACAGTTCTAGTATTTCCACGGTCACCTGTCTGACCTTTATATTGCTATATTGCCCGAACGATACCTGCTTTTCCTATTCGTCAGCCGTTCGTCCATCTCTTCTTTCTTACAAAATAACTGCTTGCCCAAAAAGCCGCCTCTGCCAACACAATACCCCCTGCAACATCCACTATGTAATGCTGCTTGGTGAACTGCGTTGAAGCACAGATTGCAATGGCAAAAGTCAAAGAAAACAATTTATACCAAAGCGGTACCTTCGTTCCCCTGAGGCCGATCACGCAAAGCCAACTCACAAGACAGTGAATCGACGGAAAAAGATTCGTCGGGCTATCCATCTTGTAAACCAATTCAAGCATCATATCCCAAAACCCCTGACCAAGCACCGGTCTGACGTTCGTCGTAGGCAACAAAATAAAAAACATCCCACAGACAATCTTGGATATGTAGTCTGCGAAAGCCAGTCTGTAACAAGCCTCCCTACTCTGTCTTCCAATCAATATATAGTTAAACGCCCAAAAACCATAGCTGAGTATGTATATGCTCACCCACCATGGCGCTACAGGCAATTCTCTGTCCATCGGCAAGGTTAAATCATAATGGTACGCTCCTGCCATAACCCACTGAGTAAACCAATAAACAATGCAGTTTAATACAAAGCATCCCAAAAGCGGCCACAACGCCCGGTAAGGAAGAATTCTCCCAAACTTTCGATCGTACCAATACATAAATCCTGACAATTTATTATACATTAAAAATTCCAATCCTGCAATGCATGAGCATGTTCTCCCATCAGTCCTTCTGTGGCGATAAGGTCATAGCAGCTTCAACGGCCTTTATCACAGCACTTCTGAAACCTGCCTCTTCAAGAGCCGCCACTCCTTTGATTGTCGTGCCTCCCGGACTACAAACTTCATCCCTGAGCTGTCCGATATGCCTTCCTGAGATAAGCACCATCTCACCTGCTCCCTTAATCATCTCAGCTGCAAGCCTATATGCCAAAGGTTTTGGCATACCCATCTTAACGGCTCCGTCAGCTATAGAATCAACAAACATATAGGCAAAATTGATTCCACAACCGGTAATTGCAGAGCCTACATTCATTAGATCATCGTCAACTTCCTCTACGTAGCCAAGTGAATTTAGCAAAATATCTGCTTTTGCTGCGATTTCTCCCTGAAGTGAATGTGTTCTTTCTCTCAAAATAACCCCTTTACCAATTTCAACCGCTGTATTCGGAAGAATGGTCAAGTGCTGAGTGTTCTCTTCCAGAAAGTTCTCATACCATTCAAATCCTAATCCGGATGCAACCGAAATTACCGCCTTCTCATTCAGGACTTCTTTATGTTCTTCAAGTACCGTTTCAACCTGATATGGCTTCACTGCAACGATAACCAAATCTGAATAATATGATGCCTCATACACATCTCTGCATGGAATAATTCCCATCTCTTCTGAATTTATTACCAGTTTATCCCAGCTCCTTGCACATGCAGTTATATTCTTGCAGGGCATTCCTGCTCTTATCATTCCTCTTGCCATAGCTTTTGCCATGTTGCCGAAGCCTACAAATCCAACTCTTATATCTTTGAGTTCCATTTTTGCCTTACCTCCTATTGAAAAAAGGGAGTGAAGAATCACTCCCTTTAAATATGGCGGAGGACATGGGACTCGAACCCACGGGGCTGTTACACCTTACTTGATTTCCAATCAAGCTCCTTAGCCACTCGGTCAATCCTCCACGCAGTTACCGCATGTACTAATTTACCATAAATGACCTTAAATTTCAACACAAAATTTACAATCATCCGGAATGGTTGACAGAATAACCTTAATCTTCAATGTCATTCATCACTTGAAAATAATTTTCAAAAGGCACTCGGTAAACCCCTGCCAAATGATTGTTGCAGATTTTAAGTCACTGCGTTTATTACGGCTTTTTCCATATCAGTTACTTCTATTACTTTGTCATGCAATACCGACTTGTTCTTTAGATCTCGTAGTCCATCGGGAACAGGAACACCTGTCTTTTCTGAGATTGCATCTATATAATCAAATTCATCTTTCATTTCAGGGATCCCAATTGCCTTCGCCACCGACGCAGGAAACTTATATGGACTGGCGGTTGCAGCGATTACAGTTTGAGACTCGTCGCAACAATAGCGCTTGTACTTGGTGAAAACGTCATATGCAACAGCAGTATGTGTATCCATCAGATATCCATGTTTATTGTATACAGATCTCAGACAAGCTAAAGTTTCGTCAACATCAGAAAAATCACCGTAAAACTGTCCCATTTCTTTTTTGACCTGATCGGATAGTTCATATCTTCCGCCCTTATCTAGTTCTTCCATTAGTTTAGACACAGTCTCGGCTGCCTTGTCATTCGACCCGAAAGCCTTCCGATGCAAATGGAAAAGTAGCCTCTCCAGGTTACTGGACACCAAAATATCCATGGACGGGGAATTGGTTACATAAAACTCCCTATGAACGTCATACACTCCTGTGGATAAGAAGTCCGTCAAAATCTTATTCTTATTGGACGCACATATGAACATCTTAACAGGTATCCCCATTTCCCGAGCATAGTATGATGCCAAAATATTCCCGAAATTTCCTGTAGGAACCACCACATTCATAGGTTGGCCGATCTGAAGCACTTTACGTTCTGCAAGTTTTATATATGCATATACATAATATGCAACCTGAGGCACAAGCCTGCCTATATTAATGGAATTTGCCGAACTCAGCAAAACACCTCTGTCTGCAAGCTGTACGGCTATTTTGTTATCCGAAAAGATAGCCTTAACTCCTCTCTGTGCATCATCAAAATTTCCTCTTATTGCATATACATGAGTATTCTTACCTTCCTGCGTGGTCATTTGCTTCTCTTGGACAACAGAGACAGCATTATGAGGATAAAAGACTATGACCTCTGTACCATCTACATTTGAAAAGCCCTCCAGTGCAGCCTTACCTGTATCTCCTGAAGTAGCAGCAAGTATGCACACTTTCTTGTCAATGCCTTCCTTCTTCATGGCTGTCGTCATTAAATACGGAAGTATACTTAAAGCCATATCCTTAAAGGCTGCTGTCTTGCCATGGAAAAGTTCCAGAAAGTGAGCAGTTCCTGCCTGGACTAACTTTGCGATGTCTTCGTCATCAAACTTATCGTCATACGCTCCGTTTATACAATATTTCAATTCTTCGTCTGAGAAATCATCGAAAAACGTCTTAAGGATTGGGAAAGCAATTTCTTGATAACTCTTACCAAACATTTCTTCAATGGTAAACGGAAGTCTCGGAATTTCAGCGGGAACGTACAGTCCCCTGTTCCCTGCAAGACCTTTAATAATCGCAGCTGTACTGCTTATTCTTTCATTTCCACCTCTGGTACTTATGTATTCTCTCATTGAGACCTCCCGAAATTCATGTATATTTTACATTTTTTAAAAAAAGTTCTGGACAATTGTTTCTTTAAAGTATATAATATGGATTGCTACATTTCAAGTAGAGATGTTGAGAGATGTGGCAAAAATCTGAATACGTGTCGCCTTGGTCAAGTGGTCAAGACGTAGCCCTCTCACGGCTGAATCAGGGGTTCGACTCCCCTACGCGATACCATCCAACCCTGCTGAATGTTGAACCTTTCAACCGATCGGCAGGGTTTTTATTTTCTTACCCCGAAGGATGTGCTGTATTTCCCGTTAATCTTACACCGAAAGCATGAAAAAATGCCCCCGCTCTCCGATTTTATAAAATGCATTCTCTTATCTAATATCTGGTATCTGAATAAAATTAAATTTTGCTTGTAACAAAACGTCGTTTCGGGCAATCAATAAACAAACACACGCGAAGGGAGGATCCCGGTATGGCCAAGCATTCCCAGCTGGAAGAAGCATATAAAAATCACGCCCGGATGGTCTATGGTTTTCTGCTGGCACAAACCGGCGATCCCGACACGGCGGAGGAGCTGACCCAGGAAACCTTTTACCAGGCCGTAAAATCCAGCAGTCGTTTTGACGAAAGCTGTAAAATCAGCACCTGGTTATGCGCCATCGCCAAAAACGTCCTCCTCGCATACCGAAAAAAACAGCACGGCAGTCCGCGCCCGTTTGCAGATACGGAGCTGCCGCCGGCCTCGGAAACAGATTCCAGCGCAGAAGAATCCGCGCTGGGAAAAATCCGCCGCATGGAACTGATGCAGCGGCTCCACGCCTTGCCGGATCCCATGCGTGAAGTCCTTTACCTCCGATTGTTGGGAGATCTGAGCTTCCGCGAAATCGGAGAAATTTTGGGACATACCGAAAATTGGGCGCGGGTTACATTCTATCGCGGAAAAGAAAAATTAAAAGAAGAAAAGGAGGAAAGCAAATGATCAAGTTACCCTGCGGCATCGTACGGGACTTGCTGCCCAGCTATGTTGATAAACTCACCGGTGAAGAAACGAATGCCGCCGTGAACGAACACATACAAAGCTGCCGGGACTGCGCTAAAATTTTAAGCAGCATGCAGGAACCCGAACCTGTGCCCAGGCAGGAAACGGAACCGCATCCCATCGACTATTTAAGAAAAGTAAAAAAACGCAGTTCCCGCACGTTGATTGCCGCCGTTCTTGGAACCCTGCTGATTCTGGCTTTAATCCTGAGTATTCAGGCATTCTGGATCGGCAGCCTTCAGGACAGCGATTCGCTGATTGTTCATACCGACATCTCCTCGGTAAACGGAGAACCGGTGTTGACTGCAGTATTAGACCCTCTCGGATCCAATAAAGCGCTGATCCCCGAATCCGTAATCGAAGGAGAGACGGCCGTTATTGTTGTAAAAGGCGTTGTTCCCTCGCCTCTTCATCCCGCCGGAACAGCAGAAATTACCGTTCCTCTGCGCCCCGATACCGCGCAGAAGAAACAAATACGTTATGTTTATCTGGGCGACCGTCTGATTTACGAGGATGGAGTAGAAATTACAAAAAAAGCCCAGGATGCCTTCGAAGCGCATACACCTTACATCGGCAGCATATCTGCCGCCGGAGATGTTGCCCGGGCGCTGGAACTTCCTGCGCTTCTGGGGAACTGGCAAAACAGCCTGCAAACCAGCCGGGAACCCTACGGATGGTCTTTCTGGTTCTCAGATTTTTACACAGATTACGACGCGGAATATTTAAACCGGACTATGAAAAGCAACAGCTTTCTGCTGTTGGCACTCATCGACAATCTGGGCGAGGTCTCCTGGCATTACAACGGGACGGATAACCAACCGCATACGGCATCGATCACGTTAGAAGAGGCGAACCGCGAATTCCAGCGGCTTCTGGAAACGCATCCCGACGCATTCGGCGGCAATCCGCCGGAAAATATTAAGCATTGCTCCCAATCCGCGGCGTACATCCAGCAGCTGATGAATCTCCTGCAAATATAAAAAGGATACTTTTCAAAGAGGACAGGTTCGCGCTATAATAAAAAGCAGAAGTCATCATACAGCCCAAGGGCGCCGTTAATTTTGAGCGACGCCGGATTTGGAGGAACCATGAACTGTGTAAAATTAGGAAAAACCGGCATTGTTACTGAAAAAAACGCCTTCGGTGCTCTGCCCATCCAGCGGGTTTCCACAGAGGAAGCTGTTTCCCTTCTTCGAAAAGCTTACGACGGCGGTATGACCTTTTTCGATACTGCCAGAGCCTACTCCGACAGTGAGGAAAAAGTGGGCATCGCATTCAAAGGCATGCGGGAAAAAATCTTTTTGGCCAGCAAATCCGCGGCAAAAAACGCAGAAGGCTTTCAGAAAGATCTGGAAACCAGCCTGAAAAAATTGCAGACAGACTACATCGATATTCTGCAGCTCCACAACCCGCCCTTCGTTCCCCGGCCGGGCGGAGAAGACGGGCTTTACGAAGCGGCTCTGAAAGCGAAACAGGAGGGAAAAATCCGTTTTATCGGGTTCACCAATCACAAACTTCCGTTAGCCAGGGAAGCCGTTCAGTCGAATCTGTACGACACACTGCAATTTCCTTTTAACTACCTGTCCACAGAGGAAGAAATCCAATTAGTAAAGGACTGCAAAACTGCAGACATCGGATTTATCTGCATGAAAGCCATGTCCGGCGGCTTGATCCGCAATTCCGCCGCAATCTGCGCATGGCTGAATCAATACGATAATGCGCTGCCTATCTGGGGCATACAGCGGGAATCGGAATTGGATGAATTTCTTTCCTATATAAAGAACCCACCGGTCTTAACCGACGCGTACCGCAAGTTGATCGAAAACGACCGACGGGAGCTATCGGGACAATTCTGCCGGGGCTGCGCTTATTGTATGCCCTGCCCCCAGGGTATCGAAATCTGGAACAGTGCCCGCATGTCCCTTATGATCCGCCGTGCGCCGGAAGCCGCATGGACAACGCCGGAATGGCAGGAAAAAATGAAAAAGATTGAATCCTGTACAAATTGCGGCGCCTGTAAGGCAAAGTGCCCCTACGGCCTGGATACCCCGACTCTGCTGAGGCAGAATTATGAGGATTATAAAACTTTTATCAAATAAACACCTGACAGTAAGCGCCCCCGAAATTCAAATTTTCCGGAGGCGCTTTTATCTAAATCGAATGCTTTTTATTTTTCAACCCCAATCCGAGCCTCTACGCCCGCATTATAGTAATGCTTGATCTCTTTCATTTCCGTAACCAGATCCGCATACTCTTTAAATTCTTCCGGAGCGTATCGCCCTGTTAAAATCACTTCTACATGAGAAGGTCTGCACTCCAGCGCCGAAAGTACATCTTGACTGTGAATCAGCCCCAATGCCGCCGCCGTATTGATCTCATCGAAAACCACCATATCGTATTCCCCCGACAGCAGCACCTCTTTCATTTTTTCCAATCCGCTGTATGCTTGTTTGATATCCCGCTCCGAAGGTTCTCCGTTTATAAAATGCAAGTCCCCAAACTGCTCTATTTGAAAACCTGGCAGATATTCGACAGCCCTCTGTTCACTGGAACCCTGCCCTTTCATAAATTGTCCGAAAAACACCCGATTCCCTGCGCAGACGCAGCGCAAAGCAATTCCCAGTGCAGCTGTGGTCTTTCCTTTCCCATCTCCGGTATACACCTGCACATATCCTTTTTCCATTTTTCTTCCCGCCTTCCACACGTTTTTGTTTCGCTAATCGTATCATATTTTTGCGATTTCCACATCTCCGGGAGAAATTTTTTATTTTTTTCGTCAAAGCCCGAGTGCTTCTTGCTCACTTTTTTATTCATTTTGTACTTAAAATCCATGTTTTTCATATCTAAATGTATATTATTTTTTCTATTTTTCATTTTATTTTCGTCGATTCTTTACTCTTTACATCAATTTATTTTTTTAATTTCGTTCTTATTTTTCGTCTATTATTTCATATTTCGTTGGTTTTTCAACATTTTAATATTGTCTGATAAAACAAAAAATTTATGTGTGTTCATTTATAGAATACTACATCTTAGTATATGTATCAAAAAAACATTTAAAAATCAATTGCATTTCAAAGTGGAACATTGTAGAATACCTGTGGCGATGATTTATCGCCGTAGTTTTTATATCTGTTTATCTGTTATTTCTGTAAAGGAGCTGAATTTCATGTCACAACAAGCAATTTCTATTATTGTATTTGTGGTTGTCTTCATCGCCATCATGTCAGAAAAGGTACACCGTGCGGTAGCCGCTGTTGCCGGCGTTGTTGCCCTGATTATGTTAGGCATTTTGACAATCGACAGTGCCGTTGAATACATCGACTTCAACACCATCGGTGTTCTCGTCGGTATGATGCTGTTCGTAGCAGTTGTTAAACAGTCCGGCATCTTTGAATACACGGCTATTAAAGCCGCTAAGCTGGTAAAAGGTGAACCGTGGCACCTTATGATCGTATTCATGATCATTACCGCCGTATGTTCCGCCTTCCTGGACAACGTAACCACCGTACTGCTGGTTGGTCCCATGACTATCGCAATTACAAAAATCCTGGGTTTGAATCCTGTTCCTTACCTGATGACACAGATTTTATCTTCTAACATCGGCGGAACCGGCACTTTAATCGGCGACCCCCCGAATATTATGATCGGAAGCAAAGCAGGTCTGAGCTTCGCCGATTTTGCTATCAATACAGGTTCCATTTGTATCGTTATTATGATCGTTACCATCTTTGCCTTTAAGTTTATCTACAAGAAAGCTTTGGTTGTAACTCCCGATAAAATGCAGGCTGTTATGGAGCTGGATGAAAAATCCGTAATTAAAGATGCTGCTCTGATGAAAAAGAGCATCGTTATGATTCTGCTGGTCGCTCTGGGATTCGTGTTCCACAGCAAGCTCGGGCTGGAATCCAGCATAATCGCGTTAACCGCAGCTACCATTATGATTTTAATCGGCAGACAGAATGTAGAAGAAAGCATCGCCGACGTAGAATGGCCTACTATTATTTTCTTTATCGCTCTGTTCATGGTCGTAGGCGGTATGGAAACCACCGGAGTAATCGACCAGCTGGCAGATATGCTGATGAGCGCAACCGGCGGAAATATGGTAGTAGCAATGCTGATTATCCTCTGGGGGTCCGCTGTTTTATCCGCTATTTTAGATAACATTCCGTTCGTAGCTACCATGATTCCTTTGATCATCTCCATGGGAGACAGCGGAATGGATGTTATGCCTCTCTGGTGGGCACTGTCCCTGGGCGCTTGCTTAGGCGGCAACGGAACACTGATCGGCGCTTCCGCAAACGTTGTATTATCCGGAATTAGCAACAAGCACGGTTATCCGATCACCTTCATGCAATATACAAAGCTGGGATTCCCCATGATGATTTTATCCGTTGCCATCGCCATGATCTACTTGCTGATTCGCTTCGCATTTTAACACGGGCAGAAAAAACAAATTTCTCCGAAATTGGTTATGTTTTGTTGTATGGATTCATGAAAAGAGGAGCTGCGGCTTTCGCCGCAACTCCTCTTTCTATATTCTCTTTCCCAATTCAGCATATTCTCTGATTTGCTTTGCCAGCCCCTCCGTAAGAACTCCCGGCTTCATTCTCCAAACCCAGTTTCCTTGCGCCGTTCCCGGGACATTCATCCGCGCTTTGCTCCCCAGACTCAGATAATCCTGCATGGGAACGAGAAACAACTTCCCCCTGCAGCGGGTTCCGCACTCTAAAATAATACGATGCAGGTCTCCCGCACCTTTTACTCCTAATGCATCCCGCACTTGTTCTCGTTCCTCCCGGTTCATCCGGGAAAGCCAGCCTGCCAAAGTGTCGTTATCATGCGTTCCGGTATAAACAACGCTGTTTTCCGGACAATTCTCGGGTAAATACGGATTGTCTTTATGGCCGTCAAAAGCAAACTGCAGCACTTTCATGCCGGGATAACCGGTCTGCCGGGTAAACCGTTTCGCTTGCGGGGTCAAAAGGCCAAGATCCTCTGCAATGATCTTTGCTTCCGGCACTTCCTCCCGAAACCGCCGGATCAGTTCCATTGCCGGGCCCTTCTCCCACCGCCCGGCGCTGCCGTCTGTTTCTCCAAAGGGAACTGCCCAATAACTTTCCAGCCCGCGGAAGTGATCGAGACGTACCAAATCAAACAAAGCCGCCCCCCGCCTCATCCGCCGAATCCACCAGGAATACCCATCCTGCCTCATAAAGTCCCAATCATACAGAGGATTTCCCCAAAGCTGCCCGTTTTTCGAAAAGCAATCCGGGGGTACCCCCGCCACCGCAGTGGGATTCCGTCTTTCGTCCAGCTGAAACTGTTCCGGATTCGCCCAGACGTCCGCAGAGTCCAGGGCTGAATAAAAAGGCAAATCGCCGATCAAATAAACGCCCTGCCCGTTGGCATATCTGCGCAGTGCATTCCATTGCCGAAAGAACAAAAACTGTACAAAGCAGTGATAATTCACCTCTTCTTCCAAGCTTTCCCGTACCTTCTCCGGAATTGTTTCCGGACTCCGGTACGTCTCCGGCCATTCAAGCCATGAAAGTCCGCCGAACCGCTCTTTAAGAGCTGCGAACTCCGCGTAGTCCACAAGCCATGAGCCGTTTTCCTCTAAAAAGCTCCTGTATTCTGCTTCCTCCCTGCCATCCCATCGATCGTAAGCACGACGCAGCAGCACGCCTCTGTTTTGATAGAGCAGGCCGTAGTCCACTCGCTGCGGATCACCGCCCCATTGGAAGAGGCACAATTCTTCCCGGGTCAGAAGCCCTTCTTGCTCTAAAATGTCCGGGTCAACAAAATAGGGGTTTCCTCCGAAGGACGCAGAACTTTGATAGGGAGAATCTCCATATCCGGTAGGCCCTATGGGCAGCATCTGCCAGTAAGTTTGGCCTGCCGCTTTTAAAAAATCTGTAAATTCATATGCCGCTTTTCCCAAGGTTCCGATTCCGTAGGGAGACGGCAGGGACGAAAGATGCAGTAGAATTCCGGCAGAGCGCTTCATGCTGCCCCTCTTTTCTTATGGGAAGCAGCCGAATCAACGTTCTTTAACGCCCGCGCTGCATTTGCCACCGCAATTACCATAACGCCTACATCCGCGAAAACCGCTTCCCACAAATTTGCCGCACCGCAAGCCCCTAAAATCAGGAAGAATGCTTTCACCGTCAAAGAAAAGACAATATTTTCCCCGGCAATACGCTTCGTTCTTTTTGCAATGCGGATACCCTCCGCTAATCTCGAAGGTTTGTCATCCATAAGAACCACATCCGCGGCCTCAATAGCCGCGTCTGCTCCCAGCGCGCCCATAGCCACTCCTACATCCGCTCTGGTCAATACCGGTGCGTCATTCATCCCATCTCCTACGAAAGCCAGCTTTTCTCCCGGCTTTAACCGACTCAGCAAGCGTTCTACCTGCTCCACCTTATCTCCCGGCAGCAGCTCCGTATGCACCTCATCCAGCTTTAATTCCTTCGCCGCGGCCTCTCCTGCCGCTTTGCGATCCCCGGTCAGCATAACGATCTTTTTTACCCCTAACTTTCGCAGCTGCTCCACAGCCGCCGCAGAATCTTCTTTTATCCGATCCGATATCACAATAAATCCGGCATACCTTTCCCCTTTGGCCAAGTACACCACGCTGCCGGAAGAATCCGCAGGCGGAACCTGGATTTCAAATCGCTTCATCAACCGCTGATTCCCGGCTAAAACCTTTTCTCCGTCCACTTTAACGCAAATGCCCATACCTGGCAGTTCCTCCGCCTCGGAAACCCGATTTTCATCTATCGCCTTTCCGTATGCCTCCCGCAGGGACTGCGCCGCAGGATGATTGGATCGGCATTCCGCCAGCGCCGCCAGTTCTAAAAGGTCCCCTTCCGTCATCCCCGCAGGGTGAATCTCCGTAACGGAAAACCGCCCTTCCGTCAGTGTGCCCGTTTTATCAAAAACTACGGTTTTAACCTGTGTCAGTGCATCCATATAATTAGAACCTTTAACCAGAATGCCTTTCCCGGAAGCCCCCCCGATCCCTCCGAAATAAGTTAAAGGAACTGAAATAACCAGAGCGCAGGGGCAGGAAATAACAAGAAAAATCAAAGCTCTGTGCAGCCACTCGCCCCAATTTCCGAAAATAAGAGAGGGAACCACTGCCAGCAGTAATGCTCCCATTACTACAGCCGGCGTATACCAATGCGCAAACTTTCGGATAAACGTTTCACTTTTCGACTTATGCTCCGAAGACGCCTCTACCAGCTGCAGGATCTTAGCTGCAGCCGACTCGTTCAGCTCCTTGGCAACCCGAATCCGAAGATACCCGCTTTGATTGATACAGCCGGAAAAAACGGCGTCGCCCCGACTCACTTCCCGAGGCATGGATTCACCGGTAAGCATTTTTGTATCCAATGCCGAACTGCCCTCCAGTACAACTCCGTCCACAGGGATTTTTTCCCCGGCTTTGACCACCGCAATCTCACCCACATGAACATGCTCCGGCAGCTCACGGACAATCTCTCCGTCCCGTTCCACATTCACATAATCCGGGCGGAGATCCACTAAATCCGAAATAGACGTCCGGCTCTTTCCCACCGCAATATGTTCAAATAATTCGCCGATTTGAAAGAACAGCATGACAAATACAGCTTCGGGATACTGCTCGATGCAGAACGCTCCCACAGTGGCCACAATCATCAGAAAGTTCTCATCAAAAATCTCCCCGTGCAGAATATTTTCAACTGCTTCCCAAAGCACATCCCATGCAATCAGAAGATAAATCGCAAGATAGCCGCAAAGCTGCAGCCACCCATCCGCAGGTGCTATGCTCCACCCCAAGAGCAGCCCGGCCGTAATTAAAATCCGTATAATCTGCAGCTTATGTTCCTTCATTCCTCCAAGTGCTCCTTTGCCATTCCCAAAATAGTTTTTACATGATCATCTGCCAGAGAATAGTAAATCGATTTTCCTTCTCTTCGGTTCCTCACCAGCTTCGACTGCTTTAACACCCTTAGCTGATAGGAAATTGCCGGCTGGGTCATTCCCAGCAGCTCCGCAATGGCGCAGACGCAAAGCTCCTGTTCAAAAAGAGCGTATAAAATCTTCACCCGGGTAGCATCGCCGAACACCTTAAATAAATCCGCCGTTTCCGCGATCCGCTCCTCCGCCGGGATTTCGTTTCGTATATCATCTAACCGGTCTCTTTGCAGATGGTCTGCCGTACACCAGTCTCCGGTATATGGTTCCTTCATGACTTTTTCCTTTCATTCATATAAATATATGCTTATGTTTATATGAATGTTACCCTTCATTTTACATTTTAAACAACAGAAAACCGATCTTTCGATCGGTCTTCTGCATTTTTATTTCATTCATTATACTATCGGATTTCAAGCCCCAGCGCCCGCCCCAATCGCTCCAGCTCTTCTCTTTCATATGCGCTGTAAATTCCATCCTTATCGATGCGTTTCCCGCTGTCTCGATAATTCTGCAGATACCACGGCACCCTGCCGATATACCGCCCCTCTGCATCTGTTTCGCCGCTCTCCGCAGTCATCTGCCGAAGCTCTTTTTCCCGCAAAAGCTCCTGAAAAACCGTAGTTCGGAATTCACATCCGAAAGTCCCCGCTTTCGAAGAAAATCCGAAAAAACCTCTTAGAAACGCGGCAGATTCCTGCACGGCTTTTACGTTCGTTTTTCTGTGCGCAATGGATTCATAAAGCTTCCACGGACCTTTTATATCCATAGCCACATAATCTACCAGTCCCTCCGTTACAAGTCTGCGAAGAACATCCGGATTTGTCCCGTTGGTATCCAGTTTTACCGCATAATCCGTTTCTTTAATTGCACGAACCAAAGGGTATAAATCTTCGTGCAAAGTGGGCTCCCCTCCGGAAATAACCACCCCGTCCAGAAAACGCTTTCGTTTCTCCAAAAATGCCAGAAATTCCGGCAGCGCAATCTCGCCTTCGCAGGCACCGGCTTCTGCTACATCCGGATTGTGACAATATCCGCAGCGAAAATTACATCCACCGAGAAAAATTACGGTGGATGCTTTTCCGGGGTAGTCAATCAAAGACGATTTTACGATACCCTTTATTTTCATGTTCATGCTAACTGCTCTGTTCCTTCCGAAATCTGCCCGCCCGTCTCATGAAGCATTTCCGAGTGCAGGCTGGTTTGTACATCGAAGGTTCTTCTCTCCGCAAATTCCTCCTTCTTGCCTTTGTTCCAGGCCTGAACGGGGCGATGGAATCCAACCACGCGGGTCCAGACTTCGGCATCCTTCCCGCAATGGGGACAGGTAAAATGCTCTCCTTCAATATATCCGTGATCCTCACAGATGGAGAATGTAGGCGTTACCGTAATATAGGGAATCGCGGTATTTTCCATAATTTTTCGAATAAACAGCTTGCAGGTTTCCGTATCCTCAATCTGCTCCCCGATGAAGCCATGCAGCACCGTTCCGCCGGTATAAGCCGTCTGTAATTTTTCCTGCAACTCGATGGCCTCGAAAATATCGTCCGTAGCCCCTACCGGCAGCTGAGTTGAATTGGTGTAATAAGGTTCGTCTGTACCCGCTGTTAAGATGTTAGGATACAGCTTTTTATCCAGCCTTGCAAAGCGATAGCTGGTTCCTTCCGCCGGAGATGCTTCCAGATTCCATAAGCTCCCGGTCTCCTCCTGAAACAGTTGGATTACACGATTCATAAAATCCATAATCTCCACGGCAAAGGCATTTCCTTCTTCCGTGGTAATATCTACACCCAGCAAATTCCTGCAGGCTTCGTTCATACCGTTTAAGCCGATCGTAGAAAAATGATTTTTGAAATATTCGCCGGTAGCTTTCTTTACCCCTTCCAGATAAAAACGGGAATAGGGATACAGGCCGCCTTCCATGTATAATTCCAGCATCTCCCTCTTTGCGTCACAGATTTCCCGGGCATACTCCATAAGCTTGCGTACCTGTCGTTTAAATTCAGCTACATTGTCAGACGTATAGCCGATCCGGGCCATATTCAGCGTAACTACATTGATGGAGCCGGTCAGCGGATTGGCTCCGAACAGACCGCCGCCCCGATGGCGCAGTTCCCGGTTGTCCAGCCGCAGACGGCAGCACATGGAACGAATATCCTCCGGCGAAAGATCGGAATTCAGGAAGTTGGCGAAATACGGTGTACCGAACTTTCTGGTCATTTCCATGATTTTAGTCACTGCTTCTGATTCCCAGGGAAAATCCTTTGTAATATTTACAGTGGGAATAGGAAAGCTGAACGCTCTTCCCGCTCCGTCGCCTTCCATCATAACCTCGCTGTAAGCGATGTTGAACATATCCATTTCCTTCTGGAACTCGCCATATGTCCGATCCATAGTCTTCCCGCCGATAATTACACCCTGACGTTTCAAAAGAGGATGCGGCGTAATATCGAGAGTAATATTTGTAAACGGCGTCTGGAATCCTACTCTGGTAGGAATATTCAGATTATAGACAAAGCGCTGAATCGCCTTTTTTACCTGCTTATAGGACAGTCCGTCATAAGCGATAAACGGTGCCAAATAGGTATCGATGCTGGAAACCGCTTGTGCGCCTGCTGCTTCTCCCTGCAGAGTATAAAGCAGGTTGGAAAGCTGCATCAAAGCGGATTCAAAATGCTTGGGAGGTTTGGATTCAATCTTGCCTTTGGCGCCGCGGAACCCTTTTAAAAGGAACGCTTCCAAATCCCATCCGCAGCAATAGGGCGCCAGAAGCCCCAGATCATGAATATGTAAATCCCCCCGGATGTGGGCATCCCGCAGTTCCTTGCGATAGATTTTATTCAGCCAGTACTTTTTCGTAATTCCTTCTACAATATGATTATTTAACCCCTGCAGAGAGTACCCCATGTTGGAGTTTTCGTTTACCCTCCAGTCTTCTAAAGAAACGTATTCTTCAATCATCTGCTCCGCATCCATATACAAGTTATGGAAGGAACGCAGATCCGCTCTTTCTTTTCGATAGAGGATATATGCTTTTGCGGTCTGCGCATGTCCCTCTTCGATGAGAATTTTTTCCACAATGTCCTGGATATCTTCTACGGTGGGAATGCTGGCTCCGTAAGTTTCTTTGATTACACTCTGCACTAATCCGGACAGACGCTGCGCTTCCACTTCATCTGTGCCGCCGCAGGCTTTTGCCGCAGCAAAAATCGCATTACGAATCTTACTTAAATCAAAATCTACGATTTCACCGCTGCGCTTTTGAATTTTACTGATTTCCATGCCGACCTCCCCAATTTCTTATTTTTTCCATTTATACTTGCTATAGTTGTTTGTATCTTCACGTCACCTAGATATAGTATATCTTTTCACATGATTTGGCAAGTAAAATTTGAACTTTAATTTTGCGATTTTCCTGAACAAATTGTAAAAGATCTTTAAAATTCAAGCATCTGCCTATAGAAATCAATAAAATTATCCGCAATAATCCGGTGCCGGGTTTCTTATGCGGACTGCACCGATGAGCTCGGAAATGCTTCGGGAACTCTCACGTTATACGCAAAGTGCCCTCCGTTTTATCCTCATATGCGAAAAGCACACGCTCCTGCGTGTGCTTTCCTTTTAACCAGCAATGTCCTATTCTCCCAGGCAGCTTCCCGCCAAGTACCGTCGGCGCTAAGGAGCTTAACTACTGTGTTCGAGATGGGAACAGGTGTAGCCTCCCCGCTATCTTCACTGGATTCTCGCTCGCCTTTTTCCCGTTATCCGAAAAAAGACTTCGCTTCTCTTTGAGGGAATACCCTCAAAACCAAACAATGTATATCTTCCTTCCAAACCATTGGTCAAGCGTTCGACCTATTAGTATCGGTCAGCTGCACGCATTGCTGCGCTTACACCTCCGACCTATCAACGTGATAGTCTCTCACGGGTCTTACCTTTAAAGGAGGAAATCTTTTCTTGTGGGGGGCTTCGCACTTAGATGCTTTCAGCGCTTATCCCGTCCATACATAGCTACCCAGCTGTGCCCTTGGCAGAACAACTGGTGCACCAGAGGTATGTCCATCCCGGTCCTCTCGTACTAGGAACAGCTCCACTCAAATTTCCAACGCCCACAGCGGATAGGGACCGAACTGTCTCACGACGTTCTGAACCCAGCTCGCGTACCTCTTTAATGGGCGAACAGCCCAACCCTTGGGACCT
>JALENW010000005.1 GCA_022766365.1 Clostridiales bacterium | reverse complement strand
TATCATAAATGCTGTAGATATAATCCATAACATCGAATGTTTCTCTCAAGTTGCCCCTAGCACTTCTCCAAGCTGTTCCATCTGTAAACCACACAAATGTAAATCCATCCACAGTATCAGCTTCCTGTGAAAGCATTTTGTAGCTTCGTGCAGTTTCATTTAATTTTGAACCGCCTCCGGTTCCACCGTAAAAGTTTGTCTCGATCGCATATATCATGTTGTCTGTTTTGACAACGAAATCAAATCGTTTTCTTGCTTTTCCCTGGTTTGATAATGCAGATAAATCTATGTTCCACTTCTTTTCTACATCGGCCAGATACATTTCCTTAAAATAATTTTCTTCTTTCACAAATCCTGCTTTCTCTATGTAGCTTTCCACCAAGTCTTCCATCTGATGTCCGCCTCTGTTTTTGCGTCCATTTGAATCAAGACCTGTTTCAACACCAAGAACATAATCTATCAAATTATTTACAATATGATTTGCAAGCAGATCGAACAAGCCCGTCTTTCTCATAAAATACTTATACTGTTCCATCGAACAACTTGGCTCATCAAATTTGTAAATAAAGGCACCGGCTTCGTCCTGTGCATATATTTCATTTCCTCTAACAGCCAAAAGAACCGGAATGCATTTCAATGTTTCCGGATACTTTTCAATTATTTTCTCAAAATCATTTTCAATGTTCTTCGACCCAATTAATGAATTCAAAATGTTCAATTCGATCTTATATTTCTCGACATTTTCAACGACTTTATCAAAATTAACATAGTAGTCGTATCTCGAAATACTAAGACGAAATTTGCTCAGCCAATTATCAAAATCTCTATTATTCATATCATCTTCCTCTAAAACCTGCCGTGGATACTATTTTAAAAATATCTCTATCCACCTCTAATAACTGTTCTATAATGCTTCCGAACATGTATGCACCCGCACGATTTGTTTTTTCTTGCACCGCCAATAGTTCCATCAGCACATACAGGAATTCCACATCATACTCCCCATAAGCATTCAAGTCTTCATAGTCTTCAATTATCACAACGCTTTCCCCACGTATTATCAGTTCTTTCAAGGTATCATAGTCGTTGTTATCCAGAGGAGTACAACGATTCCAACAAATATGAATCATATGGAGGAACCGTTTCGTCAAGTCTTCGTTTCCTTGCATCTTCATAAGCACATCAACCACCCAATGGATATGCTTAGGAGTTCTAATTCGGCTTCCATCTTTTTTATACTTTATTACAATATCGAACTCCGATAGATTCCCTTGGAACACGAATATTTCATAGCGTTCGAATTCAAACTCTATTATTGCTTGTTTAGTACCATTTTCGATAAGCTGCTGTCCTCTTCTTATTTCCATAAACTTCTCCTAACAATTTGTAATAAGCAATTCGCTTATTTTTCCTCTTGACTTTGCTTTACTGTTTATCATTCGGTTGGCTGTTACTCTTGCAATTTTCAGATACGAGTATATGTTGTCAAAAAAGTCATCTTTTGAATCCACATTTTTAGGATCCGAATTGCTTACAACAACCTTTGCTCCTTTTTCATCCAATCGTTTAACAAACTCGGCCAGTTCTTTCTGTTCATTATCTCCGAATCCGTTTTCCGTATATGAAGTAAAGCTTGCGGTATCAGTTAATGGTCTGTATGGAGGGTCAAAATATGCAAAGGTACTGCTATCTATGAAGTCACAAGAACTCTTATAATCTCCACAGGAAATCCTTACTTTCTGCAGCTTCTGTGATACATTACGCAGATTAGATTCATCACAGATCAGAGGATTCTTGTATGAACCTATAGGCACATTGAATTCACCTTTCCTGTTTACTCTGTATAGACCATTGAAGCATGTCTTATTTAAGAAAATCATCAACGCTGCCTTTTTCAGATTACTTACTTCGTCATATGACACTTTTATTGTGTTAAACAGGTTCCTCTGCTCAAGATAGTATTCCTTTCTTGATTCATTATCTCGAGGAATAAATTCTTCCTGCATTGTCTTGAGTAACGAAATCAATTCTTCAGGATATACCTTTACACATCTGTATGCATTAATTAGATCCTCATTAATATCATTAATGTATACCTCTTCCAACTCGTACTTATCCAATATATCAAACAGAACAGCGCCGCCGCCCACAAAAGGTTCAGCATATCTGTTTATCTTTTCATCAAATGGATAATGCTGCTGTATTTCCGATAACAGCTGTCCTTTTCCACCTGCCCATTTTAAAAATGGCTTTGCCTTACTACTTGGTTTTTCTTCATAACGCAAAGCTCTTCCATCTTCCGGTTTTTCAGCATTGTTAGGAATAACCCACATATTACCCAGCATTGTTGCTTCAGCTACCCTGCCTTCTGAACAAAGTACCGCAACTCTTCTCTGGGAGATCCCCCATTTTTCTGCAACCTCTTTCGCTGTCAAATATTCCATGACTACCTCCTTATCTCGAATATATTATATTCTATATCTCGAATAATAGCAATATCATTTTGATGTCTATCATTACATATTTCTTTTCTTCAAAATTACTTGCAGAATTTTATCAATATCTCATCCACCGCATCAGTACATTTTCCTTCGCCTATCAATTTGTTTCTCAAGTCTATTAAAGCCCTTACAATAATCCTTACATCATAGTCATCAAGTTTATATTTCTTTGTCATTGCCGACTCCTTTCATTTTCTCACACGGGTCACAGGGAGAAGCCCTGCATATAGCTGTCGAGTTGCTCGGAAGCTACATGTGCGTCCTCTCCGTTTGCGGAGTAAGGATGCGATGCTTGCTAACACAACACTAGGCTCTATGCCGCATTTTTTCTCAACATAGTTCCATGATAGCCTCTGATTTATCAGCAGCATTTCGATACACTACCCGAAGAACAACCACTGATTTTGATTCCATTTATCGTTTTCTGTTCTGTTATATTTTCAAATTCATGTAATCCCTCGGGCAGAATCCCGAGGTAGCTTCGCGATGGCTCTAGTCAGAGCTTCGTTTACTTTTTTATTTCGGGCAGCAAACCACCTGCGATATGAAGCTCTGCTTGCATTCATAGATGCATTTTCTGCATTTCTCGTTATAAGTTCTCCTTACGGTTTTTCATCGATGAAGAACGCCCACTCTTCTTTTTCTCTTTTACTCAGTCTCGGCAATTTGCAGCACCTCAGGTTTTTATGTGGCGATTTGGTGCGTTTTTCTGTAAAAAGTACCTCTCTAGCTAATCTTTTCTGTTCATTGATGTCTCAGTATACTCTTAATCCTTAAAGCTTAATTTGCCGCTTTCAGATTGTGATTTACAGCAAGTTCATAGTAGATATCTATCGTTACCGGAGCATTAAAGAGTGTTGTAAGAAGAAAAGCTCTTATATTTATGGCACCTCCCATACTTTTTTATCAGGACAAAAATAACTATATTCAGTAGAGCCATGCATCATAAATGCAATTCCGAACTTCAGTAATCCTCTCTGTAATCCAACTCTTATATAATTTGAATCCTTACCGGTTGCTTTGGCAATTTCACTAATTTTCACATTTCTGCCTGTAAATCTTGGGGTTTCAACATATACTTTTCTGTCATCTGTCAGTCGTTCAATCATTTCAGTTTACGACCGTGTACATGTTATTTCAAAACGCTTTATTGGACGAAGGGAGCTGATATATATGAGCATGAGAAATCCAAATGGCTATGGAAGCATTTCCAAACTTTCCGGTAACAGAAGGAACAAATATGCAATACGTAAAACGGTAGGTGTTGAGCTTGACCATGAAAAGGGAAAGGCAAAATATAAGCAGCAGATTATAGGCTACGCCGCAACTATGAAGGAAGCTAAACAGAAGCTGGCGGAATTCAATGCTAACCCATATGACGTTTCTACGAAGAAAACAACTTTCGTGGGAGTATATGAAAAGATGCATGCAGAAAAAAAGGGGATAGTAAAAGAGTCAACTCTGAAATCCTATGTATATGCTTACAACAACTGCACTTCTCTTCATAACAGAATCTTTGCCGAGCTCAGATTGCAGGATCTTCAGGATTTAGTCGATAACTGCGGCAAGAATTATCCGACACTCAAGAAATTAAGAATCCTGTGGCAGCTGATGTACACATATGCGATGAAGTATGATCTTGTTTCCAAGGATTATGCTCAATATGTTAACCTGGATGCTCACAAACTCAAGCATGAGGTTAAACTCGATGATGAGAAGCATCTTACTCACGATGAGGTTGAGCAGCTTTGGCAGATGAAAGATGATGATTTCTGTCAGACTATCCTGGCCCTAATGTGGACCGGACTCAGGATAAATGAGTTCCTGGAACTAAAGAACGAGAATGTTCATCTTGAAGAGCACTACTTTGTCATCCCAAAAGGAAAAACTCTCAATGCCACGCGAAAAGTGCCGATTGCAGATGCAATCTATCCATTCTTCGAGAAGTGGTACGGAGATGGCAAAGTCACATATCTTCTAAAGATGGGTAGGAGCCAGGGCGATAAGCCGGTTAACTATGATAACTACAGAACAAATTTCATGAAGCTTATGGATAATCTGGGCTGGCCATATACGATTCATGCTACAAGACACACCTTTACTTCCCTTCTTGCCGATCTGGATGTTTCACCTACTATAAGGTCGAAGCTTGCAGGTCACTCTCAGGGAAATGTAACCGAAACAGTCTATACACATCTTGATGTAAATGTTGTACTTGATGCGGTTAACAAACTGGAATGTTTCATCGACTAATGCCATTATTGGACAAAAAAGAGATGCTATCCTGTGTGATGCATCTCATACATTTTATCAATTTGTTGCAAGTGTGTTGCAAGTACGTTGCAAGTAAATCAAATTCCAGCGTTTTTCTTTGATTCCCACAAAAGAAAAACCCCTGCGATTGCAAGGGTTTTGAATCTTTGTGAAAGTCGAAAGACTATCTCTTTGAGAACTGACTTGCTCTACGTGCCTTCTTGAGACCGTATTTCTTTCTTTCTTTCATACGTGGGTCTCTGGTCAGGAACCCTGCGGACTTGAGTGCCGGTCTGTATGCTTCCCTATCGGCCTCACAAAGCGCCCTGGAAATACCGTGTCTAAGCGCACCTGCCTGACCTGTTGTACCGCCGCCTGTTACAGTAGCTACAACATCAAATTTGCCTTCACAACCTGCAATTGCAAAAGGTCTCTTAACCTCTCTCTTAAGAAGCTCCATTCCGAAATATTCGTCCAGAGGCTTCTTGTTTACTAGAATTTCACCTTTTCCAGGGATTAATCTAACTCTAGCAACTGAGGACTTTCTTCTTCCTGTTCCCTGATACTGGATCTTTGCCATCGTCTATTCCTCCCTTTCCTTAAAATTCCAATACTTCCGGCTTCTGTGCTGCATGTCCGTGTTCAGGTCCTGCATACACTTTCAGCTTCTTATACATCTGACGGCCGAGCTTACCCTTTGGCATCATACCTTTAACAGCATGTCTGATAACCTCATCGGGCTTCTTTGCAATCAGCTTTTCAAAAGTAGTTTCTCTAAGACCTCCCGGATAACCTGTGTGGTGCTTATAGATCTTCTCTTTGCGCTTCTTGCCGGTTACCTGAACTTTGTCAGCATTAATTACGATTACATAATCTCCACAGTCAACGTGAGGAGTGAATGTAGGCTTGTTCTTCCCTCTTAGAACTGAAGCCACCTTTGAAGCAACTCTTCCGAGTGTCTGCCCCTCTGCGTCAACCACATACCACTTGCGCTCAACTTCATGAGGCTTTGCAATAAATGATTTCATCTCTTTTCCCTTTCCACCTACTGATTTCCATCTCCACCGTACAAAACAGTTGACTCCGCTCAGGCTATTTTGATCTTCTCACCGAATATATGGCATTCTGCCTACGCCGGCATACCGCTATTCAAGACTCTTTCTGTCCTAATCGTGAGCTCTGTTTCGCTTAAGATGGATACTTTTCGGTTCTGCCTACTGAGATGTTCCTATATCGTCACATCCTGGTCGGCAATTCTAAAAAATTGGATTTCTAGCCTGTGTACCCCGAGTGATTTAAGCCTTTGACACTCAATGATTTCGATGGGTTTCGACTGCAACCTGACGGTCACGATGATATCAATGGATATCATACTGATACCGTCTGATCCGTTAAAATGCAAGTGACAATCGCTCCACCAAAATCATTCTCGTTGTCTGACAACCTCTAGCCACAGGATATGCGCTGCAATATTACCTGAGTTACATTAATTATCTCAGCTATCTTGCCAACCTCTATCGTCTGAGGATCAGCATACACAACGCGGTAACTATTATATAATAATGAGAGAAGGTTTGCAAGTACCAAATTTTAAGGTTTCCATACCCTGTTCCGATTCAAAATATAAGATTTACCTTGCTCACTTGTTAAAAACTTTAAGCCTAGAATGCAACCTTGAATGCAAGAGCAACAATACAGATTATCATCGCTAAAGGAGTATAGAGGTATTTGCCGAGGGAGTGCCATATCCTTCCGTACTTCTTCCCTTCACCTTCAAACGTATTGATTTCATCCATAAGTTCTTTCTTATCCATGACCCAAAACCACGAAATGGCACCGAGTGTTGCACCGATTGGAATGATATATATGGAAACCAGGTCCATCCACGGACCCCAGTTCACAATCGCTTCCATGAATACTCCGGGAACAAAAGTTACGATACCGATGGCAAAGAGAACTGACTTTCTGTCGGCTCGAGGCGTTTTGTGTAAAATGGATTCGCAGACCACTTCAAACATATTCTGCAAGGATGTGATGCCCCCGAAAAAAACCGCCAGGAACAATATGACTGCAAAAATTCGTCCTCCTTGCATTTGCTGAAGAATACGGGGTAAAGTCACAAACAGAAGTCCGGGTCCTCCCGCCTGCTCCATATTATATGAGAAAACAGCAGGAACAATTACCAGTGCCGCTACCATGGCAGCGATGGTGTCAAAAAGCCCTGTTTGTTTGGCACCGTAAACAATGCTTTCTTTTTTATCTAGGTATGCTCCGCAGACTATCATGCCACTACCTGTGATCGAAAGGGAGAAAAACGCCTGCCCCATTGCTCCAACAATGACTTTAGGATCTTTTAAGTGAGACCACTCCGGCGAGAACAAAAACTTGTAACCCTCGAGAGTTCCCGGAAGGAATGACACCCTTACAGCCAGGATAACGAAAAGCACAAAAAAGAGTGGCATCATTATTTTGTTGGCTCGCTCTATGGAACGGGCACCGGTGATACAGGTCAATAGAGTCAATACAATGACAGCAATGTGATATGGAACTACGCTGAAGTCTCTGAATGCAAAACCCTCAAACCATGTATCCGTATCTACTGTCATGAGACTGCCTGTGACAGCCTGCACCAGAGATTTAAGCACATAAGAGATTATGACTGCATAACCGATGGCTATGCATAGGGATCCTGCCAAGGGAAGATAACCCAGAAAACTTCCGACCCTACCGAGACCGCGAGTTTCCCATGCGTATTGGTAAGCTCCCAGTGTTCCGGTTTTAGCTCTTCTTCCTATTGCATATTCGGCGGACAACCCAATATAAGAAAATATCACGATGAAAAACAGATAGATGACAAGAAATGCCCCGCCTCCGTTTGTGGTTAGTTTGAACGGAAAGCCCCAAACGTTTGCCATTCCAACCGCTGAACCCACTGCCGTGAGAATAAAACCCCACTTGCTCTTAAAAATGTTTCTTTCTTTCATGATAAATTCCTCCTGAAATAAATTAATTGGTTGTCCTAAATTTTGTTATTATTAACAAAATTTGTATTCTAATTTATCATAAATTAATAAATTTGTAAAGGCTTCCGGACATTTTCGACATGATATCTCCAAATCGTGAAGTTTATCTCGCTCAAAATTCCCTTGTCAAATGCCTTCTTAGAAAAATATAATCTTGAAAATAAAGCTCCGGAAAAACCGGATTTTGTTATAGCGGGGTAGAATTGCAAGCACCATGCCGTCTAAAAATAATCGTTGCAATTTACTTGTGAATAAAGCGAAAACATGTTATGAAAGCCTTATAATATACAAATCATGACTAAATGCTATGGTTCTGCACGCTATGGTTCTGCTAAGTTCAATAATATCGGCTTTATATATAAGAATAGTATCTGTGATTTAACTTTGAATCATGCATTTACCCTCCTCAGAGCAAACCGCTCCCAACACGTGCTTTGCACTTGACTGCAAAACTTTTACCAATTAACTTCACGTGGCATTGTACTCACAACGTATCCAGTCGCATGCATACCTGTAGAATATAGAGGCAGCTGATGACAAAAGCTGATGGTTCCTGACAGCTATTCCCAAGTCGCGATATCCCGGCGGATCTAATGGAATCGCAGTTATATGTCTGTCGAAACCTTTTATCATCATCATAGACATCAGACTTGTTCCTAATCCCTGCTCAACCATTGCTATTACTGCATGATCATCGCTTTCCATAAAATGTGTATCCGGTTTTATATTATGCCTGTTTAAAATAGCGGTAATCTCATCTTCTACACCCTCATTCAAGGCAATGTATGGCAGATCTGTCATCATCGATATCGGTAGTGTAGCCATCTTCGCATGGGGATCATATTCCGCAAATATGCTAACGATCGGGTCCCTATACAAGAACTCCGCTTCAAGTTCATCTTTCGTTGGATATGCAACAAATCCCACGTCAACACGACCTTCTTCAATCCAGTTTACTATCTGGGCATCTGTACCATGTAACAATTCAAACTGTATGCCCTGATAGTCCGCATGAAACTTCTTGATAATTCCGGGAAGCCACTGAGCTGAAACACTGTTGAATGTACCGACCCTTATAAGTCCGTCTCTGAGGCCGTTAATCTCGTTAACTCGTTCCGTAAGTTGATGCTGATCCAGCAATACCCTTCTTATATATGGAAGCAGGAGCTTCCCTTCCGCTGTCAGCTGAACACCGGTTCTCCCTCTGTTCAGGAGACGTATATTCCATTGTTTCTCCAGTGAATTCAGTGCACGTGTAAGTCCTGACTGAGTGTATCCGAGTTCTTCGGCCGCCTGTGTCATAGTTCCCGTTTCAACTGCTCTTATCAGTGCCTCATACTGAGATATATTCATCACATATCCTTCCTTGTCAACATATATGACAATTACTCATCAAATTGATGATTATATTACGTTTGACTAAGCTTAAACTAGATTATATTATTGATACATAAGTAATTCAAGCAGATTAATTAACAGGAGGATATAATATGTTTACAAAAGCGATTACAAGAAAACCTTGCAAAGCTCTGGTAGACGGGATAACCACTTCTATGTTCGGAGAGGGAACCCCGGATTATGGAAAGGCTCTAAAGCAGCACAGCAAGTACGTGTCGACACTTAAAGAATTAGGACTCGAAGTTACTGAGCTGGAAGGCGATGAACGTTATCCGGATTCATGTTTTGTTGAGGACCCTGCTGTTGTCATGGAAAAGTGTGCTATAATCACAAACTCGCCTGAGAAATCCAGAAACGGTGAAAGATATGAGATTCTTGATACAATCAAGAAATTTTATGAAGATTCTCAAATTTTCTTTATTGATTCGCCCGGTACCATGGAAGGCGGAGATGTTATGAAGGTCGGTAATCATTTCTTCATCGGTCAGTCCGACCGTACAAATGCAGAAGGGGCCGAACAGTTCAATGATATCGTGACAAAGTTCGGGTATACTTCTTCCACAGTCCCAGTGACCGAAGGGCTCCATTTGAAAGATTTTGTTATCTATCTGGAAAACAACAACATGCTGGTTTCTTCAGCTATGAACAATGAACCGGCTTTCGACAAATTCAACAAATTTGTCGTGGATAGTGATGAACTGTATGCAATCAACAGCATGTATATAAACGGGACAGTTCTGGTACCTGATGGCTATCCTAAAACTCTCAAGATCATTGAGGATTTAGGTTATCCTGTAAAGCTTGTAGAAACTGATGAATTCAGGAAAATTGACGGCAGCCTCACCTGCCTTTCACTTCGATTTTAGTTGCCGAAAAGCATTAGAATATGAAGAACGAATTGTGTGCTAAATCCATAGAACAAGTAATCATTCGGGCACGACTCTTCCTGAAAGTCCAAAGAAAACCTATTACCATCACGCCCTCGCACACTCAATTGAAATGTCCCTACCGTTAGTTATAAGTCAGCATAGAAATCATGATTTGAAAAGGAGCGAACAGGTCATCGACCTATCCGCTCTTTTTATATTGATTTGCTTATCTATTGTGCTATTTCTTCTTAATTTTTCCCGATTACTTCTTAATTACTACCTTGTGATATTTTTTCTTTCCTTTTTTGATGACAATCTGACCATCTTCAAAGTCTGCAGCAGTCACTTGATAACGCTTGTCATCTATTCTGTTACCATTTATAGAAACGCCCCCTTGTTCGATGGTTCTGAAGCCGTCGCTGTTAGATTGAACCAAGCCCAAATGCTTAAGCAGACTTACAAGACCCTTTCCTTCTCCTTCAAATTCCGAAGAAGAGAATTCTGTTGTCGGGATATCTGCCGTTGCCACAGCAGAAGCTCCTACACCTCCGACAAAGGCCGCTCTTGCGGCGTCCAATGCTTTCCGAGCTTCATCTTCTCCGTGAACCAGTTTAGTGATTTCAAAGGCTAAGATTTCTTTCGCTCTGTTTATTTCTGCTCCTTCAAGCTTTGAAAGTCTTTCTACCTCATCCATAGGTAGGAAAGTTAACATTCTCAGGCACTTGTCCACATCAGCATCAGCCACATTCCTCCAATACTGGAAGAAGTCATAAGGAGACGTCCTATCGGCATCTAACCACAGGGCTCCCTTTTGAGTCTTTCCCATCTTCTTACCTTCACTGGTGGTGAGAAGGCTGAAAGTCATACCGTAGACTTTCTTGCCGACTTCCTTTCTGGTCAAATCCACACCACCGATTATGTTAGACCACTGGTCATTTCCGCCGAACTGCATCTTAACATCAAAGTCCCTTGCCATAACCATGAAGTCATATGACTGCATCAACATATAATTAAATTCAAAGAAAGACAATCCCTGCGCCATTCTCTGCTTGAAGCACTCAGCTCTAAGCATGGTATTGACATTAAAATGTGTCCCTATCTTTCTGACAAATTCGATGTAATTCAGTGGTAAAAGCCACGATGCGTTGTTGACAGTAACCGCTTTACCGGCATCAGGTATCTTGTTCTCATGTCCGGGCTGATATACTCCATTATTGCCCTCATACTTCCACTCGTGATCGAAATCCAAAAATTTTACGAAAAGTTTCTCAAAAGCTCTACAATTCTCCTCAATGGTTTCGGGAGTCATCATCTTTCTCATATCCGTTCTGCCTGAAGGATCGCCAACCATACCGGTTCCGCCGCCGATTACCACTACGGGAGTATGCCCATATTTCTGCATATACATCATAATTATAACTTGCATAAAGTGCCCCACGTGAAGGCAATCCGCAGTCGGGTCAAAACCGATATAAAATTTTATCTTCTCTTTTCCAAGAAGCTCTCGAACAGCTTCTTCGTCAGTAACCTGTTCGATGAAACCCCTCTCCTTGAGTACATCAAAGACATTTGTCTTATCGCTTACATTATCAGGTATTACATTGATCATTTTTATCTCTCCTACGATTTATATACATTAATCTATTGACCTATACACTTCCCATCAAGCCGTTCCGGTCAGCAATTTCCGGTTGCATATATTACTTGGTTCCGTAGAGTCTGTCTCCTGCATCTCCAAGTCCCGGAACAATATATGCGTTTTCATTCAGTCTCTCGTCCTTACAGGCTATATAAATATCCACGTCCGGATGAGCTTTCTGGAGCGTTTCGATTCCTTCCGGGGCAGCGATCAGACACATGAAGATGATTTTCTTTCCACCTCGCTGCTTGATGAAATCTATGGCAGCCACAGCTGATCCTCCTGTTGCCAACATCGGATCTACCACAAATGTCTGCCTGTTCTCAATGTCTACCGGAAGTTTACAGTAATATTCAACAGGAAGATGAGTATCAGGATCCCTATATAGTCCGACATGACCTATCTTTGCATTCGGTACAAGGTTCATCATTCCATCGACAAATCCAAGCCCTGCTCTCAGAATCGGAACAATCGCAATGTCTTGCCCCTTTAACATCATGGTTTTTGTCTTGCTGATAGGGGTTTCCACTTCTACTTCCTCAAGAGGGAGATCTCTGGTGGCTTCATAACCCATAAGGGTTGAAATCTCTGTTGCCAACTCCCTGAACTCCTTCACTGTGGTATTTTTGTCTCTCATCAGAGATACTTTGTGTTGAATCAACGGATGGTCAAATACATATACCTTTCCCATAATCGTTCCTCCGGTCATTAATTAGTTTTGTTTTTTTATTATTTGCTCTATATTTACAATACCTGCTGATTTTAAAACCAAACTTAAAGGTTCCCTGTCTGCCATAACAGACCATGGTGCTAATCATCCAGAAGTGCAATCCTCCTGTTATGTCTTCCTCCTTCGTATTTCTCCTTTAACCATGCATCCACCATTTGCCTTGCAAGTTCAGGAGATGTAAACCTGCCACCCATAGCCAACATATTCGCATTGTTATGTTTCTTTGCCAAGGTTGCAAGTTCAACTGAATTTACAAGTGCACACCTGACTCCCCTGATTCTGTTAGCAGCAATTGAGATACCGATTCCGGAACCGCAAAAAACAAGACCCAGTTCAGCTTTTCCATCGGCAACCGCCCTGGCACAGGCTTTACCGTAGATTGGGTAATCCACAGATTCCGGAGCGTTGGTGCCCAGGTCTACTATTTTGTAACCGTTGCCATCGCTATCCTTCAAAGTTTCAAGATATTTCTTGACGTCATTCTTTAATTCGAAACCGCCGTGATCGGCTGCCATCGCTATGATCATATCTTCACCTCTAAACTTTCCTTATATTATGTCCTGCTGACTTTAGCATCCTGTTCATAACGGAAAAGGCAATTCCGCCATCCTTATCCTGTTCTTCTACTCCCACTGCCAAAATATCGTCACAGCCTGCCTTATCGGCTTCTCTGAGCTTGCGAAAAAGATCGTGAGCTGCGGTTTCCGGATTATCGAAAATAAGAATCTGTACTTTATGACCAATCGCCTTTAGGCGATTAGCCTCTATCTCCGCCATTTTCAAAGCTTTATCTCTTGATCCGAGAAAAACTGTCATATCCGCCTCGGGTGCATAGTGCTTGTACTTCATCCCCGGGGATATCGGAACAATATCCTCTTCTCTGCTTTCCTTGTAAGACTTATGACTTGGTTCCCCGTTTCCCATGGTTCCGATTGATTCTTCAAGCGTATAATGAAGCCTGACTTTTACCCCTAATGCCCTTTCGAGATCCTTAACGGTAATTTTACCCGGGCGCAGAATGACCGGTGTAGAATCTCTCATATCCACAACCGTAGATTCAATTCCTACTTCACAATCATCTCCCCAGATTAAGCCCTCTATTCTTCCGTCCATATCGTCGAGGGTATGTAATGCGGTTGTCGGACTCGGTTTACCTGACAGATTGGCACTGGGGGCCGCAATGGGACATCCTGCCTTTTCTATGAGAAGACATGCCGTAGGATTTGACGGAAATCGTACAGCTACCGTATCCAGTCCACCTGTGGTAACTTCAGGAACCCTATCTGACTTTGGAAGGACCATCGTCAGAGGTCCCGGCCAGAATGCTTCAGCCGCCTTATAAATATTCTCTATCGCTTTCTTTTGAAGTTTATCTTCGGAAACCCTTGCTACCACATGCAAATCGTCTATATCCGATATATGAACAATCATAGGGTTGTCGCTCGGTCTCCCCTTTGCCCTGTACACTTTTGATACCGCCTCTCCATCGAGTGCATTGGCTCCTAACCCGTAAACCGTCTCCGTAGGAAAGGCCACCAGCCCACCGGATGCCAATATCCTCCCAGCCGCTTCTATATCTTCTATTGTATCTTTAAAAATTTTAGTTTTCATCTTAATAAATATGGGAATGCGTTCCCCCGGAAAATCAGAAGTTCTTCATTTTCTCTGCCTGCTCATGTGTTGTCATAGCATCGATTATCTCATCGATTTCTCCATCAAGTATGGCTTCAAGTTTATATAGCGTTAAACCTATTCTATGATCTGTAACCCTACCCTGGGGAAAATTATATGTCCTGATTCGCTCGGAACGATCACCGGATCCGACCTGGCTCTTACGCTCCGCCGAAATCTCTTCATTCTGTTTTTGCATCATCAGGTCATAAAGTCTTGCCCTTAGAACCTTAAAAGCCTTTTCCTTATTTTTGATTTGAGACTTCTCGTCCTGACATGTTACAACAAGACCCGTTGGAATATGAGTCAACCTGACTGCAGAGTCCGTTGTATTTACACACTGTCCACCATTTCCTGACGCACGGTATACATCCACTCTTACGTCGTTAGGATTTACCTCAACATCAACATCATCTACTTCCGGTAATACTGCTACGGTTGCTGCCGATGTATGAATTCTTCCGGACGACTCAGTCTCAGGAACACGCTGAACTCTATGTGTCCCACTTTCAAACTTAAGCCTTGAATAAGCCCCCTTACCCTTAATCAGTACAACGGCCTCTTTGATCCCGCCTATTCCCGTATCGTTTAATTCAAGAACCTCTGCCTTCCATCTGTTTCGTTCAGCATATCTCATATACATTCTGAGCAGGTCCTGACCGAACAAAGCAGCTTCGTCTCCACCTGTGCCTGCTCTGATTTCAAGGATTACATTCTTTTCATCATTAGGATCCTTGGGCAGCATAAGAACTTTCAGCTCATCTTCCATCCTTTCGATATCCTCTTCAAGCTCAGCCAGCTCCATCTTTGCCATTTCCCTAAGTTCAGCATCATCTTCAAGATCGAGGATTTCCTTAGCTTCAGAAACTCCCTCTTTAGCCTTCTTGTATTCCTTATATTTCTTTACGATGGGTTCCATTTCGCCCATCTCTTTGATATGCTTCTGCCAGAGGGGCTGATCTGATATCACATTGGGATCACTCACCTTCTTAGACAGCTCCCGGTATTTTTCTAATATAAAATCTAGTTTGTCGAACATTTCTACTCCTGATACGCTCAGCTTATCGCTGCTTACTTAGCTTATCTCTTGACTCATTATTATATCACATGGTCCAATTACATGTCTATTTTGCCTTTGAAAAAGACCGCAAACTAATTGCGGTCTTAATATCTTCTGATTATTGGTCTTGTTATTAGTCAATGTGGTACTTGTTCTTGAACTTTTCAACACGTCCGCCACGGTTGACGAATTTCTGCTGACCTGTAAAGAACGGGTGGCATGCTGAGCAAACGTCTAGTCTAATCTCAGACTCGGTAGATTTAGTAACAAATTCGTTACCACATGCGCAAGTTACTTTACATTCCTTATAATCAGGATGGATTCCTTCCTTCATGTTTATTCACCTCTTTCCTGCTCAGGTGCCTACAGGTACCCTCTGCATAATTGTTATACCCAAGTTTCCCCACATGCAAACGCGTCGTTAAAGTTGTGGGCATTCTCTTTGATAGCCTTAATATGATATCATATATACGGCGGGGAAATCAAGTACTATTTTTTAGGCAATAAGGTAAAGCCTCAGATTATAAATTAAAATCCTGATATAAAACCGTTGTGCAATGAGATATTTCATTAAAAATCCTATCAGTCGAACAGATAAGTGATGAGAATTTCCGAGAACGGAAAAGATTCCTTTGGAAAACCACTTAAAAACAGCTTACGTTCTTACGTTAAAATATTGATAATCTTCCCGTCCACTATATTGTTGAATTTACTCCGTCACATGGAGTATGATGTATAATAGTAAGGTAATAGGAAAGAATGCTGAATGGAGGAAAGAAGATTATGATTAAGAAGATGAGTGCCGGAGAAAAAGATACCATTCTCATAGTCGCAGATATGATGCTTGCAGCAGCAAAAACGGCCCCAAAGGGAAGCGGAAAAAACACCGTCAGGGGTTTTGTGGTTACCGGAGCCGAAAAGGATAAGCTTGCCGACAAGATGAGAGAACTCTCACAGTCCTATGATATGCCGTTTTTCAATAGAGACGGAAACAATGTTGATCAAGCTCATGCCGTTGTAGTTTTAGGATCAATCCAAAAGCCCTTTGGACTGAAGGCATGCGGAATGTGCGGTTTCCCCACCTGCGCGGACATGAAGAAAGGGCACGGAAGATGTGTCTTCAATGTAACTGACCTTGGAATAGCCTTAGGATCAGCTGTTGAAATCGCGGCTGAACATCATATAGACAACCGAATAATGTATACCGTAGGAAGAGCAGCTGTGAAACTTGACTATTTTGTTACGGCTGGGGAGGAGAACGGAGAAGAAGTTGAAATAGCCTTTGGTATCCCTCTGTACACGGGGTCAAAGAGCGTGTTCTTCGATAGAAATCCGGGAGCTGTTTTGTTATAACAGAAATTTTGTTATCTGTACACCCGTATTCTATCCCTTGCAAACACTGCTCCTTATTACTCTGCTACCGATACCCTATGAATCATAAAAACCCCGCGTACTTGGCGGGGTTTCTCTTGGCTATATCGTTTGGTTTAAATTTTTGGTATTTTTCTTAAAATTCAATTTCCTTAATCGCTAATGTTCAAACAGTCAAATGCATTTAACCATGTCAGTTAAAAAATCCAGTGTGCTATAGGAGCAACTATCAAAAGACTGATGATGGTTCTCTCTAAAAAGATTAGGAACAGCTCACCTATGTTTACAGGAAGCTTCGATCCCAGAATCAATCCGCCTACTTCTGACAGATAAATCAACTGAGTTACAGAAATAACTGCAATTATGAACTTTGTCATCTCAGACTTAACAGTTCCGGCTGCTATGATTGCAGGGGTAAACATATCAGTAAATCCTACCACCATGGTCTTGGAAGCATGTACAGCTTCAGGTACATCAAGCAGGTTCAGAAGTGGCAGGAAAGGCTTTCCGAGCCAAGTAAAAATCTCAGTGTTATTGGCGATTGCAAGAGCAAGTGTACCGATGCACATTACAACAGGCATTACACCAAACCACATTCCAACCATATTCTTAAGTCCATTTTCAATAAACTGTGCTACTCCCTTGTGCTCAGCAACTCTGTCAAGAGCCAGACTAACGCCGTAATCAACTGAACTGGAGTATCCGTCAGGAATTGTCTCCGGCATTGCACGACCCTCAATCAAATATGTATCCTTCTTGATTGACAGAGGCGGTATCCTTGGGCAAATGATTGCACACACAATACCAATCAGACAAATCGTCAAATAGTAGACACCGAAGTATTGCATGAGGTCAACCTGAGCAAGCACCACAATACTGAACGTGATAGAAACGGCCGAGAATGTAGTAGCTATTATGGAGGCTTCTCTTGCGGAGTAATAGCCTCCCTCGTACTGGTTAGTAGTAAGCATTACACCGAGAGTACCATCTCCGATCCATGATGTGAAACAGTCAACAGCTGCCCTTCCCGGAATCTTGAACAAAGGTCTCATAACCTTAGTCAGAAGCGCTCCGACGAACTCCAGAAGGCCGAAGTCAAGTAACAACGGTAAAAGCAGGCTGGCGATAGCAAAAATAATAACCAACGTGGTCAGTAGATCCCCCAGAACAAAACCTCCGTCATCAGGGTTAGTAATCCAGTTGATAAAGCCATGATCATTTTCACCTGCCTGCACTTCTAAGTAGGTCAGCCACACAAAAATAGCACCCAATACACGGATAACAACCCAAATCGGAGTTGTGATAAATGTATCCTTTAAAAGAGGGTGCTCTGTAATAAATTTAGGTCTTGGTAAGGCGATAACGGACATAATTGCAGATATTGTAACTATGATAACACAAATAATAGGCAGTGCACTTCCTATAGCACCACTGATAATATCGGCTAGTATCTTAACAACTATTGTCCAATCTTGAGCTCCATCGCCTGTAGCCCCAAAAAAGGATTTCTTTACAGGTATCATGAAGAGAATGATACCGATGATGGACGGTATAAGGAAGCCCGCCATCAATGAACTTCTTTTCTTATTCATATAACTCTCCCTTCGTATAGCCAGTTGTGATAATTATATCACAAAATATCACAAAGTCAAAATGATGTGTATAGAAAAATATATTTACATTAAAAATATAATCTCTTAACATCAGTTCTAAAAAGGTGTATAATGAGCCTTTAAGGAGAATTTGAATATGACTGTACATTTAGGACTGGACGTAGGCTCAACCACGGTTAAATTGGTGGCCCTGGACGGGAACTTGAAAATTCTATTTAAAACTTATCGCAGACATATGTCCGATGTGAAAAACACGATTAAACAAGTTGTCGAAGATTGTTTTGATACGCTTGCAAATGTGCCGGTAACTATTAACGTGACAGGCTCCGGCGGACTATTTGTAAACAAGCATTTCAAGATACCTTTCATACAGGAGGTCGTTGCCCTCTCTAGAGGAATTTCAACCTTTATAGCCGACACTGATGTTGCCATAGAGCTTGGTGGCGAAGATTCAAAAATTATATATTTAAAGGGTTCTGTCGAGTCAAGGATGAATTCCATCTGTGCCGGCGGGACAGGAGCCTTCATAGATCAAATGGCCTCCCTGCTGAAAACTGATGCAGAGTGGCTTAATAAGTATGCAGAAAAATCTGAAAAGATATATCCCATGGCATCCCGCTGCGGCGTTTTTGCCAAAACCGATGTTCAAGCATTAATTAACCAGGGCGCTAGCAAAGAAGATATCTCTGTTTCAGTCTTGCAGTCCGTTGTAAATCAAACAATTTCCAACTTGGCCTGTGGTCGCCCTATCAAAGGAAAGGTTGCATTTCTTGGAGGTCCTCTGCATTTCCTTCCCGAGCTAAAGAAAAGATTCATAGAAACCCTTAATCTTCACGAAAATGAAATTATTACCCCCGAAGATGGGGAAATTTTCATTGCAAAGGGTGCTGCGGTTGCCTCTGTAGGCCAACCTGTAATTGATTTCCTAAAGCTCAGGGAAACCGTAAATACGGATTTTAAAGAAGAAGCTTCCGGCAAAACTCTTTCGCCTCTTTTCAAAGATGAGGAATCACTGGCAGCTTTCAGGAAGAGGCATAGCAAAAATTCCGTATCATACGGGGACATTCGCACTTACAAAGGACCTATGTATATTGGCATAGATTCAGGATCTACGACCTCAAAACTCGTTGTTTTATCAGAAAACAATGAGATTCTGTATTCTCACTACACAAACAACGGGGGAGATCCACTGGCTGTGATTATCGAGCAGATGAAGTATATATACAAAATAAAAACCCCCGAGAGTTTCTTCAGATATTCCGGTGTTACCGGCTACGGTGAGGATTTTATTAAAGCTGCTCTTAACCTTGATACCGGTGAAGTCGAAACAGTGGCTCATTTTGAAGCCGCCAAGTATTTTGATCCTCTCGTGGATTTTGTAATCGACATAGGCGGACAAGACATGAAAACCATGAAGATCCAAGATGGGGTTATAGATTCCATACTTCTTAACGAAGCCTGCAGTTCCGGTTGCGGCTCATTTCTTGAGACCTTCGCCCACAGCATCGGTCTCGACGCAGAGCAATTCTCAGAGCTGGCACTCATGGCGGAAAATCCCGTAGATCTGGGCTCGCGTTGCACGGTTTTCATGAATTCAAACGTGAAACAAGCTCAGAAGGAAGGAGCAGCGCCATCAGATATCGCCGCCGGCCTTGCCTATTCTGTTATCAAAAATGCAATTCAAAAAGTAATTAAAATCAGAAATACTGATGAACTTGGAGAACACATAGTAGTCCAAGGTGGAACCTTCCTGTCGGAAGCTGTCCTGAGAGCCTTTGAAAATCTAACAGGTCGTGAAGTTACAAGACCTGTAATCTCAGGGCTTATGGGTGCCTTCGGCATAGCCCTTATCGCCAAAAGGCGATCTGCAATAACCTCGAAGAATTCCGATAAACCGGAAGCCCAAGACACTTCGACAGCATCAGGCAAATCATCAATTTTATCCCTTGCTGAGCTTGAAAATTTCACCTACAAACGAATCGATGCAAACTGTGGCAAATGCAGTAATAACTGTCGCCTCAAGATCAATATTTTTCCTAACAATAAGCGCTTCATCACAGGAAATCGCTGTGAAAGGGGCGATAGCCGCTATGGTGAAATCAAAGAAAAGCTTCCTAATCTTTACGCTGAAAAATATGACCTTCTGTTTAACAGGAAGTCTCTTCCAAGAGAGGCTGCACACAGAGGTGCCGTTGGCATACCCAGAGTATTGAACATGTACGAAAATTATCCATTCTGGCACACCTTTTTCACCACTCTGGGATTCAGGGTAGTTTTGTCAGATGAAACCACAAGGAATACATACGAAAAAGGAATAGAAACAATTCCTTCCGAGACGGCTTGCTATCCTGCGAAACTTGTCCACGGTCACATTGAGAACCTTTTGGAAAAAGCACGAAATGCGGTGCCGGCTGATGACAGCATACCTCAGAATGATACACCGGAATCCGGAGTTTCAACGGATAGGTCGTCTGTCAACACAGTATCCGATGACGCGTCCTCAAACAAATCAGCAGACAAAATCGACTTCATATTCTATCCTGCGGTTTTTTATGAAGAAAAGAATTTCAACAAACAGACGAACAATCTTAACTGTCCTGTTGTCTGCGGTTACTCTGAGGTCATCAGGAATAATATGGATTTCGAAGGAATTCCATTCCTCAATCCGTTCATTTCCCTCAAAGAACGCCGAAAGCTTCCAAGGAGGCTCAGCAAAGTTTTTCCACGTATACCAAGACTTGAACTGGAGAAAGCTTCTAAAGAAGCATACAAAGAACTTGACAGTTTCAGGAGACAAATGAGGACAAGAGCCGAAGAAGCTCTGAGAGAAACGAGGGAAAAAGGTCATAGAGCAGTTATTTTATGCGGCAGACCATATCATCTTGACAAGGAAATCAACCATGGAATACCTGAGCTTCTGACCACCCTGGGTTTGGGTGTGCTGACAGAAGATGCGATACCTGAAAATTTTGATATTAAGAATCCCCTCCGTGTGTTGGATCAATGGACCTACCATGCAAGGCTTTATCGTGCGGCAAGTTATGTCGGACAGACGGAAGATCTTGAAATGGTACAGCTGAACTCATTCGGTTGTGGTCTTGACGCCATCACCACAGATCAGGTGCATGAAATCCTCCATCATTATGGGAAAATTCATACAGTTTTAAAAATTGACGAGGTTAATAATCTCGGCGCAGTTAAAATAAGGATACGTTCTCTCATCGAAACCATTGAAAACAGAGAGGTTACTTCCCATGATAGGGATGAACTTAAGTCACCTGTCCTGTTCACAGAAGAAAACAGGAAAAACCACACAATTCTGATGCCTCAGATGGCTCCGATACATTTCAGCCTTATTTCCTCCCTAGTGCAGGATTTGGGGTTCAACCTTGAGATTCTGAAAGACCTTGGGCCTGACGTTATAAATATGGGACTTAAATATGTAAATAACGATGCGTGTTACCCGTCCATGTTCGTCGTGGGGCAATTTCTCGAGGCTGTAAAGAGCGGCAAATACGATACAGATAATCTTTCCCTTGTAATCAGTCAAACGGGAGGTGCCTGCAGAGCTTCAAACTACGTAGGGCTGATACGAAAGGCTCTTGCCGATGCAGGTTACGGCCATGTACCGGTAATAGCGCTGTCTTTCCAAGGAATCGAAAAACATCCCGGTGTGAAAATCAGCCGGGGCAAACTCATAGAGCTTGTAAAACGCCTCATCATCAGTCTCCAGTACGGTGATTTGATACAAAGGTGCGTCTGTGCCACGAGACCTTATGAAAAAGAAAAAGGGGCTACGAACATTGTCCGCGACAAGTGGATTGAAATTCTCAGCAAAGACAAAAACTTCAGCACCGGACATTTCAAGTCGAATATGCAGAATATGATCGATGATTTTTCAGCGATCGAGACTCTGGATATCATGAAACCGAAAGTTGGCATTGTCGGAGAAATTCTGGTAAAATATCTGCCTGAGGCTAATAATTTCCTTATAGAAAAGCTGGAAGAAGAAGGTGCCGAGGCGGTCATTTCCGATTTGACAGACTTCATGCTCTACTCATTTAAAAATCCCGAATATAAGAGTCGAGATTTGTCGAGCTCCAAGCTCCCTGCACTATTAAGTGCATTGCTTATTCACTATGTTGAATATTACCGAAAGATGCTGAGGGTCTGCCTCAAAGATTCCAAGTATGAGGCTCCCGGACATATCAACAAAATAGCAGACTATGCTGAGCGTTTTGTAAGTCTGACTAATCAATATGGCGAAGGGTGGCTACTCACAGGGGAAATGGTAGATTTAATCGAGCATGGTGTCAAAAATATAATTTGTGTTCAGCCTTTTGGTTGCCTGCCAAATCATATAACAGGAAAGGGAATAATAAAGGCTATCAGAGAGAGATATGATAATATCAATATTGTCCCTATAGATTTCGATGCATCTGCATCGGAAGTTAATCAATTTAACAGAATCAAACTTATGCTTTCCGTTGCTGAGGAAAATATGCGAAATGCGAACCAAAACAGAGAGTATATGCAAGAAGTAGGTCATATCAAGAAAATAAACAAGAAAGTACATAAATAGTCAACGTAATCCGTACTATTTATAACCATTCATATAAACATACCATTAATTAACCCGAAACGATATGGTAATTTAGCGGGAATCGGCTAAAACCGTTCCGACTAACACTTGAAAAACGAAAGGAAAGTACTATGATCGAAAAACCGGCTCTAGTTGTTATGGCTGCAGGCATGGGTAGCCGCTACGGTGGTCTCAAACAGATGGATCCCGTTACTCCCCAAGGAGAAATCCTCCTTGATTTTTCCCTCTACGATGCGATGATGGCGGGCTTTGATGATGTTGTATTCATCATCAGAAAAGAACATCGGGCAGCGTTTGAAGATCTTCTCAAAGATCGCGCCGGAAAGCATCTTAACATACACTACGCTTACCAAGAACTAGACGATATTCCATCAGGCTGCAAAGTCCCTGATGGACGAACGAAGCCGTGGGGAACCTGTCATGCCGTCATGTCGGCCAGGAATATTATCCGGGGATCTTTTGCCGTAATTAATGCAGATGATTACTACGGTCCCAGCGCTTTTCTGCAGATACACGAGTTTCTCACATCACTTCCGAAATCAGAGAGTATGCCTGAATCCTTTGCCATGGTGGGCTATAGACTCCCAAATACACTGTCAGAATCAGGTCACGTAGCCAGAGGCGTCTGCCGAATTGATAAAGATGGATTTCTGACAGACATCGTCGAAAGAACAAAAATTCAAAGAATTTCTTCAGGGGAAATTGCATATGAAGACGAAGACTCATCTCAGTGGACACCACTTTCCGAAGACACTCTCGTGTCTATGAATTTCTGGGGATTTACACAGGGGTTTATGAAGGAAATGATAAAAGGTTTCCCTGGATTTCTCGAAAAAGCACAGAATGAGAATCCCCTCAAGGCAGAATATTTCCTGCCATATGTTGTCGATAAGATGATCACAAACGGTGATGCAAAAGTCAAAATTCTCCCTTCTCAAGATAAGTGGTATGGAATGACATATCATGAGGATAAAGCTTCTGTAACGGCAGCCCTGCAATCCATGAAAGACAAAGGTCTGTATCCCGAAGTGCTGTGGAGATAATTATTTCAGCACGAATAAATCAAACTATATAATGTGTATTATAAATATCCGGTGAGATAGTGTGTCTTCTCACCGGATATTCTTTACATAAATTGCGGAAACACCATCAATTGCCCCAAAATTGCCATATTCTGTACTTTGGATATTTTTGAGTTTTTATTGACAAAATACATTTATGACGTATATAATTTCTCTGTACTATTTTATGTACATTACTTACAAGTTATATCTGTTAGTTCCGGAAAGAAAGACCAAATCCCCGCTGTTTACACTGATTAAATATATCCCTGAGGATAGGTCACAAAATTTCTCGGTTACAGATTCGGAGGTTTTATGATTACATTTTTTGTTGCACTTGCACTGCTGATCCTAGGCTACTTCACCTATGGATTCTTTGTGGAAAAGGTTTTTGGCGTATCAAACAGGGAAACACCCGCAGTTGCCATGGAGGACGGTGTGGATTATGTACCGATGTCAACGGGACGAGTTTTCCTTATTCAGCTTTTAAACATCGCAGGACTGGGTCCGATATTCGGTGCACTTGCCGGTTGCCGGTGCCCAATGGGGTCCTGTAGTATTCATATGGATAGTATTCGGGACCATACTTGCAGGAGGAGTACACGACTTCATGACAGGAATGCTGTCAGTCAGGCACAAAGGCGCGTCAGTTTCCGAGCTGACCGGCTACTATCTTGGCGATATAATGAAAAATGTTATGAGAATATTCTCAGTTGTCCTTTTGGTTTTGGTTGGAACAGTTTTCGCTACGGGACCGGCGGCACTTCTTCATATGCTTGTCCCCAAAATGGGTTCCCTAACGTGGCTGATTATTATTTTGCTCTACTATTTCCTTGCAACACTTCTGCCAATCGACAAAGTAATAGGTAAGCTCTACCCTATCTTCGGTGTATGTCTAATTATTATGTGCATCGGAGTTGCAGGCGGCATAATTGCAGAAGGCTACTCGATTCCTGAGCTGACCCTTGCAAATTTACATCCTGCAAAGACTCCTATATGGCCTTTTATGTTCATCACTGTAGCCTGTGGTGCCATTTCCGGCTTTCACGCAACTCAGTCTCCAATGATGGCAAGGTGTCTGAAAAGAGAAAAGGATGGCAGAAGGGTATTCTATGGTGCGATGGTTGCGGAAGGGGTAATCGCTCTGATTTGGGCCGCCGGAGGAGTAGCATTCTATCAATCTACAGGAGGCCTGTCAAATGCACTGGCACAAAATACCGCAAATGGCGTAGTTTACGAAATATGCCATACATTACTGGGACCTGTAGGTGCTGTTCTTGCAATGATTGGAGTTATAGCTTGTCCAATCACTTCGGGTGATACCGCATTCAGATCTGCAAGACTTACTATCGCAGACTGGTTCAAGATAAACCAGACAGACGGTAAACTGAGACTTTTTCTGACTGCTCCACTACTTCTGGTTGGCGGAATCCTTTCACAAATGGATTTCAATATCATATGGAGATACTTCTCATGGTCTAACCAGACACTCGCTATGATAGCCCTGTGGACGGCAGCCTCTTATCTATACAAGGCAGGTAAGAACTATTTCATATGTGCAGTTCCTGCAACATTTATGTCGGCTGTAACCTTCACATATATTCTCATGGCGCCGGAAGGTTTCAGACTGCCACAGCAAATTTCATACATTGCAGGTGGTATCTTTGCTGCTTTTTGTCTTGGCACCTTTCTTTTCGCAACAAAGAAAGGCAATCCTGACTCAGATAGCCCGCCGTTGAACCCTAACCTTGCAGGTGAATAAGTTGTTCAACAGTTTGTATATTTCAAGGGTTATCGAGTACTTCTCGAAAACTTCAAACATGACATTTAACATAACTCAATAATCAATTTTCGTGAAACAAGTGAAAAGTTTAAATAAGAAAACGCTGATCGGTGGACAGTCCCATAGATAAATCTTTGGAACTCACCTGGTCAGCGTTTTCTGATTCTCTCTTTACTCTATTCTTCCTCGATTGCTCGCAAGCCCTGAAAAATTCAGTTTATAGATCATCAATATCGATTATTCCCAATTCACAAATCATAAATTTCCGAAAGTGCTCAACAATCCGCAGGATTATTCCATCTTCTTGAACACTTCTTTTCCGTGTTTGCATATTGGACACACCCAATCTTCAGGAATATCCTCGAATTTGGTTCCGGCAGGGATTCCATGCTCAGGATCTCCCTTGGCAGGATCATAGACATAATTGCATATGCTGCATACCCACTTCTCACCGACATTCTCATCACCCTCACCCTCAACATTTACAGCTGCCGGCTTTGGCTTAATTGAAGTCTGGTAATAATTATATGTACAGCTCGGTACGTCAGTCAAATCCATCTCTTGGGTAACCTTACCGACAAAAATTGTGTGGGTACCGATATCGAGAGTTTGCTCCACATCTACAGAAACCATGGCATTAGTTCCCTTGGTAACATAGTAAATGCCGTTTTCACCTCTTTTACAATCCTTAAAATCGTCAAACTTATTGACATCTCTTCCGCTACGGAATCCAAAGGCCTTGAACAACTCAAAATCGGCATCTTCACTGAGGAAAGACACGGTAAACTTTCCGGTCTTTTCGATCATCTCGTGAGTATAATTCTGCTTATTCAATGTGATGGCAACCTTGAAAGGATCGGCAGTAGCCTGCATAGCAGTATTAATTATACAACCGTTATCCTTATCTCCATCCTTAGCTGTCAAGACGTATAATCCGTAGCTGAACTTAAATATTACATTGCTCATGGAAACTATTCCTCAACAGGCTCAAAAACTTCTTTGCCCATTCCGCATAGCGGACATTTCCAATCATCAGGCAGATCTTCAAAAGCGGTTCCCGGAGCAATTCCGTTTTCAGGATCACCTTCAGCTGGATCATATATGTGCCCACAAGCACCACATTCATACTTTTTCATAAAAGCCTCCTTAATAAATCATAGTTGATTAAATAAAACTGGTTTCGTGTTAACTATTTTACTAGAAAACATCTTGCTTTTCAAGTAAAACCCGTACAAAGTTCAACATTTCAAAATCCCTCAATGGTGTCAACTCATGTGAAAAAACAAATCATAACACAATACTATATACAATTCGCATTTGCCCGTACCGGTTATGAAAATTGGCTCGATAAACTGCTATGTGAATATGCCATTCATATCCCCAAACATAAAACAAAAGTCAAACTAATAATCCCATCGGCATGAATAATATTTTACCATAGCATCGTATTTATATTTATTTTTAATTGACAATAGTCAAATAAATATATTGTTATGTGCATGATTGTATAGCCTCTCCATCATGGGAAATTTCAAAATATTTTATAATATAACTCTAGTATAAACTAATTTATATATCATCAGTCGTAAATTCCCATTGACATATATCTATCTCCGCCATCAGGAAGGATTACAACGATGTTCTTATCTTTGTTCTCCTCTCGCAAGGCTACTCTCTCTGCTGCAACAAGGGCTGCACCTGAGGAAATTCCCGCAAGATACCCTTCTGTTTTCGCCAAAATACCCGCTGCTTCTACAGATTCTTCGTTCCCAACGGTTATCACTTCGTCGATGATGTTATTTCTAACTTCATCTGTCAGAAGGCCGGGTATAAAGTTAGCACCTATTCCCTGAATCTTGTGTGGTCCTGCTTTTCCTTCTGAGACCAATGGAGATCCACTTGGCTCTACAGCGACGATTTTAACATCGGGGTTTTTTTCCTTTAGAAACTTTCCTGCCCCCGATACAGTTCCGGCAGTACCAAATCCCGCAATAAAAATATCCACCTTTCCTTCAAGGTCCTCCCAAATTTCAGGTCCCGTCGTTTCATAATGAGCCAGTGCATTCGCCGGATTATCGAACTGTCCGGGTGAGTACGCACTACCCTTCTCTTTAGAATTCATCTCCTCAAGCAACTGTTTTGTTTTGTCAAGAGTACCTTGCATTCCTTCAGATGCCGGCGTGAGAACAAGTTCAGCACCATAAGCTGTAATCATGCTCCTCCGCTCCATACTCATAGATTCGGGCATAACCATCATCGCCTTGTATCCCATAGCCCTTGCCATAGCCGCAAGGGCTATACCTGTATTTCCCGACGTAGGCTCAACAACAGTCCCACCATCATTCAGAAGGCCCTCCTCACGAGCTTTATCCAACATATACGCTGCTGCCCTGGCCTTAACGCTCCCTGTAGGATTCAGTGCCTCCAACTTTCCAAATAAATTGGTACATTCTATATTCTTAGCCTCTGTATATCTATCCAACCTCATGAGAGGTGTTCTTCCTATTGCTTCTACGATTGATTTTGCTATCATATTTTTCTCCTTTCTCGGCTGTCTCCGACGAATTCAGCCCATAAGATGTGAAACTGTGCAAAATGCAAAGTCCGGTTCCAATATCCTCAGTTCTCATTAGAGGATCTCAAATAGTTACCATACTTATCTACCCAGAAAGAGAAAATTGTAAGCAGAAAAATTCCGAATCCCCATCCGGCAAGTACATCCGTAGGATAATGAACTCCCACATAAATTCTCGAAAGACCGATAGCAAGAATCAGAAGAGATAAGAGAATTGTCAAAGCTTGACGGTGTCCGGTCGGATATATTCCTTTTCGTATCAGCAAAATTATAGCCCCGTAAAAAATCATGCAATTTAAAGCGTGTCCCGATGGAAATGAGGTATCATGCTGTATTACAAGCCACAGCGCTTTATCCGGTCTGGGTCTGTTAAAAATCATCTTAAGCAGCGAGTATGTTGAAACAGAAATGACAGCCATAACAGCTGATGGATAACCAAGAGGTTTTCTGGTCTTCGGGATAATAAGAAGCATTGCGGCTACCCCTAATGTGGGATGCCAGTTCCCTGAATATGTGATTACCTTCACAATGGATGTCAGCCATTCTCTTCGGATTCCATAGACCCAAAATCGTATTTTGTCATCAAAAAGTGCAGGACCCTTTCCTGCCTCAACCACCTGCCAAGCGAGCAGAGAAAAAATAACAAGACCTGCCCCTCCCAGGGCAAGTCTCAATATTAACCTATCATTATTATTCACTGTCGTAAAAGTTTCCATATTATTTTCAAGCTTTATCACTATTGCTCTTTCTCCCGGGCGAATTCTACTCTGAGAGTTCCGATATCGTACCGTTATTCTCAGGAGTTTTAAGTTTAATTGCTGTACCGAATGCTGTAACTTCGGAAGCTGCCTGCATCACCGATGAACTGGTGTACTTTACATTTATTATACCGTCAGCCCCAAGCTTCTTAGCCTGATTAATCATTCTTTCAGTCGCAACATGTCTTGCATCCACAAGCATTTCTGTATAACCTTGTATTTCCCCTCCAACGATGGTCTTAAAGCCGGCCATCAGATCTTTGCCTATATGCTTTGACATGACCACGGATCCGTGTACAATCGTAAGAAGCTCATAATCTTTATCCTTTAGTTCCGGTGTATTTACTATAATCATTTTTCGACCTCCCTTTTCCTAGTAGAATACAGCTAACGGCTGTTTCAAGTGCAACAGGAATCAAAAGTACGCATAAAAAAACTGAAAAGCTGATATCTTCACTGAACACCTCGAGGTATAGCCAAATTATTACAGCGGATTGAAGTACAGTGAAGATGATAATGGCCGTTCCTAATTTTTTCCTAAAGCCTTCGCTCCAGCGCATTTTAGTTCTAATCGCTCCTTCCTACCCTTTATCTTTTACAGTCATTATTTCCTTACTATTATACACTTTGGATATGGTTTTTTCTACCTGTAATGTGGTATAGTAATATGAAGATGGGATTTAATTACGAATCCGTTAATTCCTCACGAAACTAAAACACAAGGGAAAGATATATGTCAATTTCAAAATATTTTATGCTTACATTGAACACTTTTTCCGTCATCAAGCAGCTTGCCAGAATGGAAAAGGTTAGGAAAAATATAGATAAACTTCGTAAAACCGCCGATCCGGCAGAGGTACGTTCTTATATAGGTAAGCACAACAGCAGGCTTATGAAGCAGGTGGCGGAAGATTTTAAGCTTAACATAAAGGTAATAGGTAGGAATAAGATTCCGGAAAACGAAGGTTGTGTGTTTATTTCCAATCACCAGGGGTATCTTGATGTTGTAGCCATTTTGTACGCTCTCGGTAATAAGCAGTCCGGATTCCTCGGGAAATCCGAGCTGCGCAAAGTTCCTTTCGTAGGTAAATGGATTGAATCCGTTGGAGGATACTTCGTTGAAAGAGGAAATGCACGAAGTTCTCTGAAAGTTTTCAAGGAGAGTTGGAAGCACCTAAAGGACGGTGATTCAATGGTTGTGTTCCCGGAGGGGACGAGGAGTCGGGGTCCCCGTTTGAATAAATATAAGGCGGGAGCATTTAAACTCGCTACCGGTGGAAACACAGGTGCTCCGCTGGTGCCGATAGTTGTAGACGGGGCTTATCACTGGTTTGAAGAGCAAGGTTATCTTAGAACAGGAGATGATGTAGTTGTGACTGTACAATTTCTCGATCCTATATATGTAGATAATTTATCCAGAGAAGAAGTCAAACAGCTGCCGAATACGATACAGGAAATGACGCAAACAGCACTGACACGTATACAGAATGCTCAAGACGATTAACTTATAGTCTCAGCTCATGCACCTGAAGTCACTTACGTCTTAAAAGTTTCATGCTTTTAGCATAATTCAAATTTAAGCCGAATTTCATTAAGTTAGTGTACATATTTTAAGGAGGAAATGATATGGTAGTAGATGTAAACAAGAATAATTTTGAAGCAGAAGTCCTAAAAAATGATAAACCTGTAATCGTTGATTTCTGGGCTCCATGGTGCGGTCACTGTGTGAACCTTGCTCCGACTCTTGAAGAAATCGCAAATGAAAAGAACGGTGAAGTGAAGGTTTGCAAGGTAAATGTTGACGAGAATCAGGAACTTGCTATGGAGTACGGTGTAATGACTATCCCTGCAATCTTCCTGTTCGATGGCGGCGAAAAAAAAGCAAATGCGGTAGGTGCTCTCCCTAAGGAAGCCCTTCTGAACAAGCTTGGTCTATAGTCCGTTATAGGAGCATCCGTTTACACAAATTTATACATTTTATAAAAGGTGCTGTGAGAAAACTCGGTAATACCGGGCTTTTCACAGCATCTCTTTATCTATCTGCTCAAATTTTAAACTGCCCAAACCATAGACTTACGATGATAGATCCATCACAGTATCTCATCGTTTTGATTTATTGTTATTTCACGTATTCCCTGTCAACATATGGAGAAGTAGCCAGCTTCAGCATACCGCCATACCCTACCGTAAACTCCACAATGTCACCTACTTTGTACTCGTCTCCGCAGGCCGTCAGATCCAAAATTATATGATCAGAGCTACCACCCATAATCTCGATTCGATCATCCACAGGAGTCATTGAACCAAGATCTGTATCCTGTTTTCCAACGGCAATTATTGCTCTCTTCATGATTCCCTTATCTTCATAGTAAGGCTTCTCTCCAAAAGCATCTACTCCCACCTCACCTATAGGTAATGAAGGTTTCTCCTTTAATTCGATTATTTCTGCCTGCAATTTGATAGCATCATGATGAGTTTCAGGGATTTCTGTCTCATATGCAGTATCATTTCCAAGAAGGAATGCCTCTCCAAGTCTCAGGTTATTGATTCCCTCAGGCATCTTCTCATCCTTAGGCATCCTGCCGATCCTAGGCATTATCTCACTTTCAATCAGATAGATTGAGCTGGAATTTCCGCCCGAGATCATCTCCAATTTCTTACCTGTGTGTTCTTCAATCTTCCTGCCGATTTCAACAAGTTGGGACAAATTGTCATTCTTAGGAATTATGGCACCGTAACAGGTCAGATTAACTCCTATTCCATAGAGGTTAACATTCTTCATATCCTTTATCTCATCTGCTGCCTTAAGAATCTCGTCCTCATTTTTAAAGAAAATTCCTTCCCTAAGGTCCCCGAGATCCACCATCAACAAAACATCTTGAACTTTACCGACTTTCTGTGCCGCCTGATTTATTGCTCTCACCGTCTCCATCTCCGAATTAAAGCAAAGATCAACATGTTTAACAATCTCATCCGCTTCACTGAGCATTGGAATTCTAATCAGTACTGTCTTTTTCCCGGCATCTCTGACAGTTTTGCTGTAGCTTGCTATGTTCTTAATTCTTGAATCCGCAACAAAATCAACTTCAGGGCTTTCTACAAGCATTTTCACCATTTCCGGATCCGCACACATCCCCTTAGTTACAATCATCAGGGAGCATTTCCCGTCGTTTTTTATAATTTTTGCTAAAGTTTTAATATTATCTCTAAGTTTAGTGATGTCAATCAAAATTCTTGGGTACATTCCTACTTCTCCTTATCTGTATGTGCTTTATGTGCCTTGTTAGCCTGTTCCTTATTCTCCATCTTCCTCTTAGCATGATCCTTGATTGAGCATACTTCAATCTCGCCCTTGTAATCGCTCATATCATATCCCATAGCTTCCATTTCTTCAATTTCCTTTTGCTTCTGAGCTTCCTTTTCCTTAGCTTCCTGCTCCTCTCGCCACAGCTCCCTGATGTAAATCGGCTCATCATCTTTCTTTGGAGCCTTACCTTCAAAACTGATTCCCAAGGTCTGCTCGAGCAGTTTAATTGCCCCTTCTCTGTGTGTCATGCTCAAAACTCCAAGAGATGACATTATGTACATGTTGTCAACAAGTATCTGGGCATGTTTCGATGGGAACAAAAGCATTCCTGATTCGTTATGCTTAGCAATCTCTTCCATTATTTTCACACGATTTGGAAGTCTTGTCAGAGCACCTCCTGTCCCGATCACCCACCTGACTTGAGTGAGATCCTTACCCTCTGCAACTGTACTCCTGCCACTTGGACCATAGATATACCTGATTTTTCCTGCATGACGTTCAACCGCTTTGATAACTGCCTCTTTGGTCAGTCGCTCCACCAGTTTGATTTCGTCCTCGTTCTTAGGTATGGCGACGTAGGTCTCCAGTGTCTTGTCAAGGTCTATGCCCATCTCCTTACATTCTTCTCTGAGTTTCTCTTCGCCTATAGACTCTATAACTTTCATTCGGTTTACATAGACACCCAGATCCCCTTCCACTGTTCTCTTTGCCTTTGGCTCAGGAGATACTAAAATTCTTGCAACCTGATCTGACTCCGAAGCAACTGAGTGAAGGTCGGTGGTAGCTCCACCAACATCAAGGACGATAAGGTCTCCTATACATTCGTATAAAAGCTTGGTACATTCCATTACGGCTCCGGGTGTTGGAATAATCGGTCCTGTAACCATATCTCTCACGTGTTCCATACCGGGAGCATGAATAATATGCTTCTCAAAGGCATCTTGTATCACCCTCCTGCACGGCTCCACATTCAGTATATCAATCTTAGGATACACATTTTCAATATTGTACAGCTCCTGTCCGCTCTCCTCATCGAAGATAAGTTCCATCTCCTCCTGGTTCTCCACGTTTCCCGCATAGACGACCGGAGTCTTAAGACCCAGAGACCTTATCATTTCCGCATTATAAATGGCAGTATCTCTCTCCCCGTAATCAACTCCTCCTGCTAGTAGAATTAAGTTTGGTTTTACTTCCTTAATTTTCTTGAGGTCTGTCCTTCGGAGTTTACCTGCAGTCACATAGTGCAAAATACCTCCTGCACCCAAAGCGGCTTCCTTAGCTGCTTTTGCTGTCATATCATACACAAGACCATGTACTGTCATTTTCAGTCCGCCTGCCGCAGAGGATGTTGCAAGCATCAGGTCATACTCAATGTTGTCGATACTCTTGTTCTTACAGAGATCGTCGATTGCGCTCTGAAGACCGATTCTCACATCTCCTTCTAAAACTGAAGTCGGAGCCTGTCCTTGACCCCAGAATTCAGGGTGATCTGTATCTAAGTCCTTAAAAGCATTTACAACCGTTGTGGTTGAGCCGATTTCCGCTACTAATACATCTACTTTCATATGCTCTCTGTCTCCTTCTCCATATAACTTATAATTGTTTAACCGGCTTTTCGGTTAGCTTCATTGATTGACATAATATTCGGTTCATCTGTTAAATATTATATCATGAAATAGGTAAAAAGTCCTGAGTTGTCCACAAGGGTACCGTGACGTCCCGGTATTTTGTCAATGGCAAAGATTAATTCAATCCCTTCCTAACATTCATTATTAAAAGCGAATTTCCCTATTGAACCTTTATTCTTCTCATTTTCTTCTCTTGATAAGCGTTACTATCAGTGCAATTACAGCAATTACAACCACTATGATGAGAATAGTTATTGGCGCCCTGTCACCTGTTTTAACATTTTTCTTATCATGATTATTTGTGACATTGTCATGTGTCACATCACCAGAAGTTTTCGTACTATCATCACTGTCTTCTATCTCTGCCTTTCCGTTAGGCTTCTCCTTAATGAAATTGTATTTAGGTACAAGATTTGATGTGAATCCTGAAGCTACAAATTCCTTGGATGTATCATTATTGTTAATATACGCCTTAACTTCATCTCTAAGAGTCTTAACAAGATCGTACACTTGATCAGAAATCTCTATGCCGAGTCTGTTTGCCTCTGCCTGAGCTTTATCATGCCCCTTGGCCAGCTCATTCTGCATATGGACATCCAGTTCCACCTGCTGCTCAATAAGACTGTTTTGAATGAGATCCAGATATTCTCTCACACCCTTCTCAAGCTGAGGGCTGTAGTTCTGCATACACAAGTCATTCAAATCATTGAATAGCCAATGGATTGAGCCGTCTATGTAGGTCTTGTTTCCATCTTCCTCATACTTAGGGTTCACCTTTGACATCAATGCCGTATAGTAAGGAATGAATATCGTGTATGGTGCATCTGCCATTCCCTGCCACTGCACAGTTGTAAGCTCTAAAGGTTTATTGGTGCGTTTCTCAAATACGTGGACTTCCATTTGGTTTTCATTGCCTACAGGATATATGCTATTATCCTTTGTGTGGTCATACTTGGTTCCGATTCCTCTCTGCTTCAGAATTCCGAGAACTTCTGCGGTCGTAAGCTTTCTATCAGCATCAAATAAAAGCTTAACCTGATTTCCCTCTCCTCTGAAGCTCTCCAAAGATTCATTGGCAAATAGTGCCGAATTTAGATAATTCCCTGCCATCCAGTAACGTGTGAGGTTGCCGTTTCCCTTCTGACTTTCTACTATAGTACCTCTATAAGTTAAAGCAACATCTATCCTTCCACTTTCATCTTTAACGAGAAAACCGTTATCCTCGGCAAGTTTTACAAGATTAGGAGAAACGATAACATTTTCCTTATCATTAACATCGATTGCTCCCATGAGAATCATATTCGGTTGCACAGAGACCTTATCTGCCGGCATCCTGACAGCTGCATACTGGTGCCCGCTCAGGATTTCCACATACCATACCTCGTTAGTATCTCCTATCATAAGCGAATTGTTCTCACCGGCACCATATTTATCAATTATAGCTGCTAATTTCTCAACACCATCTCTTGCCGACTCGGAAATTCCAAGAAGTATACTCCCTAGAGAAATTTCGGTTATCCCTCCGTCAACAAGGGGGTCCGCTCCTGTAATTCCGGCTTTTTTATTTCCGACAACCTTAACACCGGCACGTGTGCTGACGGTTGCAGAAACAGAAACGCCCTTCTCATTCATTCCGACTTCTCCATAGGCCTGTCCTGCAACATTCCCCTTGTTATCAGTTGGAGCAGGTGTAAAATTCTTCGAGTCTCTCATATAAGAATACCTGAATGTATGGGTAGGCATCGGCATGGAGAAACCATCATTATCCGTATAAACCGTCCCTTCAGGCCAATCCTTTGCCTCCTGTACTCCGAAAATCTTAATCCCGTTGTTTTCCAAATCTTCTGATCTTCCAAAATATGTGCTTCCGTTCTGACTGTAATCACCGCCGACATATAGGCCGGTACATGCCATGGCAGGCACTGAGTAGCCAAGAACAACCATCACTGCAAGCAAAACAGGTAAAAATCTTTTGATTCGCATTGTATATTACCCTCCTGGAAATTTTTGATAATTTTATAATAAGTAACTTGATATAAGTGTAACATTCCTCCATTAAATTTAAAAGTCATTATCCTATATCAATTCTGAATTTCTTTTAAAAGTTAGGTTTTGCTTCACCACATTTTATATAAATTTTAAAAGATTGATTCCTACCTCTTCACTGTACTCTCTCTCAACTTTTCCATCAATTACATTTATCACCATTTCGCATGTAGCACTTATGATAGCTCTCTGAAGATGTCCGCCCACGACATTCCCCTTATTATCTCCGGCACTGAGATGTAGATGGCAATAATACTCGTTGTCTTTTGTCGTTATAGTCCCGTGCAGAGATACGATTTCATGAGCTCCGGTGAAACTGTTAGGTACATATTCTCCCTTCTTGGCGTCAAAAACTCCAACTGTAAAATCGTCTGTTGCTCCCAGGGCCTCAATGCTTGCGAGCTTAATATTTTCTTTTAGTGCCACCTCCTTCACTTTTGCAAAAATCTCTTCACCTTTGTCAAATCTGGCTATTATAGTATTCCCAAATTTCCTGTAATCCATTTTTCCTCCTAATTATCTTTCCTTTAGTTCATATATGCAAAACAGCCGCCTCCGAAGTATACCCCCGACAGACGACTGTTTTGTTCTCATATATTATGCGTTAGCAAATAAGATTAGTCATATTCCATATGTCCGGATATCGGTTGAAGCGTCTTCAGTCGTTCACCACTTACTGGTTTTCGGCATTTTCCATGGCTTCCTTTTCCCTCTGGATCTGTTCGAAGGTCTTTTCGCCACGACGTCTTCTGCCCTCTTCAACCAGGAATGTTGCAACATCAATACCGTGGGAATCTCTTCCGAATCCCTGATCAATACCGGTCTTAACCGCTTCTTCAGGAACAACCTGTGTTCCGCCTGCAGCGATCATTACCTTATCCCTGATACCTTTTTCTATTGCCAACTCGTTAATTCTCTTCATGTTCTTGTAGTGAACATTATCGTGAGAGATAATTGTGGATGCAAGAATTGCATCAGCATCGAGCTCTACTGCAGCATCTACAAGTTTCTCAACAGGAACAGATGTACCGAGGTAGTGAACCTCAACACCCCACTTTTCGATACCGCCGTGCTTGATATTTATGATCTCACGAAGACCTACAGAGTGTTCGTCTTCTCCAACGGTTCCGCAAACGACTCTTATAGGGTGTTCCTCAATTTCTTTAAATAGAGTAGCATCATCAAGTCTGAATGGTTCCGACGGAATTTCAAGTGTTGACGGATCGATATCAAACGGTACCTTACCCTTCATTTCAATTCTTGTGCCCTCAGCATCCTGCATGATTTCCTTAGAAGTAACCTCGCAGTTTTCAAGTCCGAGTTTCTTACCGATTTCAAGAGCAACAGCCTCTGCCATTCTCCTCTCTGATGGAACCATCATTGTAAGAAGTATGATTCCGTCACCACACCACTCAACTTCAGGGATAATAGCCTCTCCATCGTGGTACTTAGCAACTTTTGCAAGTCTTGTGTTTACGTTATCCTCATCAAGTTCATCAATGTATACAATCTTGCTTCTGTCTTCAAAAGTACATCCACCGATTAAAGCTGATGGATTTTCAGGGTCTCCGCCATACTGCTCAACATTATTGTATCCAAAGTGAGCTGTTACAGGAGCCATGTAGTCTTCATCTCTTTCGAAAATGAATCCATATCCTATACCACCCTCAATCTTCCTTGCGATACCATCACCGTTTCTTGCAGGATACTTAGCTGAGTCTACGAAGAAGCCTTCCTGAACTGCCTGGAAGTATCCACCAACTTCGATGATTTCTTCCATGAACAGGGTTGCTCTCTCCTTAATGTCTCTTACAGCTTCAGGAAGTGGTCCGTCCTTTTTAAGTTCTACCATTTCCATCAGTCCGTCCATTGCAATAAGTGCCTGTTTAGCATTATCACAAGCTTCGACGTTGTAGATATGCCATGGAACGTTTCTTCCTTCATCAGGTGTAATAGTCGACTGGATATCCGCTCTTGTCAGCTTAGAGATAACCATATTCATTACGTGAGTTACAGTAGCCTCTCTTACAGATGAACAGATATACTTGGTGTTCTGCTGTGCTCTCATCTTATATCTGTCACAGAAATCTCTCAAAGCCACAGCGTACGGCAGGTCATAGTACATACAAGGAGCAGGAGTAGCTGTTGGAGGTACTGTTGATAAGCTGATGTTTTCAGGCTTGATACCAACCTTCTCTGAGAACAGAGAGTTGATAGCATGCTGTACAATCAGCTCAGGCATTACCTTCCATGCCTCTCTTGCAGTTGCGTTAGCATTGTGAGCGCCGTCGATCTGAAGAATCTCTGCCCATGCCATAACCTTCTTGGATTCACAAGCATCTACAAAAGATCTTACGCAGTTGATATCTCTGTAAAGCACATTATACTGAGGATCCTGGTGAGCACCGTTGATGCCCTCTTCAGCAAACATTACAGCAACGTCAGGTCCTGCTACTCCGGATACATAGGAGTGATAGTTGATTGGACGACCAACTTCATCTTCAATCAAATCAAGTGCCTTTCGCTGAGCTCTAACTTGCTTTCTTGTGATAGGAACACCACCGATACCCTGTGGAGTACCTTCCATCAGACCGTCAATATGAGACTGTCCCATGTGTCTGATTACCATTATATGATCAGCACCATGCCATGCCGTCATTCTCATTCTTCGGATATCGTCCTCAAAACGACCTGATGCAATCTCAGTTGTGATTACAGGCAACGGCTGAGGGTCGATGTTATCGAAAAATTTAGCAGGTGGCAATCCTACATAGTTTTTCAAAGGTTTTGAAACATCCTTATAAGTGAATTCGTACATCTTCAGGTTTGGAGCAGGCTCTCTCCAGTGCCATCCTCTTCTCCTAGGTTCATATTTATCCAGGTCTTTGAGGATTTCTTTAATATTGATTTTTTCGTTACGCTTAAGAATCATATCTGCCATTACTTCTTACCTCCTTTGAAAGCTGCTGTAACAGTGTCCCAGCCCTTTCCTTCAGCAAGCATAGTGCCGGCTTCAGGAATGGATATTCCCAATTCCTTGGACAACTTGTAAACGCAATGACCGGCTCCTTTTCCCATAAGCCCTTTATCCATGCATCCTTCTACGATCTTTTGAGTTTCAAGGGAAGAAATTCCCATTCTCAAAAGAACAGCTCTCTCAACGGACGGAGTAGTGTTCTTTCTACCCATCTCCAACAGGGGATCTACAACCTGAGCAGTAAGCTCCCAGAAGCGATCATAGAGCTCCTGGTCGGTAAGATTGGCAATGTGTTTGCGCCTTTCTTGAAAATCGTCTTCTCTTTTCATTCTTTAGTCTCCTTATTAATAAACATTAACCATCATCTTTATAATCCAAGTGCTTCCTTAACAAAAGCCTCGTCTGTCTTAGTTTCAGCTGCTAAGAACTCAAAATCATCTGTCTTGAGATCCTTTGGATCTACACCGGCCTTCTGAACGGCCTTGGTAATAAGTCTCTTCCTGAAGTGGTCAAGATCTGCATCCTTATGTTGTACAAAACCCGGATCCTTTGGAAGAACTATATTTACACCAGGTTTATCCTCTTCCTGAGGAATTCCGAATTTAATTTCGATGCCGTTGTCTCTTGCGAAAGAAAGCTGTGGCTGGATGTGTTTTCCTGCACCGGTATACTCAGTTTCACTTATTACGATTACAGCATCTTCAGGCAATTCTCTAGCTAGTGAAAATGCAGCGGCAAGTGCTGTATTTCCGGCAGGGCCTCTCTCTATTCCTTCAAGATTTGCAAGAGCTTCTGTCATATACATAACTTCACCTTGAGTAACGGTTACATATCTGTCCATGTATCTCAAAGGTCTGGCAGCACTTCTTGGAACATCTGAGTGGTCAGGATCTGTTGCATAAGGAACGCCAAATCCTGTGTGTCCGGTTGTGCAAGACTTCTTGTTGAACTGCTCGTCTGAGGCCATATGCAGACCTGTCAGGTCAATAGATGCAGCAACAAGCTTGGTGTCAACAGCCCCTGCCTTGATCAGACCTCTTGCAGTACCTGTCATCATTCCGCCGCCGGCATTTGTACAAATGACCATGTCAGGATCCCTACCGATAAGTTCGCGACACTGAGTTGCAATTTCGTACCCGAGAGTTTCCACACCTGCTATACCAAATGGTGAGTAAAGTGATGCATTGAAATACTTGGTATCTTCCAAAACTGACAAGAATGTATAGAAAAGTTCAGGTCCAACTGTAAGCTGAATTACTTCTGCTCCATAGGCTTCGCACTTTCTCGCCTTCTCTACGATTTCAGGTTGGCCAACTCCGTGAGAGTCATAGCACTCCTGAACTATGATGCACTCAAGCCCCTGCATTGCTGCCTGAGATGCAACCGCAGCACCATAATTACCTGATGTGGCAGCGATAACGCCCTTGTATCCCAGCTTCTTTGCATGAGCAACCGCACAGGCAGCTCTTCTCGCTTTGAAACTTCCTGAAGCGTTTGCCGCCTCGTCCTTTGCAAAAATTCTTGCACCATAACCCGGCTTTGCGTATTTTCTGGTTAATGCTGACAAATTTCTGAGCTCGATAAGAGGTGTGTTGCCGACAGCAGTCTTTGCCTGTATCTTAGCAACCTCATCTAAAGTGTATCCTGTGGACTTCATCAGAGCTTCATAATCGAATTTAATGCCACCCTGCTCAAACTCATTGTAATCAAGTCCCAGAGCTTCCTTCATTATATCATTAGATCTTCCCATTACGGAATCATAGTCTTTAGCCAATGTCATTATTTGTCACCTCCAAAATCCATGATTTCTCGCAGCTGCTTGTCAATTTTTACAATTTCGGGAACAAATTTTCCATAGCTGTGAGTATAGTATGGGTTAACCTCTATAAGCTTTCCCTTTTCCTTTCTGCTTGATGCGGTAATAACTGTAACTTCGTCACCTATTTCTGCATCTTCAGTCAGAAATCCCTTCGTCCACATTTCCAGATCGCATTTCTGGGTGTCTGCAGGAATCTTGGCAGTTCTCTCGTTAGATTTGAGGACGATGCTGTGGATTCTTACCCAATCGCCTTTTTTTGCCATTATTCTCTCCTTAATCTCCTAAACATTATCGTTTTAATTTACCAAATAAGAAAACCGAACCGCCGCACCGAGGCTTTCCAATGCATGATTCTCCAATGCCAAGTTCCTTGACCGTCTAATACAGCCTGAATACTCGGCGCGTCAGTCAGATATTCTGTTCTCTAAGTCCTAACCTCCGTTATCCCGAATGTCGGCTTAACTATCATTTCCTTTGTCTATATGCTAACTATTTAACCAGCTTGCAGTCCTCTTCAATCATATGTCTCATGTCGCCCATGATTGCTCTAGGTACCGGAATATCCAGCATAGTTCTCAGACCCGGTCTTGCGTTGATTACGTGTGGAATGCAGTTCATTATCATTGCCATTGTACCGATTCCCCCTTCGATTTCAGGCGTGTTTGCCATGTTAACCGGAGGATTTCCCTTGATTTCAACGTAGTCACCTGTGTGGATTCCAACCTGCTCAGGCTCGATCTGCTGTGGGTGATCCATTTCGATTTTCATCTCACCGTCAACATAGCCCCAACCTTTCATTGCAACGCCGGCAACCTGGCCTGCTTTAGCAAATCCGTAAGGTGATTTCCTGTCAACATCAGTTACGATCGGCTCCATATCCTGTTTAAAATCGGAAAGTTCCCAGCCGAGAGCATCAGCAATCATTCCAACAGACTCAGCAAATCCAACATGCCCTGCCATTGTTCCATCAGCCTTTCTCTTGTTGAATTCTTCAACCTCCATGCCGATTCCCTGTTCTTCCATTACTGCAGGCCCAAATGGTGACAAACTGTTAACTCTTCTTGATACAATATGGTCAACTGTCTCGCAAGCACCCGTCCATAGAACTACAAGAAGGTCCATGATAAGTCCGGGATTGATACCTGTTCCAAGAACAGAAACTCCATTTTTCTTGCCGCACTCGTCAAGTTTCTTAGCCAGTTCAGGCTCCTGTGCCTGCGGATAAGCCATCTCTTCAGCAGAAGTGATAACATTGATTCCTCTTTCCATTACGAAAACAAGTTTGTCGAAAACGTCCTTTGTAAAAGAGTTAGTGCAAACGATTACAACGTCAGCTGATCCTTCCTTGATAACATCCTCAGGTGAACCGACGATGACATCTTCTCTATCGCCCCTTTCAATTCCGGGAACCACCTCATAAAGGCTTTTGCCAACCTTGTCACCTATATCGATAGCTCCAACGATATCAACACCTTTTTTCTTAGTGAGCATTTTACCAATGCCGCCGCCCATAGCGCCTAGTCCCCAAAGAATTACTTTTACATTCTTCATTTTTAAATCTCCTTTTCCTATTTATTAGAAAGTTTTAGAAATAGTTCTCAAATGGCTCGTCCAAAGACATACCATCATATATTTATAGCAATCATCGTGCCATAAAGTCATTATTATACCTTTAAACAAAAGATTATTTTTTGTCCTGGTCAGCTTCTTATTTTTTGGTCCGACTTACAATTTAAAAGAAGTTAATTGTTTGTTTCTACAAATGGTGCTCGTGTTATGCATTTCACTCACAAACCATTCGGAAGGTGTATACACTTTTTGTTATCCGAAGCAACCAGATTTGCAAAATATTTTGCATTATTGTGCAAATATTTTTGCTTAAATTGCAGCCAACCACGTGTCTTTCCTCATTGTTCTAATTTTGATTACCTTCTATTGTATTCAACCCTTTCCTAAAAAATCACCAAAAGTCTAACTTTGCTTCATATTGTATTTCTTAAGTTTATGCTGCAGCGTTTGCCGTTTGATTTGAAGTTTGCCTGCAGCCCTTGAAACCACACCGCTTTCTTCAATCATAACACGTCTGATAAGCTCTTTCTCAACATTCCCCAGATAAACATCAAGTGGCTGGGTACCATCCCATTCTCCTGCTATATCCCCCGCCTGTTTGATGCCCATGGGCATATGGAGCAGCTTACCGGTGAGCACGTGCTCGTTTCCCGCAAGCGCAACCGACTGCATGATAATGTTCTCGAGTTCTCGAATATTCCCCGGATAGTTGTATGATTGCAAGGTTTTAATAACCTCGTCCGTAACCATCCAAAGCTCTTTGCCGAAGCGTTTACAATGTTTATCCAGAAAAGCATCAACAAGAAGAGGTATATCATCCTTTCTGTCCCTTAGGGGTGGAAGATTTATATTAACAACATTAAGCCTGTAATATAAATCCTTTCGGAGCTTACCACCGGCTATAAGTTCTTCCGGTGGCTCGTTTACAGTTGCAATTATATGAACGTCTATCGGGATCTCTTCAGTACCGCCGATCCTCCGTATGTACTCCTCCTGAAGGACTCTGAGGAGTTTACTCTGCAGATCGTAAGGCATGGCACTTATCTCATCAAGAAGCAGTGTTCCACCGCTGGCCTGCTCAAAGAGTCCCGCTCTGTCAACTGCTCCCGTAAAACCTCCCTTTGAGGTTCCAAACAAAATACCCTCAAGGAGAGTTTCCGGAAGTGCGGCACAGTTTTGAGCCATGAAAGGAGCATTCTTCCTCGCACCATCATAATGGATACTCTGTGCAAGCAGTTCTTTCCCTGTTCCTGTCTCTCCGTAAATAAATACAGTGGCATCGTTTTCTGCCGCTCTTTTTGCCATATTCACCGTTTTTAAGAATCCCTGATTCTGCCCTATTATATCTTCGAAACGGTAATGCTTCATCTTAGGTTTGGCTCTGCTGCCATTCATGCCTTCCTTGATTTTTGCATCTCCCTGCCTCAAATCTTGTATAGTATTGCTCAGTTCCTCAATATTGGTTATATCCTTTGCAATCTCTACGGCTGCAACGGTTTTGCCATTATTTAAAACAGGAGCTGTCATATTATTCGTAGAAACTTGTTTGCCTCTTAAGTTTATATAGACTTGCTGATTCTTCTTGCTGCATTCGTTTTTTTTCAGTGCTTTAAACAGCGTGCTGTCTTTCAAAGCCACACCCGGGAAAGCCTGCTGAAATTCTTTGCCGAGAACATCTTCAATATTTACGTTCTCAATCTGCGCCATCGGACCATTATAAAAAAGTCCCGTGCCTTCCTTATCAACGATATAAACGCCCTCTTCCACCATTGAAATCAATTGTTCTATTAATTGAATATAATCGCTTTTATCCAGTTTATTTCTAAGTAGTGCAAGTTTTTTTGCATCTTTTGGTTTTGAATGTGGCAATATGATCTCTCCAAATATCCTGATTTTTCCGTTTTGTTTATTTGTTAAAGTTTTCAATGAAAGCGTTATCATTTTATCATAAATTTGGAATTTGCGCAAATATTTTTGCAGCAGATGGTTTAGTCGGTTGCTGTCATCCGTTGATTAATTTCAAAATGGCCTAATTTTCAAACACTCAATCGGAATGACATAAATGCCATCTTTCCTCCCATATGCATAGCCGTTTCCTGTTACAACAGCCAAAAATGAATGCACGTTCATTGGGTCTTTATCTACTTTATTCGCCAGTTTAACAAGGCTTTGCTCATCTCCTTTAATTGCTTTATTTCCTAACTTCACTTCTATTGCGCCCCATGAAGCGTTTTGTCAAGTACCTTTTTATATTTATGGATGCTTTTTCCTGTAGGATATTTTAACTTTTGGGCAAAGAAAAACAGTAAACCTACAATTTACTGTTTTTTAAAAAATATTATTTTTTTATTATCTATTCTACTTTTCGTAAATATAAATCATAAATCCATGACACAATACCACTTATCAAAATAACTCCGATTATAGAAAATCCTGAAGCTTTATTTAAATATCCCATAAAAGTTAATAGAAAAAAAACTATTCCCAATAAAACTGTTTGAATAAAATATCCTACCATACGAGCCTTAGCAGTAATTAGTAACTCCCTTTCATCA
>JALENW010000027.1 GCA_022766365.1 Clostridiales bacterium | reverse complement strand
CCGATTCGTATTATTCTTTTCATATAAGTGGCCTCCTTTGTATGTGGTAATCCCTGTTACCTTTGTTCTTGTTCAAACTCAAGTATACAGGTAAATCCACGTATCTACAAACGTGAGGTCACTTCATATTATCTTTCATATCTGATTTGCAAAATAAATCACATTTCACACAAGCATTAGATTCTATTCCTAATTTTGACAAAATATCCGAGGCCTACAGCATCTGCCACCGCCCAGCCAATAGGAATCGAATACCAGATACCTTCAACCCCCATAAAAGAGCTCATTATATACGCCAGAGCAACCCTGAGTCCCAGGGATAAAACGGTGAGAACGATGGACATCTGAGGTTTGAGTATACCCCTGTAAAGACCATATAAAATAAAAAGAAAACCTATGCCGATATAAAAAGCACCTTCAATCCTCAAGTAGCTGACACCTATTCGGATGATTTCCTGTTCACCCTCCACGAAAAACATCATAAGATTCCTTGCAAAAACCCAGACGAATACAGAAGCGGTCATGCAGAACACTGCGGAAATCATCAGTGCCTTTTTGAGGCTTTCCCTAACTCTGCTCATATCCTTTGCACCGTAGTTTTGAGCAGCGAATATACTAAATGCATTACCGAACTCCTGCGAGGGCATGTAGAAAAATCCGTCTATCTTTGTAACGGCAGCAAACGCCGCAGCCACATATACTCCAAAGCTGTTCACAAGCCCTTGAACCATCAAAATTCCGAAATTCATAACCGACTGCTGAATTGACGTGAGAACAGAATTCTCAAACACCAACTTAAGAATATCTTTATCAAAATGAAGCTCATCTCCCCTCGGTATGAACTGTTTTGATGCAACAAAGTAATATATTGAAATTCCCACGCAAGATGTCATCTGTGCTGTAACTGTCGCCCATGCAGCCCCCTTGACGCCCATACCGAACTTAAGAATGAATAAAAGATCCAATATTATGTTGAGAATTGTTGATATCGCCAGAAAAATAAGAGGCACCACGGTATTCCCGATGCTTCTTAGAATCGCAACCACAAAATTATAAATTGCCACAAATATCATTCCAAAAAGAATCACATTCAGATAATCACGCGTATCGTCGGCAGCCTCAGGGGGAATCTGTAGAAGCTTTATGAAGACTTCTACGAGCAAAAACGACGCAAAATTTACAACCAAGGATACGGACATTATGAATGCAAATGAATTAAAAACGGAGTGCCTTAACAATTTATAATTTCCTGCACCGTAAAAATTGGAAAACACAACAGAGGTTCCCATGCAGAGTCCTAATATTATACTAGTCAAAAGTATCATCAGAGTAAAGGAAGAACCCACTGCAACAAGGGCAGTTTTACCTATTGTTCTTCCCACAATAAGAGTATCTGCCACGTTATAGAGCTGCTGCAAAAGGTTCCCGAAAATTAAAGGGAGCGAAAAGCGAATCAAAGGTCTCGCAATATCTCCCTTAGTAAAGTCCTTGGTAAGTGTATTCATGCATTTATTATACCACACTTGAGTCTCCCGACGATATGGTTTATACTTTAAATATATTTTTATTACATTGAAAAGAATATGAAAACCGTTGTATATCTCAGTTGTTGTCATGGACAGTTATAGTTCTGATTATTGGAAAGGTGAGCATAATTTAAATGATTTTACTGTTAGTTTCTCTTGTTCTGTTGATGGCCCTTGTTGCCGTAAGATTTTCAGACAAAATAGGTTTGCCGTCTCTGCTGTTTTTCATAGTAATGGGAATGATTACAACCGCCTCAGGGTATCAGTTTGACAATTACAAAATTGTTGAACATTTCGCCACGGTAGCACTTATGATTATTATGTTTTATGGTGGTTTTGGTACAAACTGGAAGATGGCAAAGCCTGCATTCAAGGAAAGCGCCCTCCTGGCAAGCCTTGGAGTAATCCTGACCGCCGGGTTCTGTGGAGTTTTCTTTCACTATGTTTTCCACCTGGGTTGGATTGAAGGTATGCTCTTGGCATCTGTTGTCGCCTCCACAGACTACGCTTCTGTTTCCTCTGTTTTAAGGTCAAAGAATCTGAATCTCAAGTATCAGACGGCACCTATTCTTGAACTGGAATCCGGCTCCAATGACCCGACTGCCTACACCATGACCATAATATTCATAACATTGCTTTCCAAAAGTTCCATTTCCATTCCCCTGCTCATACTCACTCAGGTGGTATTCGGCGTTGCAATAGGATTTCTCGCAGGCTATCTAATCAAACAGGTGATCAATTTCTTCAGTTTTTCTCAAGATGGACTTTTCACAGTCTTCATCCTCGCTGTAGTCTGTCTATCCTTTGCAATTTCAACACTTCTTGGAGGGAATGGCTACCTTACGGTATATATATTGGGCATATACATAGGAAATCATGAGTTTATCGGCAAAAGGGATATTGTATTTTTCTTCGACGGTTTCACAAATATAATGCAAATAGGAATGTTTTATCTGCTGGGACTTCTTTCGGATCTTAGTGGGCTGAAAGGGGCAATGTCCATGTCCGTTATCGCTGCAATATTCCTCACTGTTGTTGCCAGACCTCTGGCAGTTTTTCTCCTGGTAAGGCCATTCAGATCAAATTATGCGCAGTTATTCATCCTTTCACTTGCCGGTCTCAGAGGAGCCGCCGCAATTGCGTTTGCCATTGTCGTGGTAAATTCCGGAGCGCCTGTCACAGCCGATATATTTCACATCGTTTTTGGTATCTGTCTGCTTTCTCAGCTGATACAAGGCGGCCTTCTGCCTTTCTTTTGCAGAAAGCTTGATATGGTTGACGAAAATGACACCGTACTGAAGACTTTCAATTACTATCAAAATAAATCTGATGTTGGATTTATAACCTCAGCAGTATCTGAAAACAGCATCCTTGTGGGGAAGAAAATTCGAGAAATGAAGTTGGCATTTGATTTTATCATAGCAAAAATTATTCGTGACAACAAAACAATTATCCCGCGGGGGGAAACTGTTATCATGGCAGGTGACACTATCGTCGTAGGTGGTGAGTCATATTTTGATCCCATAGGACAGGACCTGGTGGAACTTAAAATTTCTTCAAATCATCCTTGGCTCGGTTCTAAACTTAATGAGTTGAACCTTGAATCGAATTCTCTTATCGTTATGATTCAGAGTAAAGAGGGGAAAATTGTCATTCCAAGTGGTGAAGCCTCTGTCAAGGAGGGAGACACAGTCATAATGCTCAAGAGCAGAGATGTGGCCCATCACTAGATACAATATAGTAGAATTAGCATTTTTACTCTAATATCACTTGTCGCATACTGAATAACAAAGAAAGCAACCATGGAAAATGCGTAGTTTTCAGACTTATAGGACAAAATGTGTTGATGGCTAACCCCAACAAGTAGGAAATTTATCATATCTATGGAGCTCACTCCGTAGGATTGCATCTCCCCATTGAGGGATAGAATTTTCTATTTTCTTCTTAGCCGATAGACTATCATATATCTCCGATATACTTTTATCTGCAAGTTTTACTTTTAGAATTTCCGAGGCTGAAAGTGGTTTAGGCTGATGCATATAACACCACCGGAAAACTGCTTTGAGCCTCCTTTCTGCTGATAGGCCTCTATGTTCTCTAAGAATTTTCCTTAGTTGTGGGTTTATCCCTCCTTCTATAGCATTTGTTTATAGCCGGTATTTCAAACTCCATCCTTAATTTATCATCCGGATAAGTAAACATAGTATTTTCTCTGAGTAGTCTATTAATTGGTTTTTTTGCTTTTATCAATCTTTCATGAATATATCTTAAGCTTCCATATTCATCTCTTGATTTTTGATATAAAAATTCTTGATATTCAAGTACCCGGTGTAAAACCCTATCAACCCATTCTTTTGATTCCTCTTTAGAATTAATATAGAACAAGTCCTTGGCAAGAGAATATAATTTAATTCCAGCTGCTGTTTTAGGCTTATGTGCAGTATATCGTCTTACCTGACAAAATACATGAAATATGCATCTCTGATGTTTTGTGTTCTTCCAAGTACTTTTCAGTGCTTTTGCAAATCCGCTGCCACCATCAGATACCACAACCTCAGGCTCCGAAATGCGGCTCATTAGTGGTCTCCAAGCTCCTGAATGCTCATTTCTACATAAATACCATCCGAGCACATGCTTTCTATCACAGCATATTAGCACACATGCTTTTCTTGCTATATATATTCCATCTATGAAAAGTACATCTCCTACTTCTTCAACTTTAGGAGGCATCGGCCATATATTCCAAAACTATGATGTATTACACCCAAAAGTTCTACCTTCTCCCTGCATATCCTTTTGAATCTGTTTGCTAAAGAGCCACTTCAAAAATATTTTTAATTGTTTTGTCCTATACGTCGATAATGTGAACTTCCCCATAACAATTACAAATGAAAACCACCGACAACATCCATAACGGAGTTTCGGTGGTTTCTGTTAACTTATTTAAATAAAACTCGGCCTACGCCGTATCCGGCACATACTTCCTGAATAAGTTCGGAGGAGTTTATTCCTTTTCCTTTCCGTACTTCATTCTCAGCAGGAACAATGCAGCAAACATAAGCAGGAAGGAAACAGGAAGAGCAATAGCTATAGTCTTCACAAATCCTGCAATTACATAACTTACAAAGGAAACAGCTGCAACCATCATTGCATATGGCAACTGAGTATTAACGTGGTTAATATGGTTACACTGAGCACCTGCAGAAGCCATGATAGTCGTATCAGAAATTGGCGAGCAGTGGTCTCCGCAAACAGCACCGGCCATACAAGCTGAAATAGAGATTATCATCATGGTGTGGTCGCTGTTCTCAAATATAGCTACAACGATAGGAATAAGGATACCAAATGTTCCCCAGGATGTTCCGGTTGCAAATGCAAGCGCAACACCGATAAGGAAGATTATACCCGGCAGGAAGTTTATGAAAGATCCTGCACTCTGCTCTACAAAGTTTGCCACATAAGGAGCAGCTCCAAGGCTATCTGTCATTGCTTTCAAAGACCAAGCAAATGTCAGTATCAAAATTGGAGGAACCATCGCCTTAAACCCTTCCGGAATACAAGCCATACAATCAGTAAAGCTGATTACTCTCCTGATCGAGTAGAATGCAACGGCAAGGATTAAAGCAATTACGCTACCTGAAGACAGACCCACAGAAGCGTCCGATTTAGAAAATGCAACTACGAAGTTTTCACCGGAAAAGAACCCGCCGGTATAAAGCATTCCAAGTGCACAAAGAATAATCAATACAACAACAGGCAAAACCAGATCGATAAGAGTGCCCTTACCCTTAATCTCTTCGTTCTGAACGTTAGCATACGGTCTATCCGGAGTAGTATAGATATCTCCGTTGATAGCATTATCCTCATGAACCCTCATAGGACCGAAGTCAAACTTCATAACCGTTAGCATAACCATCGTGAATATAGTGAGCAGTGCGTAATAGTTATAAGGAATTGCACTCAGGAATACTGAAAATCCGTCTTCCCCCGGAACGAATCCGGTAACTGCAGCTGCCCATGAAGAAATAGGGGCAATGATGCAAACCGGTGCAGCTGTAGCATCAATCAAATATGACAACTTGGCACGGGAAACCTTGTGCTTATCCGTGATAGGTCTCATAACACTTCCTACTGTCAGACAATTAAAGTAGTCATCTACGAAAATCAGCACACCGAGAGCAACGGTAGCGAGCTGTGCTCCCACCCTTGTCTTAATCCTGTTCTCCGCCCATTTTCCGAAGGCAGCCGATCCACCGGTTGCGTTCATCATTGCAACCATAATACCTAAAACAACAAGGAATACCAGAATACCGACATTGTATGAATCAGACAAAACGGTAACTATACCATCTTGCATTACATGGTTAACAGTACCCTCAAAGCTGAAGTTTGAATAGAACAAACCTCCGATAACGATACCTAAGAACAGCGAACTGTACACTTCCTTAGTGATCAGAGCCAAACCGATAGCAACGATCGGTGGAACCAATGACCAGAAAGTAGCATACATCGCCGGCTTGTAGTCCTTTCCATCAGCAGCGAATACCATGAGATAACTCATGAAAACGATTGCTAACAGGAAAGCAGCTCCTAAAACAATCCTCTTTCCTGCGAGTTTCATTGTTTATACCTCCTATAAAATAATATTGAATAAAACTGCACTTTCATTCTACTACTTTAGTAAAATTTGTCAATGGTTTAACGAAAACATTTACACAACAATTTATTTGAAGATTATTTTTTAGAAGTACAATATATTCAAAACCACTTTCGTTTCGATGCAATTATGTACAAAATAGCTGCAATTGCCGTGAATAATACCACTGCCTGAGTGTATTGAAACAGCTCTACAGATTTGCCTATCCATATGTTGTAATAGATATCTCCGTAAGAATACGGCACAAATTCAGAAATAGTCTTCAGCCATCCGGGCATATCTTCAGTACGGAGCCCAAGCATACCCGAAAGGAACATTATGCTGAAGTAAATCACCATTCCCACACCATAGGCAATGTTGAATGATTTAAACACCAAAGCTAGGGAATGAGCAATCACGAACATCACTCCTGCCATGAAAAACAGCAACAAATTAACTTCGATGAAACCGAGAATTGTCGGGCTCTCATATCCTGAAAGAACCTTTGTCCCCACGAGAAATACAGCAGTGGAACAAAGTGTGAAAATAAGAAAAGCAAGATATTTGGTTGCAAACATTCCTCCTCTCGTAAAGCCAAAAACTTCAAGTCTCTGTGCAATCTTTTTCTCAACCTCAAAGGCAAAAATCGCCATCTCCCCGAGAAAAAATGAGCTAAGTCCGATCATCGGAATCATCGTGAGCATTACCTGCGTCCGAACCTGCAAAAAAACCTCCGACGGTACCTCATCTTTCAAAGAATTGCTTATGAATACCGTAAGGAGCAGCGGAAAAATCATGCCGAAAAACGGGATATAAAAGTTCCTGAGTATTATGACAATTTCATAGGCAAGCTGCCTTCCGGTTAAACTAAATCTGTTCATAGTATCGCTCCTTTGCAACTGTATACAAAACCTCAATGTCACGTACTGTAAATCTGTAATTTAAGCCTTTATCTATAAGAATCTCTGCAATTTTCCGAGACTCCTCCTTATTTCTCGACCTAATCATAAGATTGTTGTTAATCAGACTTACATCTCCCTCGTGATACATATCGGCTCCAATGCTCTCTCTCATAGTTCCTCTGATATTCTCGAATATTATCTGCCCTTCTTCGGCAGACTTCCCCTCATACCCATCATTAGAGATGCCGGCAGCTTTGCTCACATTATCCACTATGAACAGATAGTCCCCGCAGTATTTGTGAAAAAGCTCATCCGTATCTCCGTAATCTATGACTCGACCTTTATCCAGAATGAGAAGCTTATCTGTAACAGTCTCAAGTTCCTTATAGTAGTGTGAAATCATTATAACAGTCTGATCCTTCCGCCACTTCCAGTTTTTCAGCAATTCCATGAGATTTTCTCTGTTTTGAAAATCCAATCCTGTGGTCACCTCATCAAAGAACAAAAGCTTTGCTTCCCTTGCAAGTACCAGAATCATAGTCATCTTCTGCTGTTCACCGCCTGACAGCTTGCTGAACTTCTTGTGTAGGCAATGTTCAAAGGAAAATTCCTCAACCAATCTCGATGCAAGAATGTGGTTTTCAAGTTTTGAATTCAGGATTAACTCCATAAGAGTCTTAACAGATACTGAATCCTGATACATATTATGCTGCAGGTGTACAGCTATGTCTTCCCTTGGTACACCTAAGCTGAAACTTCCCTCATAGTCAGTAAGCCCTATCAGAGCCTTAACTAATGTTGTCTTCCCTGCTCCGTTTGAACCGATTACCCCCACACGACTTCCGGGCTCTATCCTGATAGGTCGTTTGACATCAAGAGCCACTGTATCTTTATACTTAACCTTTAAACTATCGATTATAAGCATTATCATCACCATTTCTTTCTATCCCGTAAAATTACAGATCTTTTAGTGGAGTGCTGAGATGTCCTCTCAGATAAAATCCATTTCCTTGCTTTGTTAATCCACCGCCTCTACCTATAAAATTTACAGACCTTTCAATCTCTCCAAAACCACCCTAACGCCATCTTCAGTATTTTCTATCCTTAGGGTTAACCCAAGTCGCCTTGCGTTATATCTTGCTATGTAAAGCCCTAATCCGCTCCCCTTCTCAGAAATTCTTGAAACAAACGGCTCAAATGCATTTTTGAGTACATCATCAGGAATTGTTGCGGGACTGTTGGTCAATGTTATCTTATCATCATCGATCAGAGCATACACATTGAAATTCTCTTTGGAATGTTTGAAGCAATTTGATACAAGATTCTCCAGAATCTCTTCAAGGATCTCCCTGTCCGTTTGCCATATAGAATCTCCTTTAATATTCCAAGAAACTTTTCGGTTCTTTTCCATGCCTGAATATTTTTTCAGATTACTCAACAAAATATCGGCGGGAGAGATAGGATTCATATTGAGCTGAGTTTTGTATTCAAGACGCAGGAGACGATCTATAGAGACTTGGGTCTCGAGAATCCTGTCACGCAGATTTTTCAAATATGTGGGGTTTTCTCTAAAATCCCCAATATTATCCACCATGGCATCGATTATCATAATAGAAGCAGCAATAGGAGTTTTCAGCTTGTGAGAAAAACTTCTGAGCACGATTTCTCTTTTTTCGTTCTCTTCCATGAGAAGTTCGTACTGTTTTTTCAGCCGTATATAGAAATTCTCTATGTCTCTGCTTAAAACGCCGATTTCATCCTCACGATCCATTGCTATTGACACCTGCGATGAAGTTTCACTAATCAACCGAGTTTTTTTCTGAAGACTTATAATAGGGTCAACAATCGTCCTGGAGAAAATACCTGTGGCAATATAGGAAATCAGAGCGATTAATACAAGAACCGTAGGTATACTCTTCCCTACAACCTCTGCAATGTGATTGAATCCTCGGCTTATCATGGAAGAAAGGGTAACGACAATGCTGTCCCCGTTATCGCTTATGATTAATCTGTTAATATAACTTACACCTCTTTCCCTGTATGTTGCTTTGATTATATAGAGATTCTTCCCGGGAAACTGAACATCAATGGTTGCATTTCGATTGTCTTTCATACGCTTAAAAGAATTGGCCCCATTTTGCTTTATTCGCAATAAATTATTAAATTTAAGGGTGACTTTATCTATCTGTTCTTCTGGAATTTCAAAAATTTTTAAAAAGTCAGTATAGTCTTTTCCATTTTTCTTCTTCAGCTTCTCCCGATCAATTCCTTTAAATGAGTCAACTTTTGTGATGACTTGCATATATAGATTTTTCATATCCTCATCCTGAATATTCACGTTGAACTTCCCAAAACTGTCCATAATGTTGAAGGTCGGTTCTTTCTTGGAAAAAACAATCCCAGTGATATTAGAAGATGGAAGATTTAAATGTTTGATCTCGGTGCCATTGCGGACAAGCTTCTCGTGAAACGTCATTGCCTCGTCAATTTCAATTTTCTCCATATATTCTTCATACAGTCCCGGTAGCATTCCTATTGTATAAAGTATAAATGCTATCGAAAACACCAGTGCAATTCCCACACTATATATAAAGACTTTCTTTCTCAATGACACATCATAAAAGAAACTTTTTAATTTTTTCTTCTGTGTCTCTGCACGCTCTGATTTATCTCGATTCATTTTCTTTTTCTCCCCTATTTTATCGGTCTATATTTCCAAACTCTTCAATTCCGAATACCACTCTAATCATCTCCATACTCATCATTCCACTTGTAGCCTATGCCTACCATTGTGCGTATATAGTTTCTTTTCAATTTTTTTCTTATGTTTTTAATGTGAGTATCGATTACCCTGTCACTACCGTAATACGATTGGTCATATATATTTGCGAGCAATTCTTCCCTTGTATAAACTTTCTTGGGATGTTTGTACAATATCTCAAGAAGTGTATATTCAGTAATGGTGAATCCGACATCTTTTCCGTCTTCCAGAAACCGACTCCCTTCTGCATCCATAACCAGCGGGCCCCTCACAGAAAGCTCATCGGTTTGACTATTTTGTTTCGGCGAAATCCTCCTCATGATAGCCTCTATTCTCTTTATGAGTAGAACCGGTGACACCGGTTTGATTATATAGTCATCGGAGAGAAGATCCATGGTTTCGAGCTGAGTTTTTTCATCTCCTAAGACACTGAGCATGATAATTCCGACTTTTTGATTCATTTTGCGAATTTCCTTGAGAACTTTGATTCCATCAATTTCCGGAACGATGATATCGAGAATCACTATATCAAAATTCCCATCTGACTTAAATCTGTCCAAGGCTTCTTGTCCATTACATATCCATTCTGTATCATAGCCTGCCATTTTCAGATATTCATTTGTCACTGTACCAATGATCGGGTCATCCTCAAGATAAAGTATTCTAGTCATATTTTCTTTCTCCAAATTCGCCTCTATTCCCTTGCCGTCCGAATTGATTACATCTTTAATCTTACACATATCTTTCAATCGACTATTTTAATTATACAATACGAATGTGAAGATTGTATGTAGATTGTATGTTTTTTTGTTGATAATAAATTGCGTTGAATTAGTATCTTTGAGGGGAAATTTATGTAAGCCCTGCCCGTCAAATTCAGCATCTCATTTTTTGTGAAAATTCGAATTGCTCTTTAGAAAAATTTTTCTTGCAAAATAATAGAAAATGATATAAAATGCCAGTGAGTTAGTTATAGCTAACTTAATTGCCTGTACTTTTGAATATCACAAAACAGGTAGTTCATATATCAATAAAAGTAGAGGGAGGAATTTATGAAAAAACTTTTACTTAAAAGATTAGGATCAGGATTCATATCCGGCGGACTTGCAGTGGGAATGTCATTGTGTATGATGATAAGCGGCATTGTCCCTCAAAGTCCTGTTTCCACAGGAATTAATACCGCATATGCGGCGGAGACTCAGGGGATCGCATGGGGATATAACAACGGCAGAATTTTCAATAAAACCGGGAATCTGGATGAAGTTGTTAACTATCTGAATAAAAATGTACTTTCCATAAAAGTCTATACCTTGGGATTCAGAACTCTGGAAGAATATATACCAAGCCCATATAGCGATGACAATAAACTTGTAAATGAGAACGGTACCTTAAATCCGGACTATATAGCTGCAAGTGCAAAACAAGGATCCAAGGGAGAAGATCTAAAAGTCTTCAAAAATCTTGAAAGATATCGTACAAATGATAGAAATACCACTATAAGATTTGTAATGATTACCTTCGAGGGAACAAATGAGCATATTCTAATGTACTACCCTGAAATGTTACCGACGGGCAACACAAAGATAGATTACCAAGAAAATGTTCATGAAATATTAGGCGAGAGTCCATATGGGTACAAAATGTACCTTAAGATTACGATGGAGCCGGATGGCAATACAATCAAAACTATTGAAGACAATAATTCTCGAGTGGATGGGCCAAGCGGGAATATTTGGGCAAGTTTTGTTGCAGGCGGTGGTCTGAAAAAATATAATGGTAAAACTCTCACAGAAGTAAAAGCTATGGATGTTGGGACACAAACCGGACCGACCAGCTACCAATGGGGGGTTGACAGTATCACAGGTGCTACAGCCACATCTATAGATGTGAAGAAAACCGTAGTGAACTTCCTGGAAACAATGGCAGCTTCCCATACACATAAAACTGATAAAAGCGTTCTTATGGCAACGATTAAGGAAGCTGACGAAATAGTAAGTGCGGCTTCAGAATATGTCCAAAATGAAGCTCTAAAGAACCTGTTAACGGCTGTTTCTCAAGGAAAGCTTGTACTAAAAAACACAGACGCAGAAGAAAGTGAAGTTAAGCAAAGTGTAAATGCAATAAAAACCGCCCTAAAAGGTGATATTCGTCTCAACCCTGTTAAAACCAATGATCTTAAAGCCGTATTGGACAAATCCGGAAAGCTAAAAAATACGGATTACACAGAGGAGAGTTTCAAGAATCTGACAGGAATAATAGCAAAAGCCAAGGAAATCTACGAAAAATCCACGAAGGAAAACACTATCAGGCAGGTAAAAATTGACGAAGTAACAAGGGAGCTCAACGAGGCAATAAGTGACCTTGAAGAAAAAGACAGCGACATAGTTGTCCGACACAAAATAAAAGGTCGGCTTGTAGAATTCGGGAGTGAAGACAAGCCCTCTATGGCAAGCGGCGCTCTGAATCCTGAAGTACAAATAAAAGAAATTGGTGGAAAAACTACGTACTATCTGAAATTTAAACCTATAGAAGTTTTAGGAGCAAAATCACAAGTTGAAGATGTAAAGCACATAGAAAAAGGACAAGAGAAAGGTACAAGGCGTAAACTCACTGACGGGGAATACAACCAGACATATATTTTTACCAGAAATGCGACAAACGAAAAAAGCTTTACATTAAAGCTTGGCGCAAGGATGGGCTCCCCTAAAATCAGTTACCAGAATGTGACGTTGAAGCTCGACTTGAGCGAAAAAACATCTAAATCGAATGTTGACAAAAAAGGTCTCGAATCCGTTCTCAAAGAAGCTGCCGAGGTTGAAAAGGAAATTGCTCTTGGGGATTACAAAGAGGATGGCATCAAGGAATTCCAAACAAAATATAAACGTGCAAAGGAAGTAATGGCAGACCCTAATGCTACCGAAAAAGATGTTGACTCCGCCAAGAGACAGCTGAGCAGCATGATACACTTGAATCTCATACCTAAGCCTGTTGATACAAGCAAGGTTGAACCTCTGATAAAGCAAGCTGAGTCCATCGACAGAAGTCGCTACACAGAGGCGAGCCTGAAAGACCTGGATAAAGCATTAGCTGATGTTAAGGCAAAGAAAGATAGAGCCGAAACCTTCAGAGATGTTAAAAACAGTCAAATGGAGAAGGCAAAGAAAGCCCTGGAAAACGCTATCTCCGGTCTCAAAGAAAAAGCCGGCCAGACGGTGGTTTTCGAGGCAGAAAATATAAAGGTAGAAGCGATGGGCATTTCTCCGGAATTTACTGTGACAGTGAAAAAATTAGATACAAAAGTCCAAGGTATTGACGAAATATATGATATCATCTTCACTAACAAAGGAGAAAAGCAAAAAATCCAAAATATCAGTGCCCTTGTAACATTGAAATTTAAAAATGATAAAAAAGTCGACAAGCTCTTTTATATTAACGATGAAAACAAAAAGATCGATATCACTGACAGCATAACCGAAAACATAAATGGCAGTGTTACATTCAAAACAACGCATTTTTCAAAGTATGCGATTAAATATGTACAGAGCACGGGAATCGATACCTCAGAAAAACTTGAAAACAACATGAACAAGTCTGACTCACAAAACTCTTCAGTACATACGGAAAAAACACCTTCTCTCAAGGATAAGGCTTCAACCGACAATGCAAACGCAGGAAAAAATCCGCAGATGAAGGCAAATGCCAAGGGAAATCCTAAGCAAGGAAAAAACAAGAACGCTGATGATAAAAATGCAAAGGTAATCAGGACAGGAGATTCGGGTTATACTACGTGGCAGTCACTATTGGGATTATTCGCTTTAACAGCACTTGCTTCAATAATGTATTTAAGGAAGCATAAAAATAATAACTCACTATAGGCACCCTTAAACAAAATTTCAATTCCATTCGTTAACTAAATGTGCTGAAAAATCAGATAGTAAACTTATCAGATTGCATATTTAAAGATGGAAAAACAAAAGATAATTGACAAAACTTGTTTGCAAAACGCTATATCAATTGGAATTCCAGTTGATATGGCGTTTTATCTTTGTTAAAGATGTTGTAAGCAATGACATGCAAACCTTGGCAAATGAAGTAAAGATAATTTATATATTTTAGACGAAGAATCTGCCAAAAACAGTCAGATGTTATAAAAAAGGTCCGGACAACTCATGCTATCGTAGATTGAACAAGCAAAGAAGCGTATTTCCAAGCTCACAAGCTCTGATAAAACCATATATCTAAGCACTTTGGAGATTGGAAAAATGAGTAATCTCAATCCGAAGCCGGAATAAAATGCATGTTTAATTTAAGATCATGTACCCTGATTGGATGGTAATCTAGCTAAAAAAATAAAGAGTATACACCCGGATTTTTTCGAACGACTTTAAATACCGGTTTATTTTTGCTATTAAATATATAAAAGTATGATTACAGAAAACTGCTGTAAGCGGCTGTTTAATCATCCCAGAAGAACTCAATTTACAGAAAAAATCCCGCACATTAGGGTTAGTTAATTTATACCCTTCTCCGTTTAAGGAAATACGGTTGTGTCTAAATTTAAAACTGATTAAATACTCAGTATTTTTCTCAATGATTTTAGTAATTATGCAAATATGTTCTTTAGTTAAGAGTTAACCTAATATAATATTGATTTATGATATAGTTTGTATTAATCATTAATCCAACTTTTTTATTTTTTGTAACGCCCATTCCGCATATGCAGTCATTGTGCAGAAGAGAAATAAATTTTCACGGAATTCCATTATAAATTCTTCCATCGTATCCGGTCGATATCCTTCCATTAATTCAACATCGTCAAACTCCTCAAACATGCCTTTTGAAAATATTTGCATAAATTGCTTCAAATCTTTATTTACACTGTTTAATTTGCGGAGATATTGCCACGCTTTAACATACTTGCCTTTTTTATAATAAAGGATAGATAATGGTAGAAGCATCTGAGTTTCACTATGCGATTTAAAATGTTTATATAAAGCAATTGCAGCTTCCTCATTTTCAAAATAAGCATAAATATGCATAAGCTGATACCTTATACCAAGGTTATCGTTCTTGCATAGTCTAAGAAGTTCCCTACATTCTTCACATGCCTGTCCCATTTTTCCACACTGAATGAGTATTTCCGTAAATCTTCCTCTAAGGCGCATGTATGGTCTTGTTTCTAATACACCCCAAAAATCTCCAATATATTCTTCCTCAAAATAGCCTTCCTTTTTCATATACTCTGTTGCTTTCTGAACTGCCTTTGCGTAACCGATAACAAGCTCCGTTTCATTTTTTGCCTTGAGTTCAATGACTAGTGCTTCAGCATCAAAATTATAAGGTTCAAGTGCTAGTGCTTTTTTTGCAAACTTCAGAGCCTCTTTCTTGTTTCTAGCCTCATATGCAAGCTCCAGATAATCATCAGAAGTCTCCGGCTCATCTGTCACGGGAGATCCAATCCTATTATTATAGCTCATCATAAATTCATTAATTAAGTTCTCTGTAGCCTCGTCCGATACATTTTCATCTGCATTCGCTTTCAAATATTTATCTAGGTCCTTCAGAATTTTTTCGTTTATTATACTCACTCTGCTTCTCCATTTCATCTAAACCACTATAATCGATTACTTGCTTATATGTTATACTATTTTTATAATCTTAATTCAAGTACTTTTCAGATATTTTGTAATCTCTATATAGAAATGGTATCGAGGATATCAATTCCGCCTCACGTTATATAATCGATTTCTTCAACTTATTAATCTATTTTAAATGCAGTTTTCATAGTATCTTCAATGAAGTATTCAGAATTAGTACACTTCATGTTATCCGCACAATTCGGTCTTTTGTCCCGTTTAAATTGCAGATGCTATTTATTCGGGTTTTCGGTATACTGTATCCACTCCATTACACTAGTTAATCTTCGACTCCTTGCTTATTGCTATACATATTTTTTAAAAACATCCTTTATTCTAACTACTTTGTCTATTACTTTGTTTATCAGTTCGTCATAGTTTTCATGATTATCGAAATCTAATCCGCCAATATAATAGATGATTCTGGAAGCTTTTTTGTTATCCAATCTTTGCCAATCCATACTAAATCCCAATTCATTCTGTATTTCTTCAGACGCTGAATACAGCTTATCAAAAAGCTCCTTATTATCATTGATGTAAATTTCTATACCTATGCTATTAGTTTTATTTACTAATGTAATTGATATATGTGCTTCGCTCGTACCAAGTGCGACATCATACCAGTGATCTGTTGTAGCTTTTCTTACATTAAACGGCTTATTTCTTGAAATCAAAACTTCATTAAATCTATTCCAGAAATTCAATCTTTCAGCTTGTGCTTTGCTTAACTCTCCGCTATCTATACCGATGTTTGCTGTTTTCACAAAATCATTGGGCTTCTCTATAATCACAAATTTAGGTGCCGGCAAAGAATCACCAATCTTATATGCACGAATTTCCATTAGAAAGAATGAAATATCTTTAGTTGTCTTATTGTTTAACCACTCTATTGCACTTCTATGTTCTTCTCTTGCTTCTTTAACAATCCAAATCACAACATTTGCATCCAATCCGGAAGCATATGTTATTATTTTACCTAAATGGTCATGATTAGTAGCTTCAAGTTGATTTTCAATAATAACCTTAATCCCCGTCGTTTCATCTTTCGCAACTAAATCACAACGGTAAGAACCAACAAAGACTTCTTTGTTTATCTCTGTCAATGTTAAGCCTATTTCATCGCTTAGCATTTCAATATTTTCTTCTTTGGATAACCATTCCGAAAAATCATATTGCTCATGCTTCCAGAGTTCTCTAATATCAACTTCCTCTAATCTTCCTAATTTCAATTTACACACTCCAATCAAAAACAGCTTCTTTAAAATGGATTCTAAATCCCAACAAAGACTTCCACAATTTTTCTTATCTTTTCTAATACCGATTCTTTTTTCTTTTCCCTTGCCCCCTGTCTACGTGAAGTCGGCGGGATAATACGATCCAGCTCATCCCCCGCATATTCAACATATCCTTTGCTTATCGCCTTTTCTATAAATCGTTTTGAGTCTTCTTTCAAATTTTCTTCTTCAACTAAAGATATTATATTATTCTCCTTCTCTTTCTTTGCAAAACTATAGAATGACTCAAGAATATCATCAGTATTTTTCAGCTCAGATAATCTTGTGCTGTTTATAAAGCCCATAATCAATTCTTCTTTTGCCCTTGTACCAAGACTTGACCTTATTACCCTGCGAACTTCGGCTTTTAGACTTTCCACATCATCATTTTCTTTTGACTTTTCCAATATCAGAGCCAAAATATAGTCCAAATTTATTTCATCCGTTTTAAGCAAGTCAATCTGAAATTCAACATCAGAAAAATCAACTTGATCACCTTCGGAATTTTCATTGCGCTTTGAATTTACGATGCTTTCCCTGATATCAACATAGACACTTTTCATGTCCTGCATCTGCCTGTCTGAGATAATTTTTTCAAAGTCTTCAAACTCATCAAAATTTTTCAGTATGTTCTCAGCTTTCAGCAGATCACCAAAAAGCTCTGCAAATTCTTTTTTATCCGCTTCTAATATAATTTCGGTCGGCTCCGGGAATTTAGATATTATTTCATTACATATATCTGTGTAACCCTTAATAACCTTGCCTGTTTCTTCATCTTTGAAGCCATGAATATACTCCTCATAGCTCTTTTCCAAAATGATGTTTACACTGTTTTCATCACCAAAGGTCTTGATTGCATCCTGCGTAGCTTTTTCCAAATCCCTAAAGCAAACAATATTACCAAATGTTTTTACCTTGTTCAGTATGCGGTTCGTTCTTGAAAACGCCTGAATAAGACCATGATATCTCAGATTTTTATCAACAAATAATGTATTCAATGTAGGCGCATCAAAGCCTGTTAAAAACATGCCTACTACGATAAGCAAATCAACTTGTTTTTCTTTTACTTTAAGTGATAAATCCTTGTAATAATTTTGAAATTCATTGCCATTAGTAGAAAAATTGGTTTTGAAGTGATTATTATAGTCAGTGATTACCTTATCCAAAAATTCTTTTGCTGTTGATTCCATAGCAGAAACATCAAAATCCTCTTCTGATATTTCTCCGATTGCTCTTTGTTCTTCATTGGCTGCAAAGCTGTAGATAGTAGCCACTTTTAATCTCTTTTCTTCAGGTAAACATTTCTGTTGTCTTTCGAACTCTTCATAATATAATTTTGCTGCTTCCACACTTTGCACAGCAAACATAGCATTAAATCCATTAAGTCTTCTATGCTTCAAATCATAAAATTCATTACGATGTGTTTTCGTATCAAAAACCTTGAGAATATGCTTTGTAATCTCCGTTATTCGTTCGGGATGGAGCAGCATTTTATTTTCCAATTTAGCTAATTTCTTCTCGTCTTCCTCTTTCTCTGCAGTTTTGAATTTCGGTGTAATATTATTATAATCTACCTTGAATTTTAAAACTTTACCGTCACGAATGGCATCGGTAATAACATAACTGTGAAGCTGTGCCCCAAAAATGCCTGATGTGGTATCTCCGCCAAGAGAATTTTCCGGGAAAATTGGAGTTCCCGTAAATCCGAATTGGTAATATTTCTTAAATGATTTCCTTATATTTTTCTGTGCATCCCCAAACTGAGAACGATGGCATTCGTCAAATATAAGAACACAATGTTTATCATAAATTTCATGAGCAGGATTTTTCTTCACAAATTCATTTAATTTTTGAATTGTGGTAACTACAATACGATTATCATCTCTTTCAATACATCTTTTAAGTTCTTTTGTATCCTTACTTCCGTTTACACTGTCCGGCTGAAACCTTTGATATTCTTTCATTGTTTGGTAGTCTAAGTCTTTTCTGTCAACCACAAAAAACACCTTATCAATAAAATTAAGTGTCGTAGCAAGTCTTGCTGCTTTAAAAGAAGTGAGCGTCTTACCTGAACCTGTCGTATGCCAAATAAAACCTCCTGCTTCAGGTCTTCCGGCTTTTTTCGCCTCATAACTTGATTTTATCTTCCATAAAATTCGTTCGGTGGCTGCTATTTGATATGGGCGCATAATAAGGAGAGTATTATTAACATCAAATACGCAATATTTTGTAAGTACTTCAAGAATGACACGCTTCTCAAAAAATGTCTTAGTGAAGTCCTCTAAATCACAAATCACCTTGTTTTTAGCATCTGCCCATTCACAAGTAAACTCATAATTATTTTTATTCTGCGCTGCTGTATTCGCAAAATATCTGGTATAAGTTCCATTGGAAATAACAAATATCTGAACATACTTATATAATGAATTTTCGCTGTTAAAGCTTTCTTTACTGTATCTATGAATTTGATTAAAGGCTTCATGCAAATTTACTCCTCTTTTTTTAAGTTCCACATGAACAAGCGGTAATCCATTTACCAAAATAGTTACATCATAGCGATTTCGATTTTTCCCCTCTCCATATATCTGATTGGTTACTTGTAAAAAATTATTATGAATATTTTTCTTATCGATAATTTTAATATTTTTCAAATGCCCATCGTCAAATATAAAATCATGGATATGATTTTCCTGTACTTTTCGTGTTTTTTCAATCATCCCATCATTTGGAGTATCCAAATATTCAAGTAGAAATCTGTCCCATTCTTCTTCTGTAAAAGAAACTCCATTCAACTTTTCAATTTGAATTTTTAAATTTGCATATAATTCATCATTTGACTTTACTATAAGCCTCTCATATCCTTGAGAAACCAAATTTTCAATCATTTGCTTTTCCAGTTCAGCTTCACTTTGATATGCAGTTTCTCTAACTTGAAGGTCTTTTTCAAAATTAGCCAAAATAATTCCGTTCGTCATTTCAGCAATTGTAGATGTGTTATATTTTACTTTTTCTTCTGACATCTAAATCACTCCTTCCATTTGTATTCTCTCTTAAAATTATCAAAGAGTAGCTTTAAGAGATTTTTCTCATTCGGTTTCAGATCTTTTACTTCCAAGTCTGATATTTTATTATGCGATGACAAGTTAATAAATCGAATATATGCTTTTCTATCCTCATCAGACATACCGTCCGCTACAAGTATATCGCCCCAATTATTATAGCCAAGAAAAGACGCTGTTTTTTCCAACAAGTTTCTAAATAACATAAAATGATATCTCTCAACAACATTATCATCTATTGCCTTCTGAATTATTTTTTTAATAAACAGATGATATCCAAATGGTGTATCATTTTGTTTATCAATTAAATAAATATTTTCATTTTTTTGTAATAAGCAATACTCTTTTTTATTATCCCTTATGCTTCTCTCGCTTTTAAACTCATTGAATAAAACATTATAGAATAAAGCATGGTGTGTTGTTATTATGAATCTTAATTCAACAGCTTTTGAATTAGCTATCGCCTCCCTTAAAGAAATAGCCAATTGAATAAGGTGATTATCATCTAAAGAAGTAACCGGATCATCTATAAAAATATATTGAATAGCATTAAATTCATCAGTACTTCTATCACTAATCTCATCAATATTTAACTCAGCTATAATTGTTTCCATTAGGACAAAAAACACAGACCAAATAAAAATACTTTCCTCACCCTTTGAAATTTTAATATTTTCAACTGATTCCTCGTCGCCGGTAGGTAAACTAAAGGTAATTTCCCCAGTACTTGTGTTGATATTAGGTTCAATCTTTGAAGAAGTAAATTCTTTAAATCGCTCTGCTATTTCGTTTTCTTTACCTTGTCGTTCTATCAATTCAATAAAACTGGAGTTTTTATTGATTTTAAGTTTTCTCTCATTGTCATTTTCCAGATCATTATCCCAAGAAAACAAATCTTCCGTGAAAGCATTATAATAAACTACATGCTTTATAACTTCATCATCTTTCGACTCATTGACAAGGTTTTTAAATTCCATTGACAATCTTGTCTTTCCTGTTGCATTGAAAGCGTACAATAAAGTAACTTTCTTGTTGGAATTTTTAATTTTTTGAGCTATTTCTACTAAAGAACTGTACTCCTCCATACTTTCTTCTCACCTCTTAAAGTCTAATAACTTCTCCCTGTAGTATTCATATTGTCTTTGTCTTAACTCTATTTCTTTTGGCAGTCCTTGAGAAATATCATTTATTAATGCGTCGAACTTATCAAGAATAGAAACAATGTATTCTTGGACAGGTAGAGAAGGAAATACAAACTCATATTCCATAATTTTCTTTTTATCTCCCCTTGGCATTTTTGCTCCTTTGGAAAATTTAATATCATATTCGAAGAAAGACTCATTAGCCAATATCTGATACAAAAATCTTGGAACAATTTTATTTTCAAAATTCTCTTTTATAGAAATTACCAATACATCACCGTTTGTTCCTCCATCAATATCTGCTATCCAAATTTTTCTTAAATACGGTCGTATATTTCCTATCAAAATATCTCCTTTTTTAAAAGCAATTAAACTTCCGGTTTTGGGAACATAACTAGAATCTACTTTGCCCACTTTATCCTTCAATAAATTTTCAACTCCCACATAGTTCTTTTCATTCAAGGCTCCCGCAGACACTCTCTGAATAGAATATTTTGCAATCGTCTTTAATGATGTTTTATGAACATTGCTAAATATTTTTGCACCAACAATATCCGCAGCTTCTTTCAATATAGCGAAATAATCGCTAGATATTACCTGTCTGTCTGTCTGTCTGTCTGTCTGTCTGTCTGTCTGTCTGTCTGTCTGTCTGTCTGTCTGTCTGTCTGTCTGTCTGTCTGTCTGTCTGTCTGTCTGTCTGTCTGTCTGTCTGTCT
>JALENW010000011.1 GCA_022766365.1 Clostridiales bacterium | reverse complement strand
GAATAACCCCCTGGCAATGGAACCAGCCCTGCCCGGAAAACATTCTGTTATATGGTTTAAACGAATTATAAATTATTAAACTTGTATTCTATAATAAGCCTGACCCGAACAACGGTGCAAAAACAACAGACACAATTGTCATAAGTTTAATCAAAATATTAATTGATGGTCCTGATGTGTCCTTAAACGGATCGCCTACAGTATCTCCGACAACTGTAGCCTTATGAACATCGGAACCCTTTCCACCGTGGTTTCCTTCCTCGACGTACTTCTTCGCATTATCCCATGCTCCGCCTGCATTTGCCATCATGATAGCTAACAAAACACCTGATGACAGTGCTCCTGCAAGCATACCGGCCAGAGCCGCCGAACCCAAGATAAATCCGACAGCCAAAGGTGCAATTATAGCCATGAGACCAGGCATCACCATTTCCTTGAGAGCAGCACCTGTGGAGATGTGAACACATCTTGCATAGTCAGGTTTTTCTGTTCCCTCCATAATACCTTTGTGTTCTTTGAACTGCCTTCTAACTTCCTCAATCATTTCAAAAGCGGCCTTACCAACAGAGTTCATTGTCATAGCTGAGAACAGGAATGGAAGCATTGCTCCGATAAACACACCTATTATAACAATAGGATCAATCAGGCTTACCGCATCAAGATTTGCAACCTCAGAGAACGTGGCAAACAGAGCAAGTGCTGTAAGTGCAGCAGATCCGATTGCAAAGCCCTTACCTATTGCGGCAGTAGTATTACCTACAGCATCGAGCTTATCTGTAATTTCTCTCACATCAGATGGAAGCTCTGACATCTCAGCAATACCACCGGCATTATCAGAAACAGGACCGTACGCATCTACAGCAACTGTCATACCTGTAGTTGAAAGCATTCCAACAGCAGCTAGAGCAATACCGTATAGTCCGGCAAACTGGTAAGCTATGAATATTCCAACACCGATGAAGATAATAGGCCAGAAGGTTGACATCATACCAACTCCAAGACCACTTATTATCGTAGTAGCTGCGCCTGTCTCTGACTGATCAGCAATTTTCTTAACATGTCCGTAATCAGCAGATGTGTAAATCTCTGTAATTTTGCCTATTATAATACCTACGGCTAAACCTGCAATAATTGCATAAGCATAGTTCATGCTTCCGAGCATGTAATTACTCAAAAGAAGCGATGCAATAATTACGATTATACCGGCCACGTATGTACCCATATTGAGGGCCGTTGCAGGGTTTCCACCCTCTTTGCCTCTAACCATCAGAATACCGATGACAGAAGCCAGAAGTCCGACACCTGCAAGAACAAGAGGGAAAAGAGCAGCTGTCTTTTCGTCAAAAGTTCCGCCGATGTTACCTGAATTCATAGCAGCAACAGCGGCAAGTGTAATAGCAGAAATTATAGACCCAACGTAGGACTCAAAAAGGTCTGAACCCATACCTGCAACGTCACCTACATTGTCACCTACATTATCAGCTATAACAGCAGGGTTTCTAGGGTCGTCTTCCGGAATACCTGCTTCAACCTTACCTACAAGGTCAGCGCCTACGTCAGCAGCCTTAGTATATATACCGCCACCTACTCTTCCAAAAAGAGCCATAGAAGAAGCACCTAAACCAAAGCCTGTAGCACATTCTACAACAGTAGCCAAATCAAGAACGACAAAGATAAGCCCAAGTCCGAGAAGACCAAGTCCTGAAACACATAGCCCCATTACAGCCCCTGATCTGAAAGCAACTTTAAGTGCCTTAGTCATACCTGATTCCTTAGCAGCCCATGCAGTTCTTACATTTCCAAGTGTAGCAACCTTCATTCCGAAGAAACCTGCCAGCACAGACAAAAGTGCTCCCAGCACGTATAGCCCTGCAGTGATCCAGTTACCCAGACCGATTCCAATCAGAAGGAACAATACAACGATAACGATTATCATTGTGCTATATTCCCTCCTCAAAAAAGCCATAGCGCCTTCCCTTATGTATCCTGAAATTTCCTTCATACGGTCAGTTCCTTCATTCTCTTTGCTAATCCATGTAGCTAAAGAAAATGCAACCAACAGGCCGATGATGGCAGACACGGGAGCCGCCCAACTCAACACAGTTAGATCCATTTTTCTCTCCTCCTCTAAATGCAACCCATTACGTCACATACAAATAAATAAAAATAATTACTTTGATATTGCAACCAGTACAATAGAAAGAACGATGAAGCATACAGCTGCAACAACGGTTATCTTCTCCAAAACAGCTTCATAGCCACGACTCTTTCTCTTGCCGAAAAGCTGCTCTGCACCGCCGGCTATTGAACCTGACAGTCCATCACTCTTACTTGATTGAAGCAAAACGCTTATAATCAAAATTATACTGGCAATTGCCAATAGAATCATAAGTGCAGTGTTCATTACTACCTCCTTTATTTATAACCACTTGAGTTTATCATAAGTACAGTGAAAAATCAAGGAATTTCAGGTAAAAGTATAGCCTGAAATGTTGAAAAACAACCCTTCTTGGCCTACTTGATTATTTCTCATAAGCAAAGCATATTCCAAGAAAGTCTTCAACTTTAAGACTTGCCCCGCCTACCAGCGCACCATCTATGTCTTCCATACTTAGAATCTCTTTTGCATTACCCGGTTTCACACTCCCTCCATACAGAATATACTGAGACATAGCCAAATCTCTACCATAAAGATCTGCAATTTTATTCCTTATCACCCTGCACATGTCCTGAGCCTGTTGTGATGAGGCCGTCTTTCCGGTTCCTATCGCCCAGATCGGTTCATAGGCAATTACAACTTTGCCTGCCAGGGATTTGTCAATACCTTCAAAGGCAGCCACAACTTGAGATTCAACAAAAGAATTTTCCCCGTCTGCTTCTCTTACATTCAAGGCTTCTCCCACACATAAAATAGGTTTTATCCTGCTGCTTTGTAGGGATCGCTTTAGTTTTTTGTTGATAGTTTCGTCTGTATCACCAAAATATTGTCTTCTCTCAGAATGTCCGATTATGACAAAGTCTACTCCGATTTCTTCAAGCATCGGCATAGAAATCTCCCCTGTGAAGGCACCTCTATCCTCAAAATGAACATTTTGGGCACCTATAAACACATTCCTATTGTTGGAAGCAGCACCCGGATCAGTTCCTCTCACCAATCCGGTAAGAGAAATATCTGAAGAGTCACCGAATTCCTCAAATGCCTTAACCAGTGTATCCAACTGGGTGAATGGAGCACAGATGGCAATGTCCATATTCTCGGGAAGACCTGTTTTCCCATCGCCCTCTCCCTTTGAAAGTCTGTCTTTTAAAGCCCCTTTCAAATTTTCAGCAAACTCTCCGGCCTCTGCTGTTGTTTTGTGCATCTTCCAGTTGCCTGCGATAAATTTTCTTCTCATTACTAACTCCTCATTTAAAGTCTCAACATTAAAATTCAGAAATTAAAATGTCTATTTGTAACATTCTTTTAGTCCCTGTGATGGTTCAATATAAATCTCAATGGTTAACATCTTGAATGACAGCAATACCCGGAAGTTCCTTTCCTTCAAGAAATTCAAGGGATGCTCCGCCACCTGTGGATATATGTGTCATCTTACCTTCTAATCCGAACTTCTTAACAGCCGCCGCTGAATCTCCACCACCGATGATTGAAACGCAGTCACTCTCTGCCAGAGCATTTGCAACAGCCTTGGTTCCTTCCGCAAAGTTGTCCATCTCAAACACTCCTACAGGGCCGTTCCAAACTACAGTTTCTGCATCGGCAATAATTTTCTTAAAAAGTTTTATGGTCTCAGGCCCGATGTCAAGTCCCATCATGTTTTCCGGAATTTTTTTCGAATCTACAATTTTTTTTTCGGCATCGTTTTCAAATTTATCGGCAACTACAATGTCAACAGGCAGAATCAGGTCCTTACCTGACTTTTCAGCCTTTTTCATGATGTTCTCGGCAAGTAAAATTCCACCTTCATCGAAGATTGATGTTCCAATCTCATATCCCTTAGCTTTAAAGAAAGTATATGCCATGCCGCCGCCTACAATCAATGTGTCTACCTTTTCAAGCAAATTTTCGATCACCTTGATTTTATCTGCAACCTTAGCACCTCCCATAATAGCAACAAACGGACGCTTTGGATCAGCAACGGCATCTCCAAGGAATTTCACTTCTTTCTCAATTAAGAAACCACTCACAGCAGGCATGAACTCAGCAACACCGGCAGTTGAAGCATGCGCTCTGTGGGCAGTTCCGAATGCTTCCTGAACAAACACATCTCCAAGACTTGCAAGTTCTTTTGCAAAATCATGATCGTTATCAGTCTCTTCTTTTCTGAATCGAAGATTTTCAAGAAGCATGACCTGGCCTTCCTTTAACCCTTCTGCTATCTTCCTTACTTGCTCATCTATTACACTGTCACTTGAAGCAAAAATAACATCTGACTCCAGAAGCTCGGAGAGTCTTTCTGCAACTTTCTCCAGAGAAAACTCTTTATTGGGCACCCCCTTCGGTCTTCCGAGATGGGACATAAGTATCACCCTGGCACCCTCATTCATCAGATACTTGATCGTTGGCAGTGCAGCTTTAATCCTCGTATCATCTGTTATCTCACCGTTTTCCATAGGAACATTAAAATCACAACGAACCAGGGTTCGTTTGCCCCTTAGAGCTATATCTTTTATCGTCTTTTTCATAACTCCACCTTTAAATAACCGTAACATTTCCGGATTTCTACTTTTATAGTCAAAATAATTTTATAAACACAGCACGAGCTTTGCCGAATACTTCCCGATTAGCCCGGGAATCTACCATTTACGACATGCTCGTGCAATATTCTCATGATTTATTTAGTCTTTTTATTTATTATCTACTGAATACATATACTTAATCAGCTCAAGTATTTTGCTTGAGTATCCGTACTCATTATCGTAATAAGCAATCAGCTTGAAGAACTTATCTGTCATCTGAACACCTTGTCGGATATCAACGATGGAAGTGTGAGGATCTCCAACGAAGTCAATCGACGTAACCTCGTCATCCACATATTCCATGATTCCCTTAAGATATGTTTCAGAAGCCTTCTTTACAGCCTTCTTTATTTCTTCCATAGATGTTGATTGCTTTAAAATTACATTAAGATCCACCACCGAAACATCAGCAGTTGGTACTCTGAAAGCCATGCCCGTCATAGAACCGTTTATCTCAGGAATAACCAGCCCTACAGCCTTTGCAGCACCTGTTGTTGTAGGTATTATGTTGTTGAATACACTTCTTCCTACTCTCCAATCCTTATTTGATCTGGCATCAACCACCTTCTGCTTTGATGTCGCTGCATGGATTGTAGTCATCAGACCGCTTTCGATTCCAAAATTGTCATTGAGCACCTTACAAAGGGGTGCGAGACAGTTCGTGGTACATGAAGCATTGGAAACGACATCCATGGAACTTTCGTACTTTTCGTGGTTTACACCCATTACAAATGTTGGTGTTGTCTTGTCCTTTGCAGGAGCAGAAATTATTACTTTCTTCGCACCGGCATCAAGGTGAGCCTGTGCCTTTTCGGTTGTGTTATATGCGCCTGTACCTTCAACGATGTATTCAGCACCGCACTCGGACCATTTGATATCCTTTGCATCGTTTTCTGCGTATACAGGAATTTTTTTGCCATTAACTATTATGCCACCTTCGTAGTGGTCTACTTCTCCCGGAAATCTCCCGAAAGTCGAATCATACCTGAGCATATAAGCCATATACTCAGTGTCGGAATTTCTGTAGTTAATTCCTGCGATTTCAATCTCCGGCATATTCAGTGAAGCCCTAATTACACCTGTAGCGATTCTTCCAAAACCGCTGATACCAATTTTAATTGCCATTTCTCTCTTTTCCTCCTACGAATTAAAAATTAGTTGGTAATTTATTTTTATATTAATACAAAATATTAATATCCATTAATAGACGATGATTCTAAAATCTTCGTCTTTTTGATGAAGATGGTATCCCCATAGCCTCCCTATATTTTGCTATGGTTCGCCTCTTTATGTCGATTCCTCTGTTTTGAAGCATATCCATGATCTTCTGATCTGAAAGTGGCTTTTTCGGATTTTCATTTTCAATAAATTCAGAAATAAAGGATTTGATGCTGTTCGACGATATCTCTTCTCTTCCAAAGCCTAACCCGCTTGAAAAGAAATATTTAAGTTCAAATAAGCCCCGAGGTGTGAGTATATACTTTCCGTTTACAGCCCTGCTCACGGTTGACTCGTGAATTTCCAATGGTTCGGCAACTTCTTTTAAAGTCAGAGGTCTCATATACTTATCGCCGAATAAGAAAAATTCTCTCTGCTCCTTGATAATTTCTTCAGCCACATTGTATATCGTTTTCTTTCGCTGTTCAATGTTCTTGATAAACCACATGGCTGAATTGAGTCGGTCGCTGAAATATTTGGATACTCCGCTATCTTCCACCTCCTTGGCGAGATGTTTGTAATAAGAACTGATCATAAGCCTTGGCGTGGAGTCCTTATTTAAAACAAGACGGAACTCTCCCTCCTCTATTTCCAATGTCAGATCAGGTATCACATATTTTACGCCGGTTCCTGAGGAAAATTTATTTCCCGGCTTCGGATCAAGGGTTTTGATATAATCCAACATTTCCTGGATTCTTTCCGGACTTTTCCCCATTTTTTTTGAGATAATAGTCAGCCTGTTTCCGGCTAAGTCATTCATGTGTTCATCTATCAGTTGCTTAAATTCTTCCTTTTGATCTTCATCAAGATTCCTGTCCGACTTAATTTGAATGAGGATACATTCACTGAGGTTTCTGGCACATACTCCTCTAGGTTCAAAGCTCTGTATTACACTGATAATCTCTTCAATCCGGCTTACGTCCACAGCAAAAACCTGAGCAATCTCATCTGCCGAAGACCTCAGGTATCCCGCACCATCTATTTCATTAATAATATATTCTCCAATCGGAACATCAGCTTTCTCAATATCTGAAAAGATAAGCTGTTCAATCAGATAGTCATAGAGAGTCGTTTCCTCGCTTATATATTTTTCATAAGTAAAATCCGAATCTCCATCCGGATCATTCTCCCATGCTCTAAAACTTCTCTCATAGTATTCATCACCTATAATTTTATTTGCCAATTCCTCATAGATAGGCATTTCAACCGGTTCATGAGAATCTTCGTATTCATCCGTCCGAGAAGAAACCTCCAGCATGGGATTTTCGAGAAGTTCTTCTTCTATGCGCTCACTTAGCTCCAGAGAGGTGTATTGCAAAATCTGGATAGCTTGAATGAGTTCCGGCGTCATTGCCAGTTTTTGCGTCTGTTGCAATATTTGCTCATAGCCAAGTTTCACAGATCAATTGCCCTCCCCTGCCAATAGAAATAACAAATACCTTATAAGACATTAGACATTTGTATTTCAACATAAAATAAAACGGTTATTGAGAAGCTTCCCCATTTATGAATACATGATAGTTATTACCGGGGAAATATCCTTCACGCAAATATTATACCATTTTTATAGAATAAGTTCAATTGATACACTGTATTATTCATGTATATCAAATAGCTCGTGGCACATCATCGTCTATATATATCAAAAAACTGACATTATCCATGCAGATATGAATAGATTAAAAAAATTCCCACTACAAATGTAAATACTTTGATGGTTAGAGTTAAATTCATTCCCTCCGGCCTTGTGTTATAGACATTAATACCATCAAAAATCGATACAATAGAAAGGCCTGCACCTCCTATTGCAGTAAGAATCCCGCCTCTATGTATAAAAATAGAGGCTACTACCGAAGCCAGAAAAATACAGATCACCACACCGTATGCAACTTGTATGTTCTTTTTACTCATTAAACTCCTCCATTATAACTTTCAATGTCGACAGCCTAAATCCGTTATGAATTTCTATTTTAATTCGGGAAATCCAAGCTGTCTTAGAGCCTCAAACAAAATAATATTAGCAGAATTGGCTAAATTCAAGCTCCTAAGGCGTGTCTCTTCGCTGAGAGGAATCCTGATTGCGTTTTCCTTGTTTGCTTCAATAAATTCTCTTGGAAGTCCGGCAGTTTCTCTGCCAAACAGTATCATATCTTCATCTTCAAACGTCACATCAGAATATAGAATATCACCCTTTGTGGTGGCAAGAAACATCCTCTTGTCGATGTTCTGTTTCAAAAAATCACTTAGATTATCATAAACCTTCAGTTTCACATATGGCCAGTAATCCAAACCTGCCCTTCTGACTGCTTTCTCACTCAGGTCAAAACCCAAGGGTTTCACAAGATGAAGGTGAGCTCCTGTTGCCGCACAGGTCCTGGCAATGTTGCCTGTATTTCCCGGTATTTCCGGTTCAACGAAAACGATATGTAATGACATTTCACAATGTAATCCGGCAATGAAATTATACACGGACGTCCTTTCCTTTATCTTTTACGATAATTGTACCTTAAAAATATGTAAAATTAAAGACAAATGACGTAAAATGTTATATACTCTTTTTATTAACGATTGATGGAGGTTTTTAAGATGGAAAACATTAAAATCGCGATCCTGGGTCATGGTAATGTCGGAGGTGGCACATGTGAAATACTTTCACAAAATATGCAACTGATCTCTGAACGTATTGATAAAAAAATTCTTGTTTCATATATACTCGTTTCTGATACAAAAAAAACAAGGAAATGGCCTACCCTTGGCGCAAAGCTCACCGACAACTTTGAGGAAATTTTAAATTCAGATGTTCAAATCGTTGTTGAGGTTCTTGGTGGTATAGAACCTGCCTCTTCTTATATGGAAGATGCGTTGAAAACCGGGAAACACGTGGTTACAGCCAACAAGGCAGCTCTTGCAGCTAACTATCCGATTCTCACGAAGGCAGCGAAAGATTCAGGTGTTTCGCTCCTATTTGAGGCATCTGTCGGTGGCGGTATTCCGGCCTTATCTGCTATACTTGGTAATCTAAGAGGTAACCGTTTCTCTGAAGTTTCCGGAATCCTAAACGGCACCACAAATTATATACTTACTAAAATGGGATCTGAAGCCCTGGCGTATGACGATGTTTTGAAATCTGCCCAGGAGCTGGGTTTTGCAGAAGCTGATCCTACTGCCGATGTTGAGGGTATAGATGCAGCAAACAAGCTGTCTATTTTAATGGCACTATGCTTCGACAAGTACGTACATCCTGATGACATACCACGAAAAGGCATATCCCATATCACTTTAGATGATATCAAATCGGCAAAATCCCAAGGGAAAAAAATTAAGCTTCTCGGGACAGCAAGGCTAAAGGATGCCATACACTTATCCCAAAATGCCGAAAATGCAAAACTGGCAGATAAAGCTTCAGAAATTGAATATTTTGTTGAACCGGTTTCAATAGATGACAGTCATCCTTTATTTAACGTTGACAATGAATACAACGGTATCCTCATCAGAGGAAATGCCGTGGAAGATGTGATGATGTACGGCAAAGGAGCAGGTCCTCTGCCTACCGGTAGTGCTGTCGTCGGAGATATTTTAAAGATTGCTGAAAACCTATAGTCACCTATTACAGAAGACTTGCATTTAAATAATACAGAAATCGAAAATTGATTAGATATAAGAGTAATATAAATATATCATAGGATTACAGAGAGAAAGGTTGATAAAAATGAGTTTATTTAAAGAATGGAAAGATTTGATCGATTCCCAGACAGAGGATACATATGAAGAATTCTGGAAGGAATACTCCGATGCTGAGATTAAAATTTATGGAGAGATACTTTCCCATAAAGACGAAATGACCGAGGGAAAATATAGCGAATTAGTTGATAAATATGGGGTCAGACCTGTTATGTTCACAGGCTTTTTGGACGGTGTTAATTCCTCTTTGAAAGAAGGAAAAATCGATCTTGATAATCTAAAGGAAGGTACGGAAATCGCACTGGATATAGATTTTGAAAAATTGTTTTTCAATATGCTCGCCGCTGATGCCGGCCATTTGGCAAGTTTAGATGAATGGGGTGGTGTTCTTTCTGAAGACAGGCGAAGAGACATTTATAAAGATTTCAAACGCTCAAAGATAGTCCACGTTGAAAAGAAACCCGGACGAAACGATCCATGTCCGTGTGGAAGCGGTAAGAAATATAAGAAATGCTGTGGTCGTTAAATAAGAAACCAAGGCTTAGATGTCATAATAATTTAAAGGTTAATTTCATTTCCATTTTATACCATACGCGTAACAACTTAATAAATTTATAAAGTTAATCCCCTATTCATCTGAAATGATGCATAAGGGGATTCTGTTTAACGTGATATTGTGAACTTTTGAAAGAGTCTTTCTTTATAATGTGGAATTAATCAATTCTTTTATATTAATAAAATATGTAAAGCTACACAAATACATATTACTATTTTTTTACTAAAATCAATAAGCCTTGAAAAACGATAAAAACATAATCATGACCAATGAAAACATTGGTTTTCCATTCTTTTGCCTATAATTTTGTAAAATCTGTTAATTAATATGGATATATGTTTTAAAATTCACCTTCTTTCCTATCAACTAATTTGCTTATTTCTTATAATTCATACCTACAATCATACCTAACAACATACCGATAGACGTTCCGATTGCTAAATTATCTACTTCTAAAGCAATTCCCAGTGAAGTACCGATACCCATACCGACAGCCATGCCCACGGCCATATAGTTTTCATCCTCTTGCTTTTCTTTTGTCTTATGACATTCTGATATCTTTTTAGCAATGTGAATTGTAAAAATAGCAATAATACCTACTAATATCACAGGTAAAACAATTCTGATTACTATCAATATGTCATTCATAAAAACTCTCCCTGATACAGTTTTGCATGTTCGAATTATCAATTAAAGGTATCACTCCGGCTATTAAGGCTAAAAGACAGGCTAATGACATAACTGCTTTATGGCAGAAGATGCAATCCCCGACCTTGCTTGATAAGATATCCTCCGCTGTGGAAAGTCTAAAATAGCTATCTAAAATAGTCAATGAACATATCACCTCAAAATACAGCAAATGAATTTTGCAGATAAACTCTGTTGCGTCATTACAAATGCTCATAAAGAGCTGTTTGTTCTGTTTTCTTTTTATTTACCATGAAAATTAATTCATTTCTAAATTTTCATTATTTTATATGTCCATAATGGGCAATCCACTAGATACGCTGTTCACAGATTCCGAATATCACGCAGTTTTCACAGTGTGGGTTACGAGCAGTACAACACTTCCTTCCGTGAAAAATCAGGCTGTGGTGAGTCTTAGACCACCTGTTCTCAGGTATTCGCTTCATAAGAGAAAGTTCCGTTGACAAAACGTCCTTTTCTTTAACAAGTCCTATTCTATTAGCAACTCGAAAAACATGGGTGTCCACCGCTATTCTTTGCTCACCGAATCCCACTGATAATACTACATTCGCTGTCTTTCGGCCGACGCCCGGAAGGGCGACGAGGGAATCATAATCCCTCGGCACCTCCCCATTATAGCGTTCGCACAACATCTTTGCCAAGTTAATAATATTCTTGGACTTAGTTCTATACATACCTATTCTCTTAAGAATAATTTCAACTTCGTCTCGCTTAGCTTCTGCCAGTTCAAAAGGTGTAGGATAAACCTTAAAAAGCTCAGGTGTTACTTTGTTGACACTTGCATCTGTTGTTTGTGCTGACAAAACCACAGCTACGAGCAGCTGAAAAATATTTATATGATTTAAGGCACATTCCGCTTCAGGATATTCCGCCTCAAGGGTATCAAGGACCAGAGATATATCTTTCTTTTTGAGCATTATAATCTCCTCGAGTTACACAGGCTTTAAGCATTCACAAGATACTCAAGCTTATCATCTTTGGAAGTAATCGTTACAGAATCACCGTCGCCCAGCTGACCCTGAATTATCATGGCTGCAATATGGGTTTCGACATTCTTCTGGAGATACCTCTTAATCGGACGAGCGCCATAAGCAGGCTCATATGCCTTGTCAGCAATAAAATCTTTGCCCGCATTATCAATTTTCAATATTATATTTCTATCTTCAAGTCTCTTTCCAAGATCAGAAGCTGTAAGTTCAATTATATCTTCGATCTGAGCCTTAGTCAATGGACTGAATATTACAATGTCGTCCACTCTATTCAAAAACTCCGGTCTGAAACTTGCCTTTAGCTGCTGCAAAACTCTCTCTTTAACGTCCGAATCGATAGAGCCGTCTTCACGAATATTGTCTATCAAATCATAGCTTCCAATATTTGAAGTCATTATCACAATCGTATTTTTGAAGTCTACAGTTCGTCCCTGATTATCCGTCAATCTGCCGTCGTCAAGGAGCTGTAACAAAATATTGAACACATCCGGATGGGCTTTTTCTATCTCGTCAAAGAGTATTACACTATATGGTTTTCTTCTAACCGCCTCAGTCAGCTGTCCACCTTCATCATAGCCCACATATCCCGGAGGGGCTCCAACGAGCCTTGAAACGGAATGTTTCTCCATATACTCTGACATATCTATTCTGATCATATTCCTTTCAGAATCGAACAAGGTCTCGGATAAGGCCTTGGCAAGCTCTGTCTTTCCAACCCCCGTAGGGCCCAGGAAAATAAAGGATCCAATCGGTCTGTTTTCATTTTTAAGACCGGCCCTTGCTCTCAAAATAGCTTCAGACACAGCCTTAATACCCTCGTCCTGACCTACAACACGTCTATGGAGAATCTCAGGAAGTCTTATTAATTTCTCCTTTTCAGACTCAACAAGTTTAGATACCGGAATCCCTGTCCAGTTAGATACCACTTCAGCGATTTCTTCTTCTCCCACTTCTTCCTTCAAAAGCCTTGATTCTTCAACCTTTCCGGCTTCCTTCTTCTGTTCTTCAAGTTTCTCCTCCAGTTCAGGCAGAGTACCATACTTCAGTTTTGCAAGAGTCTCAAGGTCGTAACTTCTCTCCGCCTCATCCATCTGGTGCTTAACTTCCTCAATCTTTTCCTTAGTTTCTTTGACTTTCACAAGAGCATTCTTCTCATTGTTCCACTGGGCTTTAAGTGTCTTTTCCTCATCTTTAAGCTCTGCCAGCTCCTTCTCTAACACCTCCAGCCTGTGATGTGAAGCCTTATCATCTTCCTTTCCAAGGGCCTGTCTCTCAATCTCAAGCTGCATTATTTTTCTTGAAATTTCATCGAGTTCGACAGGCATGGAATCAATTTCCATCCTAATCTTAGCTGCTGCCTCGTCCATAAGGTCTATTGCCTTATCCGGTAAAAATCTATCTGATATGTATCGATCTGACAAAGTTGCACAAGCTATCAACGCAGAGTCCGATATTCTGACTCCGTGATGTATCTCAAATCTCTCTTTAAGTCCTCGAAGTATTGAGATAGTATCCTCAACTGTAGGCTGATCTACCATAACCTGTTGGAAACGTCTTTCTAAGGCTGCATCCTTTTCAATATATTTTCGATATTCATCAAGTGTTGTCGCGCCTATACAGTGCAACTCACCTCTGGCTAGCTTTGGCTTCAAAAGGTTCCCGGCATCCATAGAGCCTTCTCCTCCACCTGCGCCTACAATATTATGGATTTCATCAATAAACAAAATAATTTGGCCTTCGGATTTTTCCACTTCGTTAAGCACAGCCTTAAGTCTCTCTTCAAATTCACCCCTATACTTAGCACCTGCGATCAGGGAGCCCATATCAAGGGCAAAAATGGTCTTATCCTGAAGTCCTTCAGGTACATCTCCTTTAAAGATACGCTGAGCGAGTCCCTCCACAACAGCAGTCTTACCTACCCCCGGCTCACCGATAAGAACCGGATTATTCTTTGTCCTCCTTGAGAGGATTTGAATCGTCCTTCTGATTTCTGAATCCCTTCCGATTACAGGATCCATCTTTCCTTCTTTGGCAAGCTGAACAAGGTCCCTTCCGTATTTATTAAGTGCATCATAACTATTTTCAGGATTCTGATTTGTAACCCTCTGATTGCCTCTTACCATTGTAAGTGCCTTAAGAAAATCATCTTTCCTGATCCCGTTCCTTGCAAATAGTTTGGAAGCGGCACTGTCCCTCTCGTCCATAATTGCAATGAAAAGATGTTCAACACTCACATACTCGTCTTTAAAATTCTCAGCCTCTCTCTCCGCAGCAAGAATTACCTGACTAAATCTTCTGGAAGCATATACATTGTCGGCTCCACCTGATACCTTAGGCAGTTTCTGTATTTCTGCCTCAAGATTTCCAATCAAAAGTGCCGGATCTATTCCCATCGCATTAATAAGTTTGGGGATCAATCCATCTCTCTGCATTAGGAGGGCCAGAGCCAAGTGCTCTACCTGGATTTCCTGATTTCCCTCCGAAACAGCAATATTCTGACACTCTACAATCGCCTGTCTGGCATTTTCCGTATATTTTTCAATATTCATAAACTCACCCCCTATTATCTTTCAGTTTAATAAAATTATACTTTGTTCTACATAATATAGTTAACATGCAAATTTTCCTTGTTTTAGTTTCATTTAAATAGCATTTGATTCTATTTCTATTTAAGTTTACGGAAATAATCCTTCCTTCTCTTTAATACTGCAGAAATGATTATTCTTTTTGCACTATATATATTATACCCCCGCAAAAATGAAAAGTAAAGAGAAATTTAGCACTCTTTTAATCAGAGTGCTAACAAAATATTTTTATCGGTATATGACATATTTTTATTCCATTAAATGATAGTTGATCTAATACTCAATTAAGGAGTGGCTTATTTTGGTGATTAATCGAGGGCAGCGTTTCTTACAGCAGCAACTCATCTACAGAAACCGACCTTGTGCTTAAGTTTTATGCCATGCCGGATTGAGAATTGAGGTCCCCTAAATAATCATGACCACCCGTTTGTCGGGTGGTCATGATTTTGGCGTATTAAAATTAAAATTGGCAAGATTATGAGTTATCTTTAATGTAATACTACAATATTTCTACAATCTCTATCTCTCAACTTCTTGATGCAATTATTTTTTTAAGTGAACTTCTCACATAAGATTTTAACAAAGCTTCATCATCCGGGAGATTAATATCAATCTCATTCTTTGAATCAACTATATTAACTTCATATTCAGCAAGTCTATTTTAAGCATTGTCTTTTTATCTTGAATAACAGTTTTTTCCTTTAAATAGTCCTCTTTTGAAATATTTTTTCTTATAGTTTTCATATATGATTTGTAATTTACTAAATAAGGATATTTCCCTTGGAGTTTCTTCTTTTTTAATACAGTCTATATTTTTCTCTTCCTTTTAATATCATCGATCCCCAAAAATATCACATCTGAATTCATATATTACCTCATGAAATTTTTATTCTTCGTATGTATCATCATTATAATTAAAGCATATCAAATGAGTCCTATAATTATTTCACATAGAAATAATTCAATAAGATTGGAATATGAGAGCAAAATGTAATTAAAGAATTTAATGTAAATATAAACAGGAACGACAACAATCAAGTACGATAACATCCCTGTCATGGTCAGGTACTGATTTACCGCCGGTATTTTTGCCAAATTCACTCAACAAATAACGTTCATTTGGCAAGCATTGATACGCTTTTTTATTCTTTATTAAAAAATACGTTGGGGCTTACCTCTTTTGCCGGTTTTACCCCAACGTATAATATATAGCCGGAATTATCTACTTAAAAAATAAAACTGTTATTACAATACTTTACATCTTGTTAAATCAAAAATAACGTCGAACTATACTTGTATTTCAAGAGCTGTCCGACGTTATATTTCAAGGCAATATTATAATAAGTCAAAAGTCATACAATATACTTTTACTTGCTGTATATTGATGGTATCGAAACATATAGAAATTCTGACTAATATGAATTATACCCTTTGTTTCTTATCATCTTTATGATAATTAGAATTGTGATGATAAACTCTAAAGCATAAACACCAATTAAAAGAATCGGCATAAATGATATTTCAGAGAGACTGTCACTTAGTAATATATAATCCCATGCGGAGTGAAAGATTATTGGAAATATTATTTTTTTCGTATCCAAATACATGGCCCCTAAAAACATTCCCATTACGAAGGTGGAACCCAATTGATTGATTACTTCAGATAAAGACAGCCCGCCTAATAAGTTCAGCAAATGTAACAGGCAAAATAAAACAGAAGAAAGAAGTAATGCATAAACCGGATGAATTTTCCTCGCCAATGAACCTAATAATATTCTCCTATACATTATTTCTTCTGCAATTCCAATTAAAATTGTATCCACTATTAGAATAAAGAATCCAAGCTCAGCGTTAAATCCTTTCACAACGGAAAATATGCCAAATCCTACAACAGGTATAAACAATACCGACGAAAAAATATATCTCGGCTCATTTCCGGTCTGCAAAATAATCTCATTTCTATTTCGCATTTCGTACAGTACTGAGAAAACTGCCAGCAAGAACATAAATGGCAAAAATTTCTCACTGAAATTCGGTGCATCATATGGTACTCCCATAAACTCTTTGCATACAAATAGTCCTATGGCCATAATAATCATATAGATAGATAATACAATATACGTTTTTTTCATCCTACCTCCGTTTTAAATTATAAAAGTCCACAAAATATCTTTGCTTCACAAATTCGGTGTGCATAGTTTTAAAAAGCCTTAAGTCACACTTATGTACTGTAACAAAAGGCTGTATTGTTTTCCCACTTTAAGAATCATGAGAATTATTTTTTTCAAAAGCTCAATCCATGTGAGTTCTGATAAGATTTATTCTATTCTGGCTGTCTATTTCCGTAACCTTAACTTCGACCTCATCTCCAATATTCATCACATCTTCAACCTTGTCGATTCTTCTCTTAGCCATCTTGGAAATATGAAGCAAACCTTCCTTACCGGGTAGAATTTCGATAAATGCACCAAAACTCATGATTCTCATAACTTTACCCATATAAGTCTCTCCAACCTCAACATCTCTTGTTAGGAATTCTATCTGAGACTTTGCTGAATCAGCTCCCTCCTGAGATTCCGAATAAATCATTATGAGTCCCGGATCTTCCTCAGAGATATCGATTTTAGCACCTGTTTCTTCAACAATCTTGTTAATTGTTTTCCCTCCCGGTCCTATCACAAGCCTTATTTTATCCGGATCAATTCTCATGGACACATATCTAGGCGCATATTTGGAAAGTTCAGCCCTAGGTTCAGAAATTTCTTCAAAGATCTTATCCATGATGAATAATCTTCCTTCACGCGCCTGCTCAAGAGCTTCTTTCAGGATTTCCCTTGAAAGTCCGTGAACTTTTATATCCATCTGAATTGCAGTGATTCCATCCTTGGTTCCCGTAACCTTAAAGTCCATATCACCGAGGAAGTCCTCCATTCCTTGAATATCACTTAGGATAGCCATTTTACTGCTTCCATCATCTTCTACCCTTTCAATCAGACCCATAGCAATCCCTGACACAGGCTTCTTAATTGGTACACCGGCATCCATGAGAGCCATTGTTGATCCGCATGTTGATGCCATCGATGATGAACCGTTCGATTCCAATACATCTGATACTACTCTGATTGCATACGGAAATTCTTCCACACTTGGAAGCATTGGAAGAAGAGCTCTCTCCGCTAGAGCACCATGACCGATTTCACGTCTTCCCGGGCTTCTTGAAGGTCTTGCTTCTCCCACAGAATAAGGCGGGAAGTTGTAATGATGCATATATCGCTTTTCTGTTTGTTCGGTGATACCATCTATAATCTGTGCTTCACTAACAGGTGCGATGGCACAAGCAGAAAGAACTTGAGTCTGACCTCTTGTAAAAAGTCCACTTCCGTGAGCTCTTGGAAGGAGTCCCGTCTCACACCAGATCGGTCTGATTTCCTTAAGTCCTCTGTGATCAGGACGAATACCCTCATCCAAAATCATGTTGCGAACCTTAGTCTTCTTCACATCGTAAAGTGCTGAAGCAATATATTTGCTCGCCTCTTCATACTCTTCCTCATCCATTTTATCAGCAAAATATTCCTGTGTCATTGCATCAACTTCGTCCATGGCATTTTCTCTATCCTGCTTATCTTTGATACGTATAGCAGTATCATATTTATCTTCTGCAAAAGCTTTCACCGCTTCTGCAATTTCCTCCGGAACAATAGGAGCCTCAAAAGGCTGCTTCTCTACCCCAATCTCAGCCACTATAGCGTCGATGAATTCTACGATTTTTTTAATTTCTTCGTGAGCGAACATGATGGCATCCAGCATTGTTTCCTCAGAAACCTCATTGGCACCGGCTTCAACCATCATGATTGCTTCCTTGGTGCCGGATACAGTAAGATGCATCGCTGACCTTTCTCTCTGTTCAAGAGTAGGATTGATAACAAAACGTCCATCCACAAGGCCTACTACAACTGAACCGGTCGGTCCATCCCACGGAATATCAGAAGTTGCAAGCGCAACTGAAGAACCAATCATAGCCATCACTTCCGTTGGACAGTCCGGATCCACAGACATAACCGTGGCTACAACGACAACATCATTTCTGTATCCCTTTGGGAAAAGCGGTCTTAGAGGTCTGTCCATAAGTCTTGAACTCAAAATAGCATGTTCGCTTGGTCTGCCCTCTCTCTTTAGAAAACCTCCGGGAATCTTACCGGCGGAATACATCTTTTCTTCATAATCACAACTAAGGGGGAAGAAATCTATGTCCGGTCTTGGCGCCTTGGACGCCGTAGCCGTTACACTAACCACAGATTCCCCGTATTTCACCCAGCACTGGCCGTTTGCCTGTCTTGCCACCTTACCGATTTCCAACTCCATAAGTCTTCCGCCCACTGCTGTCTTAAATGATCGATAATCCTCAATTCTTGCCATATTATAAACAACTCCTTCCTGTTTATTATCTTCTCAAATAATGGCTCTCTTTAATAAAAATAAAGACGAGACAAGGTCTCGCCCAAATCTTAACATTTTAAATATTACTTTCTCAATCCGAGTCTGGCTATCAGATTCCTGTATCTTTCAACGTCAACACTCCTCAGGTAGTTAAGAAGGTTTCTTCTCTGTCCAACCATCTTAAGAAGTCCTCTCCTGGAATGGTGATCCTTCTTGTGAATCTTAAGATGCTCGTTTAGATCATTGATTCTTGCAGTTAAAATAGCAACCTGAACCTCAGGAGAACCTGTGTCCCCTTCCTTCAAAGCATAATCCTTGATGATCTGTTCCTTCATTTCTTTAGTAATCATAATTAATTTCCTCCTCATTATACATGTGCTTCCACCGAGTAAAGGTCGGAGTATCCTAAAACTAAGTGAAAGTAAACAAATTTGTCTAAATAATTCGTATGACAATTCATTTTATCATAAAATATCTACATTTGCAAGATTTTTTAACTCATTTATGTCGATACCTTTACATAAAAGTGATTTAGGATATTCATAAATCGGCAAAATCAAAAAAGTACCGCTTATTTAATGTCATATTCATGATATAGAAAGTACCGATGTGTACAACTGCTCCATTTAGTATCTCAAAACTAAAGCAATCCTTTAGACTTATGGTATTCATATGCCTCTCTGCAATCTCTGAGGATCTGTTCAGACAGTTCCTCAAGACTGTCAAACTTAACTTCATCTCTTGTCTTTTCAAGAAATTCAACGATAATCTTTTTACCGTAAAGTTCTTTATCAAAGTTAAAAATGTGTGTTTCAACATTCTTTGAGTATTCGCCGATAGTAGGTTTATTCCCAACATTAGTAACACTCGGATACTTCTTGCCGTCATAGTCACACAGGGTAACATACACACCATTAGGAGGCGTAACCATTGACTCATCTATAACAAGATTTGAAGTCGGAAATCCAAGCTTTCTGCCCAGACGATTCCCAACTACAACTTCGCCGCCTATTTCGTAATTTCTCCCCATATAAGTTTTACATCTGTCGACCCGACCTGAGGCAATTAAAGTTCTTATCAAAGATGAGCTCACTACATTCCCTTCAATTTCAACAGGTTTCATTTCGCAAACCTTAAAATTCAGTTCTCTCCCCAGGTATTCGAGAATCTTAGGATTACCCTCGCCTCTGTAGCCGAAGTGAAAATTAAAGCCACAAACTCCAACTTTCATTAAAAGTTTCCTTACCAACAATTTTTCCACAAAATAGCTCGGACTCATGGTCATAATTTCTTGAGTAAAAGGCAGATTATACATATAATCTACACCCAGATCTTCCATAATACCTCTTTTCTCATCATTATATATAATGCTTTTCACAGATTTAGCCATCGGGAGCATATTTTTCGGATGATTTGAGAAAGTAAAAACAGCGGATTTGATACCCATTTCTTTAGAAATCTCCACTGTCTTGGCAATCAAAGCTTGGTGCCCAAGGTGCACGCCGTCAAAATTCCCAAGTGCAACAACCGCCTCAGAAACATCTTTTATATCTTCAATATTTTCAAAATATTTCATATTCTTCACTTTCTATGGGAACAACTTTTTCCCCTTTCAGAAATCTATCTTGTACTATCCGCCCTACCCCTAAGAACCGACCCGTACTTTTCATATCGGCAACATTACTTATTCTCGGCAATTCAAAATCCGACGAATCTCCCTGTCTTTTTCCCCTATATACCTTGTATAGGTCGGTGTATACCACTCTGTAGTCATTATGAAAACTTCTATCTTTCATAATGGACTTTTCTCCCTCAAGATATTTGATTTTCTTCATGGAGACCTTACCTCCATTTTGGAATTTTCTGCTCTCTATATCATCGAGTACAATACTCCTCATGCATGAAATTTTCTCATCAATCGGAAAAATACACTTATATAATTCACCAATATCCATATTTTTGATTGATTCAGCTGATATTCCATCATCTATTTGGAATTCCCCTGATGCAGTTCTCACAAGAAAAGACATAACTGCGGACAGTCCGAGCTCGGAACCGATATCCCTTATCAAACTCCTCACATACGTCCCCCTCGAACACTCAATCAGAAGGAAAAAATCATTTTTTACTTCGCCGACACTTGAAGGCATAATACCTGTTAGAGAGGCAATGTATTCCATGTCGTCAGGAGATATGTATTCAAGCTTGTATACGTGCACATTTCGTTTTGGAATTTCTACATCCTGGCTTTTCCGCGCATAGTCGTAAAGGCGTCTGCCGTTAACCTTTACGGCTGAAAATTTAGGCGGAATCTGTTGAATCTCTCCTATAAATCTCGGGATAATACCCGACAATTTCTCCTTGAGTTCCTCCCCTGTACAGTCCACCTTAGTGTTCTCAAGCTTCTCTCCCCATATATCAAGGGTGTCTGTCTTTATACCAAGCTTCACACCTGCCACATAAGTCTTTATATCCTTGTCTAAGTATTCTATAAACTTCGTGGCATTTCCAACAGCTACAGGCAGCACACCTTCAGCCATGGGATCAAGGGTTCCTGTGTGCCCTACACGTTTAATTCCAACAGCTCGTCTTACTATGGAAACCACATCGTGAGAGGTCATATTCTGACCCTTATTGATATTGATTATTCCGGATTTCATCACTCTGTTTCCCCATTCAAGGCATTAGTAAGTTCATTTTTCATAATAGTAACAGCTTCACTCACAGACATATCCAAAGTGCATCCTGCCGCTCTCCTGTGTCCTCCACCCGAAAATTTCAGACCGATTTTTGAAACGTCCACATGATTCTTGGATCTCATGGAAATTTTAATCTTTCCATCATCCTGCTCTTTGCAAAGACATGCCACTTCAACAGATGAAATATTCCTGAGTTCTTCAACTATTCCGTCAGTATCTTTGATATCTGCCATTGTGTTTTTTAACATCTGCCGGTTTACATATGTTATAGCAAGACGGTTATCCTCATAGAATTCCGTCACGTCCATTGCTGCAAATTTCAACCTCATTCTTGAAATAGGTACAGATTCGAAAACTTGTCTTGAAATATTATAATGATCAATCCCAAGATCAAAGATTTCTGCAGCTACCAGATGCGTTTCTTTTGATGTATTTGAATACCTGAAGCCTCCTGTATCCGTGAGTATACCGACATAAACGGATTCACCCATATCCCTGGTTATAACTAGTCCATGATTACATAATGTCTTAAACAGATACCAGATAAGTTCGCAAGTTGCGGCAGCTTCCGGCATTATAACATTGTAGTCAGCCATCTCCGTTGAAGTACCATGATGATCCACACAGAAGGATTTGCAACATTTTTCAAATATAGCTTCTCTTCCTGCTATTCGTGAAATTTCTCCACAGTCAAGCATTACGGCAAATGTACTTTCATCAACGGAAGATCCGTCCACTGTAAGATAACGGCTATCAGGGTCAATGAATCTCAAATCATCTTTTATACTAATGCTGCCATCTATATCTGCATCCACTATGACTTTTACCTTTTTGCCCATTGAGTCCAATGCTTTTGCAAGACCTATTGATGCCCCAAGTGCGTCTCCGTCCGGATCTTTATGTGGAAATATTGCGAACGTCTCTCCTTCAACCAATGCGGCGGCAAAACCGTTAAATATATTTTGTGAATAATTATTCTTCATCTTCATCGTGTTTAATATTCAGCCCTGCAATCACTTCGTCCATATGTCGGCCGTATTCGAGTGATTTATCCATCTTGAAAATCAATTCAGGAACATGTCTCAAACGAATTTCATTTCCAATTTCTTTTTTAATAAGTCCTTTGGCACTTTCAAGACCTGCTATAACTTCATTTTCCTGTTTTTCTTTATCATCACCTTCCGCATTTGTAAAGAAAGAAACAAAACATGTAGCATAGCTCCCGTCCTTTGTAACGGTAACATCTGTTATGGACACCATGGGCGAAAGCCTGGGATCCTTTATTTCTTTAAGAAGCATCTGACTTATTATCTTCCTTATTTCTTCTCCCAGTCGCCCCTGTCTATGACCTTTTCCCATACTGCCTCCAAATCAACATTTAAAATATAACTGCCTGAAATCGTTCGTTCATTGTTATTATATGAACTTCGACTAAAATCATTTAATGATTACTATTTTAATATCGGATTTATATACCGGCGTCTGTTTACAGTTTTAGAACCATAATTAATTGCCTGAGCAGGACATCTGTGCATACACGCCAGGCAATGAGTACATCTTTCCTTAACCCATACAGGTTTCCCGCCTTCCATCCTTATTGCACTTACAGGGCAGTGAAATTGACATAGACCGCATTTTATACATTTTTCAGTATCCACGGTAAATTTCTGTGTTTTGTTAGTTAACTTATACACTTTATTCAATAGGCGTGCGATTATACCTGTGATAATACCGGATTTATAAGGGACTCTGTAATTGTACTTAATACTCTGAATCGTTTCTTCTATCTGTTTATCGGCTTCTCTGAGTCTTAAAAGTTGGGTCTCCGGCAGCGGTACATCGTAAAGAAGAATGTAATTCTCAACGCTTCTGATATTGTACAATCCCTTATAGTTAACATCTTTGTCCTTAAATGCCTTCTCAGCAATTTTATCAATGCCTCCGGGGCTGCCGCCCGATGTAACCACCAGACAGATGTCCGGCACATTCTCTGACTTAAATTTAACTTCTTTTACAAAATCTTCCACAACGGTGGGCATGCTACAGAAGTACACAGGGAAAACGAAGAAAACCGTCTCCCTCTCAGGTACTTCCTGTTCAAAGTTCTTTCTCCTTAGCTCGTCGTCTATTTTGTATGTAAAACCTCCAAAAGCTTCTTGAAGTTTTTCTGCCACTGCTTTTGAATTTCCGGTAGCTGAGAAATAAAATATCATTCCTACTTCCTTTCGATTTCTACCATGTGGAAGCACTCGATCAGATCGCCTTCCTTGATATCATTATAATCTTCGATCCCTATACCGCACTCATATCCTTGAGCAACTTCCTTAACATCGTCCTTAAATCTCTTCAAAGATGAAATCTTTCCTTCATGAATGACAATCCCATCTCTTACGAGTCTGACATCGGCGTTTCTGACAACCTTGCCTTCAGTTACGTATGCTCCGCCTATAATGCCGACTCCGGGCACCTTAAATGTATTTCTGATCTCGACTTTCCCGAGAATTTCTTCCTTGAATTCCGGATCAAGCATTCCCTTCATCGCATTTTCCACATCATCAATTATGTCATATATTACTCTATAGGTTCTGATCTGGATATTTTCTCTGTCAGCTAACGCTGTAACCGCAGAGCTTGGTCTCACATTAAAGCCGATTATAACTGCTTCAGATGTTCCGGCTAGCATTACGTCTGATTCGTTGACAGTTCCGACTCCGGTGTGAATTATGTTTACCTTGACCTCACTTGTGTTCAGTTTCTCCAGTGATGAAACAATTGCTCCCACTGAACCCTGTACATCACCTTTAATAATGAGATTGAGCTCCTTGGCTTCACCTTCCTGAATCTGACTGAAAAGTTTCTCAAGTGTTGTACTTGAATTTCTCGCCAAAACTTCTTCTCTCAGCTTTGCTTTCCTCTTGTCAGCAATATCTCTTGCAACCTTATCTTCCTTGACAGCATTGAACTCGTCACCGGCCTGCGGAACTTCAGTAAGCCCCAGCACTTCTACGGCGGTGGCAGGTCCGGCCTTTTTAATGGATTTTCCCTTGTAGTCTGTCATGAGTCTTATCCTGCCGGCGCTGGTTCCGGCAACAATAGACTGACCGCTCTTCAGTGTTCCGTTGGTTACAAGAAGTGTGGCAACAGGTCCCTTTGCTTTATCCAGCCTTGCTTCTATTACTGAACCGCTTGCAAACCTGCTTGGATTTGCTTTAAGTTCAAGTACCTCTGCCTGCAACAAAATCATCTCCAACAGATTCGTGATTCCTTCGCCTGATTTGGCTGATACAGGAACACTTATAACATCTCCTCCCCAGTCTTCAACCAGGATTCCATATTCAGTCAGATCCTGTTTGACTTTGTCGGGATTTGCGGCAGGCTTATCCATTTTGTTAATTGCAACAATTATCGGTACACCTGCAGCCTTTGCATGGCTTATGGATTCAACAGTCTGTGGCTTAACACTGTCATCGGCTGCAACCACAAGTACTGCTATGTCTGTAACATGTGCCCCACGGGCTCTCATTGCCGTAAACGCCTCATGCCCCGGAGTATCGAGAAATACGATTTTATGCCCGTTAATTGAAACTTCTGACGCACCGATATGCTGTGTAATTCCACCGGACTCAGTAGTTGTTACGTCAGTTTTTCTGATTGCATCAAGAAGGGAAGTTTTTCCGTGGTCAACATGACCCATAACTGTAATTATAGGCGGTCTGGCTTTCAGATCCTCTTCCTTATCCTCAAAATCTTCAATTCCGATTTCCTCGGCTTCTTCTTCAACGGCTCCTATAACGACGTCTATACCCAGATCTTCTGCAAGAAGCAAAACAGTATCTTCGTCTATGTTCTGATTTATGTTTGCCATTATCCCGAGCTTCATCAGTGACATAATGACAGTGGCCTGGCTTACCTCCGCCTGTTCACAAAATCCTGCAACAGTGATAGGTACATTTATTCTAATCGTTCCTTCCGGCAATGTCTCTTCTATAACCTCTGTTTCTACAATCTGCGGTTTTACCTTGGATTTCTTCTTCCTTGATTTCTTTTCCAGATTACCAAGGATATCCATGTTCTGATCGAATTTATTGAATTTATCCTTCTTATCCTTATATTTACTCTGATTTTTTTTCTTATCAGCATGTCTGGACTGATTGGTTTTTGTTTCCAATCTATCCATATTGGTACGTTCACGATCCTGTCGCTTAGATGATCTATGCCCTCTTGAATCAGGTCTTGACATCTCGTCAGTGTCTTTTCCGTATCCTGAATCTCGCCTGTCATTTCTTCTATCGCCATATCTTCCGCGATCATCTCTACCGTATCTGTCATCTTTTGAAAATCTGTTGTCTCTGCCGGATCTATCATCGCGGTTTCTTCTACCGTCACGCATGTCTTTGCTGTCACGACCTGATCTGTCGTCACGTCTCATGTGAGCCGGTCTGTCATCTCTTCTTGGGCGATCACCTCTATCATCTCTCTGACCTCTGGATTTTTGATCAGCTTTTCTCATGTGTGGCGGTCTGTCATCTCTGACACCGTGCTCATCTCTTAAAGGTTTTGCCGGTTTCCTCATATGTGGCGGCCTGTCATCTCTTATGCCATTTTCGTCTCTCAAAGGTTTCTCAGCTCTCATATGCGGTGGCCTGTCGTCCCTTCTTGGGCGGTTCTCTCTCCTCGCATGAGCCGGTCTGTCATCCGCTGCTACATTTTCATCACGCTTAGTTTTATCGGGTACATCAGTTGAAAGCTCAACTTTTGATGTATCAGTTTTCCCCGAGGATATGGGTTCCCCGGAATATTCTGATTTTGACACTGCCTTAACTGATGTATCTGATACCACTGTTTTCTCTGCTTTTGACAACTCATCAGTTCTACCAACTTCAACTTCATCATGAACTTTAGCCTTTTCTTTTGATTTTCGCTGATCTGTAGATTTTGCCATATCAACTGATGGTATACTATTCCCTAACTCGTAGTTATTTCCGGACAGATTTTGTTTTGATGAGTCGGAAGACTCTTTCTCCTCGCGCTGTGCAACTGTTGATGTCTGTGGATCAATCTTCTCTTTGGAATCTTTAGGTAGTTCTCCCACCTCAGACGATTGCACTACAGATTTACTGTCTTGCTTAACCTCTCCTCTGCTTCTCGCTTCCAGAAAAGCAGTATCAATAATAGGTCTGTTCATCGGCGGCTTTGGCTTATTAACCTTCGTATCCGTTGAGATTACACTATCGTCTTCTTCTGTCCTGTTCTTGTCTATCTTTGTGGAATGGTGGCCTCCCTTTAACCTTTCTACATCTTGTTCGCTCAAATTGCTCATGTGGTTTTTCACTTGTATACCCATATCTAACGCCTTCTGAGTCAATTCTTTGCTGGAAATTCCCATCTCTTTTGCTAATTGATGGACTTTTAAGGTCATTAGTACTCCTCCTTTTCTTTATCTATCGTTTCTATAATAGCTTTGGCAAGATTTTCATCTTCCACAGCGAATATTCCTTTATCTTCTCGGCCTGTCGCCCTGCTCAACATCTTACAACTTCCATAGGTAAAAAGTTGGAGATTGTTTTTATCGCATAAGGGCTTAAGTTTTGCCCTTGTATTTTTTCCTACTTCTTCACCGATAATGATGAGCTTTGCCTTTGATTTCTTTATGGACTGTTCGGCAGCTGTTGCTCCTACGGAAAGTTTTCTGGCTCTCGCAGCAAATCCCAGATACTTGTATACCTTGTTATCGCAGATTTTTCCGGATGGTTTATCGACGCAATCATCATTGTTGAACACACTCGTGTCACAGATTCTGTCATTATCTTTATCGTTCTCTATTTCAATATATTCGTCTCTCTCCAAACCCTTGATGTATAATTTTATTTCTGTTTCAAGAATATCAATATCTTCTTTACTGAAACTTCTCTTAAAACTTCTATTAAGAGCATTCTTTTTGATGGCATCTGCAAGGCAATCATAGTTTTTGCAAAGATAGACGCCCCTGCCATTAGCTCTCCCGGTTTTATCCAGGGTAAGCCTATCTTTCCAAAATGAGATTCTGAGAAGATCCGGCTGATCGAACTTGTTTCTGCATCCGATGCAGGTTCGCTGCGGAAAGCTAGTCTTCATCATCATCCTCTACTTCCACAATTTCCGGTTCAATTTTGTCTTGCTCACGATTTCCTTGTGAAGATTCAGATGATTCCAATATTTTTGATTCATATGAATCATCATCGGAATATTCAATTATCTCTCCGTCGCTTCCTGCTTGAGATAACCCCTGATTTTTTTCAGTAGTATCCGGATACTCACCCTCTTCATTTGTTTCTTGATAGTGATTCTCATATGAATATTCGCCATCTTCAGCATCATAATATTCGTAATCATCCTGCTCAAAATCGCCGAACTGTTCCCGGTACTGAGTTTCGCTCTTGATATCTATCTTCCATCCGCTCACTCTGGCCGCCAGTCTTACGTTCTGACCTTCTCTGCCGATTGCCAGAGATAACTGGTAATCCGGAACTACAACTGTAGCAACCTGTTCTTCCATATCGTGAATCATTACCTTAGAAACCTTGGCCGGGCTTAGCACATTTGCGATCAGTTTTTCAGGATTATCGCTCCACTCGATAATATCTATTTTTTCTCCATGTATCTCATCTGCAATATGCTGCACTCTGAGTCCCCTATTACCGACGCAAGCACCTATAGGATCAACATTTTCATCATCAGTTGTAACCGTTATTTTAGTTCTGGAGCCCGCTTCTCTGGCAATATTCACAATACTTACTATTCCATCTTCAATCTCAGGAATTTCAAGTTCGAAAAGCCTTCTTATAAAACCCGGGTGAGATCTTGACAAAAATACCTGTGGCCCCTTATAGCTCTTCTTCACTTCAAAAACATAAGCCTTTACAATGTCTCCAACTTTGAAATTTTCCCCGGGCATTTGTTCTGAGTGTGGAAGAACTCCCTCTGTACCATCCAGGCTTACAAATATAGTTCTCGCTGTCTTTCTGTGCACTCTACCTGTGATTATATGTGTTAGATATGAAATGTACCTATCATAAACCAGTTCTCTCTCTTTTTCCCTTATCCTCTGAACCACAACCTGCTTAGCTGTCTGTGCTGCGACTCTTCCGAATTCCTTCGGCATCACCTGGTATTCAATGTAGTCTCCAATCTGATATCTCGAGTCGATCTCGTGTGCTTCTTCAAGGGACATCTGAGTGGCGGAATCGCTGACTGTTTCAACAATTTCTCTCCTCATGAGAACCATTAGTTCTCCGGCTTCCGGATCGATCAAAACTCTCACATTATGGTACGGGCCGTAGTTCTTCTTATATGCGGCCAAAACAGCATCTTGAATTGTTTCAATAAGAACGTCTTTTGAAATCCCCCGATCTTTCTCAAGGGTATTAAGGGCTTCTATAAAGTCTGCGTTCATTACTTCCTCCTTTAAAATATTACAGCCAAACTGATTTTGGCAATTTTTTCTCTCTGAAAGCTTACGGGCTTTTCAACGGGATCCCTTTTATTCCCATCGGCAATGACTTCGATAATATTTACCTCACAGTCTGTAAAACCTTCAAGCCTGCCACGGAACACCTTCTTGCCGTCAATTCCGCTGCACAGCTTAATATCCACAAACTCTCCGATATACCTAGTTAACTGCTCATCCGTCCTAAGTTCCCTGTCCATGCCCGGAGATGAAACCTCAAGAAAATAGCTTGCAGGCATCTCATCTTCCACACTGTCAAGCTTCTCACTCAAAAATTTGCTAACTTTCTCACAATTATCCGTATCTATATAGCCCTTCTCCTTATCAATGAAAACTCTGAGGACAGTATTCTTGCCTTCTCTGACCATAGACACGTCCCAGAGAAGCAGGTCTTCTTCAGATAGGAAGTCCTCAAGTTGCCCTCTGACAAGAGCTTCGATTCTCTTTGACATTTCTCTCCTTAACAAAACTGAAAGAGTGGGATGACCCACTCTTTCCAAGAACTCCAAATTACTGTATTATAGTAGCACAAATCCTATCACATGTCAAATTCATAAAGCGCCAGAGGCCATCCTTCTATTAACAGGCAAGACGAAGGATGACCTCTAACACATACACAATACTATTTTTTAAAGAGAATTTGCTTTCTACAACATTATACACGCCTTAACGTTCTGAATCCATTCATCTTTGTGGCAAAATCATCGTCTAACTCCGGCAGAATTGCGGCAAATCTACAATAAACTCGGTAATCTCCGGATCACTCTTAACTTTTATAGACCCTCTGTGTACTTCAACTACTGATTTTGAAACAGCAAGTCCAATTCCTGTATTCCCGCCTTCACCTTTATAAAATCGTTTAAATATCAAAGGCTGAATCTCAGCAGGAATTTCCACGCCATCATTTGAAATATGAATTCTGACTTTTCCATCAGCGACTTCCCATCCTATTTCTACATAGGACTTGGCATACCTTATTCCATTAGTAATTATATTGGTAACAGCTATATTCATTTTATTCTTATCAAGCTCCACGAACACGTCAGGATCCTTTTTTATCTTCATGGTTATTCCTCTTGAAATAGCCATGCCTTCAGCATTTTCGGCCCATTCTTCTACAAGATCTGCTAGAGAATAAACCTGAAAATCAAGTTTCTCTGTAGTCATCTGAGAAATCATATTCATCTTGTCAATGAGTTCAGAAATCTTTTCGGTTTCGTTAGTTATTACATCGAGTGCATAATCCTGATCTTTAACCACACCGGCCTTCAATCCCTCTGCGTATCCTTGGATAGACATCAAAGGCGTCCTGAGAGCATGTGAAGTATTTTGGAAAAATTCTATCTGTGCCAACTCACTTCTTTCTATGAGCTGCTTCATATTCTTAGCTGTGTCTATAACTTGCGAAAATTCAACAAAAGACTGAGATGATTCATCAACGTCCACGGGTTTCTTAAGTCCCACAGATTCCAGATATATCTTGACACTTCTGAAACCATTGTCAATTCTACCTGCCATTCTATAGAAAAGAAAGATAGCAATTAAACCCTGAAGAGACATGAGTCCAATCAGAACATTTCTTACAAGCAGAATATATCGACGCATCATTGTCACTTCGGCAAAAATAACAAGAGTATATGGCTTGGAAAGTTCTCCCGGCGATGCCTTTACAATAAAGATATCATCGAGCTTACCATAAAAAACCTTAGACTTACCCACAAAGCGCCTGTCGTTAAAATCGATAGTCATATTTTTTTGCTTGAGAAGTTCAGGATTCTTCCTGATTTTATTTCCTACAATGTCCATGTTTTTTATATGATGAGGGTCAAGTTGAGTATCTATGGCGCTGACAACCTTATAATTCTCGTCAAGAATTACATACTCCACCGGAACGACGACGCTTATGTCATCAATCTCCTTAATTTCAAGCACAGCTCCATCATTAGAATTGAAAATATCCTCGCACATTTTCATTTCCAAATCCAGCCTCTTGCTCACATTCATTTTTATAAACGTTTGAATTGAAAAGTTAAATATGACAAGAATTATAAGGAAGGAAGTCAACAAAATGGTGGACGGTCCGAGGAGCAGCGTTCTTCTTAGAGTTTTCTTTCGTTGAAAGAGCTTTCCTGAACTCATTTTTCATCTTCCTCGAGTTTAAATCCGTAACCCCAGACTGTTTTGATACTCAATGTACTTTTCAAATCAGTCAATTTTTTTCTCAATCTCTTGATAGTATCGTCCGTAGCTCTTGAACTTACCCGCCCTTCAAAGCCCCAGACCTCCTTGAGCAAAGTATCCCTCGAAATTGCAGTATCCTTGTTCTCAATCATAAAATACAAAAGGTCAAACTCCAAAGCAGTCAGCTTAAGTTCCCTGCCGCCGCAGCTGGATTCCATCTTCATCGGGTCAATGACAACATTCCCCATAGACAGTGTCTTGTTTTTCCCTGCAAAAGAATCCTTATGTATCAGTCTTGAAAAGACATTATTCACCTTCATAACCAGTTTAATCGGTGAAAAAGGTTTGGTAAAATAGTCATCACATCCAACAGAAAATCCTCTAATATAGTCCGCATCAGTATCCCTGGCTGTCAAAAGGATTATTGGGGTATCACTGTGCTTTCTGACTTCCTTGCACACAGAATACCCATCCATTCCGGGCATCATAATATCCAGAATTATAAGGTCTGCAGGCGATACCAAAAACTTATTAAGCATATCGTTGCCATTTTCAAAAGTTTCAACTTCATAGCCCTCTTCCTTCAAGAATATCATCAAAATATTTCTGATATTTTTCTCGTCGTCTACTACGTAAATCTTTCCTTTCACTTTCTCACCTTATCTTTCAATTTATTATACCTTTTAAATAATACTACATCATTTTTATTCTTGCAACAAAATAGCGGCAATGCATAACACACCACCGCCATCAGGCATTCTATTGAAACTGTTTTTACAGAGAAAATTTGCTGTAAAAATAAATCATGTTCTTTTCTATCTTTGCGTATTTTTCTTTATTACAACGGTTGCACCCATAGAGATTACAGCTATTGTAAGTAAAATTGCCCACAGCTTGTAAACTCCGGCATCACCTGTATTCACGCCATTTTTGTCATTACCGTGATTATTTTTATTACCTACGTTACTGTCAGGAACATCCTTGGTGCCTTCTCCTGTCAGACTCTTATTGATGTTCTCTACCTTGTCTCCGGAATAGTCATAATCCTTATCCGTAAATTTAATTCTCCCCTCCCCGTAAGGGTTGCTGTATTTTGACGAAACGACTCCCGACTGACCCACACTGAGATAAGCATTGAAGATATCAATGTCCAAAACATCTTTATCTGCATCAACTATGGCTTTTGCATCCTTAAACATTGTCATGCCGTCTCCGGTATTCTTATAATAATATGCAGTAATAACAAGATTATACTTTTTGTTCAAATCTACCGGTTTTCCACCTATGCGAACATTCTGAACACGGTATCCGCCTTTATAGTAATCACCATTTACCTTCACGAACATTTTCTTGTCATCAAGAGCTACATTGCTCTTAACCGACTTATTAATTTCGTAGGTGAGATTGCCACCGCTGATAAATCCGCCGCTTTCATCAGGATAGTTCTTAGCTCCCATCTCCAAGGCATCGACAATCATCTGTCCTGTTGCTTCAATCTCGCAAATCCTCGTATTCCAAGGAAGAACGCTGAGTACAGAAAGATAGTTGATATCACCTGAATTGATATCGGCACGAATAGATCCACCGTTCATTATGGCAGCATCAGCCTTAACAAATCCCTTCCCTGCGGGATCGTTTTCGGCATACCACAGATAGCTGTCAGTTATGAAGTCTGCCATGTTTGTGTTAGCATTTCTAACCAGCCTCTTCCCTGTGGAAGGATCATTAACCACCAGAGGAAAATCAGTTTTGCCGATTTTCTTCTCAAGATACCCATATTTTGCAAGTTCATCCTTTACCACCTGATTGACACGTTTGTACTCCGCAGAGTTCTTTTCTTCGTCGGTTACTTTGTTAACAAGAGCAGTAGTTGGCAAAACTTTTCCATCTTTAAGTGAAAGTCGCAAAACACCGATGTTATTAAGCTTAGTCCCTGTTGACGTCAAAAGCACATCTTTTCCATTCTTATCTTTGACAGTTTTGCCGGGAATCACATTATGAGCATGTCCATCCAGGAAAACATCTATGCCACTGGTGTTTGCTATAACATCTCCTGAATACCATCCGGGTGTTCCTCCTGCATCACCGATATGACCTAATACGATTACAAAATCCGCTCCTTCTGCTTTTGCCTTGTCTATATTCACCTGAGTAACTTCATAAAGCTTCGCTGCCGGATCCCCATTAAAAGTATAGATGTAGTTTCCGGATTTATCCTGAAAATACTTAGGTGTTCCCTTAGAAATAGATTCCGGTGTATCAAGGCCGATGAAAGCTATCTTCTTTGTTTCGCCACCTATATTTACATCTGCACTGTCATACGCTTTATTAAAAACCAAATTCCCATTCATGTCCGTAAAATTGGCACATATATAGTTAAGTCCGACTCCCTTAGCATTCTCTATAAATTTATCAACACTGAAGTCAAACTCATGATTCCCCGGAACAAGATAATCATATCCGGTTTCCTTCATTAGGAGCATAGAACTCTTTCCGGAACTCATTGTATTTGGAACCGATCCTTGAATAGAATCCCCGCTGTCAACAAGCAATGCACCCTTTGTCTTTGCATTTGCCTTAGCTTTTAACGCAGCCAGAGCCGCATATCCCAAAGATTTGTCAGTGCCTGTATAAAAGGCGTTGTCATTTACACCTCCGTGAACATCGTTTGTGTAAAAGATCACAAAATCCTCAGGCTGTATTCCAAGTGCATCATACGTTCCCTCTTCTGCTTTGGCTTCCGGTTGACTTCCACTTTGGTCCTCTGCAAATACTGCGAGCCCACCAAATGCAACCATGGATAGCACCATTGCCAATGTCAAAAAGACAGATAGCAACTTTCTATTACTGTACATCGTAACCCTCCTAATAATATTGATTTCAAACAATTTCCATGGGAGTATTATAACACAAAACACATTGCTTTCGTCGTAAATTCCATTTAAAACTTCAGTTAAAGCAAAATTTAATTAATTAATAAAAAAATAGTTCCATCAGAAACATTTCCAACAGAACTATTAGAATCATTCGTACCGGATAAAACATCCTTAAAATACGAATTTTAATATATGCTTGTCGTATTGCATACATATTAGTTTTCAGCACTTGACCTTGGTTTTCAGCACTTGACCTTATATTGCACCTACAAGATCAATGCCCGGCTTAAGGGTTTTTTCGCCTGGCTTCCACCTGGCCGGGCAAACTTCATCACCATATTCATATACAAACTGGCATGCCTGTAGTTTTCTAAAAAGTTCCTCAGCGTTCCTTCCAACATTACCTGAGGTTACCTCATAGGCTACAATCTTCCCCTCAGGATTAACTATGAAACTACCTCTTTCGGCAACCCCGTCCTCTTCAATCAATACGTCAAAGTCCCGTGCAAGTTTATGCGTCGGATCTGCAAGCATAGGATACTCAATTTTCTTAATACTTTCCGACGTATCATGCCATGCCTTGTGTGTATAGTGAGTATCTGCCGATACTGAATAAATCTCACAACCTGCCTCTTTAAATTTGTCATATATTGATTGCAGGTCCTCTAATTCAGTCGGGCAAACGAAGGTAAAATCTGCCGGATAAAAGAAAAACACAGACCATTTCCCCATTATGTCATCTTTTGACACTGTTATGAACTTTCCATTGAGATAACCATCAGTTTTAAAATCTGAAACTTCCTTGTTGATTAGTGACATTTTAATCCTCCTGTGAATTTTTTGTATTATATCAATTCGTTAGACTGTGCTAACTTACTTTATGTAAATACCCTATATTTTTTAAAAATAACGCATGTGGCAATTAATTTCTTGATATTTATATTGAGTGATTTGGTAATGTCGCCTTGGCCTAATGGTTCAATTAACTTCTACCATATACCCTATAATGTTTAATAACTAGAATGTAATGCTCTGTCCCGGTGTTACGGTTGGAATTTTAAGATAATATACTGATTAGAGTGTATAATTTTGTAGTTGCAAACAAAGGACAATTATGTTATCTCTTTCTTCCCCTATTTTTCTTCATTTTTATCCTCTCTCGTATTTATTTGCTTTTCTATACCTAATTTTTCTCTTGCCATATATTCTCCTTATGCAAGAGTATTTTTCATCAAAATCTGAGATGACCGAACAGTATCAAATCAAGAAAAACTATGAGAAATATATGGGAAAAGAGATGGAGAGATAGTGATATAAACGATAATTTACTGGCTATGGCTTATGATATTTATATGTACTCATTCTATGGCAAAATTCCTAATGGAAAGTTGAATGATATTCTTGTTGAAGCAGATAAATCGTCTGTTCAAGTAGGTGAAGCAAAACAATC
>JALENW010000018.1 GCA_022766365.1 Clostridiales bacterium | reverse complement strand
GGAAGCTACAGGGTGTGAACTCATCTGGAGTCCTGACCTGAAGCCTTATCAGGAAGACTAGTAATCCATATACAGATAAAAGCAGGATTGATTTTAAAACGCTGTACCTTGGGAATTCCCGGAAGTACAGCGTTTTCTATTTTGTGTATTTGGTGTTCTACAGCGTTTTCAAATACCCGAGAAAGTTGTTGAGCTCATTCGAAGTCTCAAATGTAACTTGAGCAGATGTTTGGTTGCCGCCACCTTTACCACCAATCGGTCGTCCTTTTTCCTTTACTATATTTCCGCAATGATATTTTGAGGAGGGGGATGCGTAGAGTATTGCGAAGGCTCCGGGTGATGAGGAAAGTATCAACAGTACTTCATCGGGCAGAGATTGGTTTTTTGTAAGCTGTCTGCCTATGGACTGAATCATGTCCTTTGAGATGTCATCGTAGGTTTTGATCAGAACGCCCCCGGTAATGGCCTCCAAATCCGGCTTTAAGGCTTTTACTTTGGAATTAATCAGAATTTTCTCTAAATTGTGCAGTCTGGCTTTTACACCGTGGGTGTGTTCCTCCATTGATTTGAATTTATCGAACAGATCCTCCGTCCCGGCGGAAAGTTTATTGTTTATTTTTGTCAAAACATCATAGTCCCTTTGGTAGTTTTTGAAAGCCCGTTTTCCTGCATCAAAATAGATTCGTGTCATACCTTTATTTGGTTCAATCTTGTAGATTTTCAACATTCCGACTTGACCTGAATGGCTTGGGTGTGTGCCGCAACAAGCCACCGCATCTGAAGGCTCATTGAAACTTCCTATGCGGACGATGGTTATGTCACTTGATATTTTCAGTTCCTTTCTAAGAGGCTCTACGGAAGCTTCTTCCTTGGTATCATAATGGGTCGTAATCACAGGAATATTTTCCCATATAACTTTATTAGTTTCAAGTTCTGCCTCCTTCGCCATCTTCCATGTAATCTTATCAAATGGACTGACTTCAAGGCTTATATCGATAGTCATATAATCCTTGCCCATGTGGAATCCGCGGTTTATACCCTTGTAAAGTTTGTAAAACGCTCCGCTGAGAATGTGTTCTCCGCAGTGGCGCTGCATATTGTCAAATCGGTGATTCCAGTCTATCTGAAGTTGAACATCATCACCTTTGGAAAAGCTATCTGTATTTTTGGTGCGATTTTCAATTTCGCAATCGGAATTATAAAGGGAATCAAGTATCACCTGATGGTATATTTCTCCCTCCTTCTCATAGACATCAACGACAGGAATTTCTTTCGACTTCCAGATAATTTTACCTATGTCGTGGCTTTGACCGCCGCCGGTCGGGAAAAAGATAGTCCGGTCAAATGTAAGGAGAGTTTTGTCATCTATGGAATAAATTCCTGTTATTCTTCCATTTAAGTCCTTTAAATATACATTATCTTTGTAGATGGTTTGTGTTTTCATTTTATCCCCTAAATTTCTTAATTTTCAAAAGTAAAGTGCAGCAATAATTATGTGGAAAATACGTGGATAACTTTTCGAATTTTATGTAAGATGATGAGAATAAACTTTGAAAATTCAACGATATGCTCAAAAATAGTTATCCACATACACATGTTGATAACTTTTGTGATAAATATCACAGTAAGTTATAAAATAAGTATTTCCAAGCCTTTGTGACATCAGTAAAATCTAACAGTGCGTGTGCAGTAAGTTTACATAATTATTGTGAAAGCTTAAATTCGATTTGTCATTGCATTCAGAATTGTGATACTTTCTAAAATTCCCGGAATATTAATATTTCGATTACGCAATTGCGCAGCTCACAAGATTATTACTATTGATTCTTGCCTTCTTCTCTGACCTTCTTCGCATAGTCTAAGAAATGGGTTTCGTCGCTCAAAACAAAATCGTAAATCAATGGCTCTGTATAGATTTCCTTATGAATCAGGCTGGCGTGCTTACCAAATGCAGAGTTAAAAATATCATGTTCCAGAAGCCCCAGATATTCCTCGCTGCTCCCCATGATAACGAGCTCATCTTTTCCGTTGTAATAATAGATGCCGTAAAAATCATTGAGTATAGAGTAGTTCGGAGAGTTGACATGGCTGTTGTTCGGTTTGTACAAAACGAATAGTACGCCACTTCCTTCTCTGCGCACAGTACTCCAATTCAACATGAAAGTAGAGTTCTGATTGAAATATTTGAACTCGTCATCAACATGCATGACGGAGATGTGCTCAGTCCTGCTGAGCAAACAAGCTGCTTCCATTGTGGATATGGGAAAAGCTGAAATTCCGGAAACCGCACCTACACGGAGATGTTCCATCTGAACCCGGCATACCGCCATGTAGTATCTGTCTCCAGCTTCAACCAGACATTCACAGGAAAATAGGCCGGCTTCATCCAAAGCAGTTATTTTGTTCTTATACAGAACACTTACCGGAAGTTGGGGAAACGGGTCTGATATATCAGGGCCCGTGGCCAAAACAGCTGCAGCTTCAAGGTCCTTGGCAAATGTCCTCATAAGGTAGTAGTTGGTTGACTCGTATGGTGTGGATACGGGAGTGCATTGCTTGCTGTCCAGGATATACATCTCAGGTTCTGAAAAAATGACAGCCGGTTTCAAGAGACAAGAGTATTCACTCACCGGCTCAGGGATAAAATGATTATTCGCAAGGGCACGGTCAGCGTATTTTTGCATCAGCCACATAGCTTCTCGAAGGGATATTTCGACAAGTCTTGCGCCGAGACCTCCGACAAAAGTCCTTTGGACATCATCATATAGATCTTCATTGTCTCCGAGAATCATCTCATATCTTTCAAGTCCGTATTCTTCCACATCGATATAGAAGAATTGGTGCATACGTTTCTTGAATTTGTTATCAGGCAGGTCCCATGTGATACCTATGGACAATACACCCATGAGTCTGGTGTCTGTAACATATGCGGATCGAAAGATACGGGAACTTGTCTTATCGGATTCTCTGCTGCCGCCGGCGAGAACAGTGATTCCTTCTCCGGTTATGGGGATTTCTTTGAAATTTTTGGTTTTCTCAGTTATCTTAGTATTCATAGTTTCAGTTTCCATTACAAATTATAAACTTTTCTGTTTGCTAATTATTACATATTTTGTTGACTTTTACAAGGGGCGGTGTATAATGAATACATACCTTATCAAGAGTGGCGGAGGGACTAGGCCCTTTGATGCCCGGCAACCTAGCGGTTTGCGCTTTGTAGCAAGCCCTAAAGGTGCTAATTCCTACAGAGCAATGCTTTGACAGATGAGGATTGATATGAACATCAGCCTCTCTTAGCTTTGCAAGGAGAGATTTTTTATTATTAGCCGTATATGCGTTTTAAAGTGATTTAATAGGGTAGATTACAATTCGGCACATCGGCTGTTTTGCGAGAAAGGAGACGCAATGAAACGCTTATTTACATCCGAGTCAGTTACGGAGGGACATCCTGATAAAGTTTGCGATCAGATTTCAGACGCAGTTGTTGATGCGATTTTAGCTGAGGATCCTACAGGTAGGGTGGCATGTGAGACAACTGTTAACACAGGATATGCCATGCTTATGGGAGAGATCAGTACAAATTGTTACATTGATATCTCGAAAATTGCCAGGGAAGTAATCTGTGATATAGGATACGACAATTCGGATTATGGATTTGATGGCAATACGTGTGCTGTATTGACTTCTATTGATGAACAGTCAACTGATATTGCACTAGGGGTTGACAAGGCTCTCGAATACAAAGAAGGAGATCTTGAAAGCGAAGACACGGGGAAAACCTGTCATGACAGTATGGATACAGGTGCCGGTGATCAGGGTATGATGTTCGGGTATGCTTGCAATGAGACGGAAGAACTTATGCCTATGCCTATTGCCCTTGCCAATAAGCTTGCCAGACAGCTTACTAAGGTCAGAAAGGACGGTACACTTACATATCTGAGACCTGATGGAAAAACACAGGTTACTGTGGAATATGATGACGATAAAGTGGTGAGAATCGATACGATTGTCATAAGTGCACAGCATGACCCTGATGTGACACAGGAACAGATTCGCAAAGACCTTGTCAATTATGTTATCACACCGATAATACCCAAAGAACTTCTGGATGATAGAACCAAATACTATGTAAATCCGACAGGTCGCTTTGTAATAGGCGGACCGCATGGAGATTCGGGGCTTACCGGGAGGAAGATAATAGTAGATACATATGGTGGCTGTGCAAGACATGGAGGCGGTGCGTTTTCAGGGAAGGATCCGACAAAGGTTGATCGTTCCGCAAGCTATGCCGCGAGGTATGTGGCCAAGAACATAGTTAAAGCAGGGCTTGCAGACAAATGTGAGCTTCAGCTTGCTTATGCGATTGGAGTTGCAATGCCTGTGAGCGTATCAGTGGATTGCTTCGGTACAGCGAAGATTCCTGAAGACAAGATTGTAGATATCATTGAAGACGTTTTCGATCTCAGACCCGCCTCTATTATCAAAGACTTGGATTTGAGAAAACCTATTTACAGACAGATTGCGGGAAGCGGACATTTCGGAAGAACAGATATTGATCTAACGTGGGAACGTACAGATAAAGTGGATATAATCAGGGAAAAAGCGGGTCTTTGAAAACCTGCATGATATCATAATTTATAGAGTTTGACGGATATAGTCGGAGAGGAGCGGGCCTCAAAAGGTCCGCTCAATGTTTTGAGAGAAAGTTTCGGAGGTGTATACTTGGAAGTTAATCAGATTGTTACTATTGGTGTTTTTTTGGCTGTAATGGTTGCCATCATGTCAGAAAAAATTCACAGAACTGCTGCTGCGCTTGCAGGAGCAATGGCACTTTTTTTCCTACATATTTTAGATGTTAAAATTGCAGTAAGCTACATAGATTTCAACACGATTGGAGTACTTGTAGGGATGATGATTTTTGTATCCGGAGTTAAAAGGTCAGGATTGTTCGAATACATGGCAATTAAGGCTGCCAAGCTTGCAAAGGGAGATCCGTGGAAGATTATGGTAAGCTTCATGGTCTTAACAGCTGTTCTGTCTGCATTTCTGGATAATGTAACCACCGTTTTGCTGGTAGGACCAATGACGATTGCAATCTGTAAGGTTCTGAAGCTTGATCCGGTTCCTTTCCTTCTAAGCCAAATTATGAGTTCAAACATAGGAGGAACTGCCACTCTGATCGGTGACCCTCCAAATATCATGATAGGAAGTGCGGCACACTTAAGTTTTCTTGACTTTCTTTCCAATACAGGAGTAGTTTCTGTAGCCATCATGGTTGTTATAGTCGGTTTATTCAGATTTCTTTACGGGAAAAAGATGACAGCAGGGGAAGCTGCAATCAGAGAAGTTATGGAAATGGACGAAGAAAAGGCCATTGAGGACTTAACTTTATTGAGAAAAAGCCTTATAATGATAGTGATGGTGATAGCAGGATTTATGTTCCACGGTACATTGGGTATAGAATCGTCAATTGTCGCCTTGACAGCAGCTACACTGATGATGATTGTCGGTAGAGTTAATGTAGAACATATTATAGTGGATGCAGAATGGGGGACCATACTCTTCTTTGTAGGTTTATTCATAGTAGTAGGTGGTATGGTTGAGACAGGCGTAATCAAAGATTTGGCACAAGTACTCATCGATTTTACCCACGGCAATGTTGTTCTGACTATGATGGTTCTGATGTGGGGTTCGGCTATTCTATCTTCCTTCCTGGACAACATTCCATTCGTAGCAACTCTGATTCCTCTTATTCTTGCTATGGGTAATGACGGAGTGGACACCCTTCCCCTTTGGTGGGCAGTTTCATTGGGTGCTTGTCTGGGAGGCAACGGAACGTTGGTGGGAGCATCTGCCAATGTTGTGCTTGCAGGTATCAGTAACAAACAGGGATATCCGATTACATTCGGGAGTTTCATAAAGGTGGGTATGCCGGTTATGGTATTATCCATGATAGTTGCTTCTGCGTATATGTTGATCAGGTATTGAGAACAAATTCGGAAAGAAGGAAAAGAGAGGTTTGAGAGATGTTTAATGACACATTTCACGATGACATGATAAATATTGTCCTGAGGCAGGCAGGTGCAGACTCGATTAAGACACATCTGGCTCATATAAACCTTGTAAGCTTTCAGATTGCACCTGATGTAAAGGTCGCATATGTTTATGAGATTAAAGAAAACGGTGAAATCTACCTTGAGAGAACGAGTCCATATCCAATGCATATGGGGAGAACATATGATGAACAGGCTCTTATTGAAATGGTGAAAAAAGATGTGGCCAGCTTCAAGAATGCATACAACAGCCGCAACTACGACACATATTTACAACTTGTCAAAAGTCATCTGAGATTTCAGTGGGCAGCAGAGGATCTGTTTATGAATCACAACGTTGACGGAGAAGATCTTGACGATCTGCACAGTGCATATGAGAGGCTGCATCAGCTTCTTGATGAGATCAGGGAGAGATCCGAAAAAATTGAATTTAAAGAGTAAAAAATGGAGTAATATATTTATATGGATATTAAAGTCGCAAAGTTCGGAGGCTCGTCGGTTGCCGACAGCATACAGATAGTTAAAACCAGAGATATCATTCTTCAGGATGAAGGCAGGAATTACATAATTGTATCCGCACCGGGCAAGAGATATGACGGAGACAACAAAATAACAGATCTTCTGTACCTGTGCAAGACCCATAGAGATCACAATTTGCCATGGGAGCAGCTCTTTGAAGTCGTAGTGGACAGGTTTGTTGCTGTGGAACACAAGTTGGGAATCGACGGGGTGCTTGATGAGCATTTTGATATAATAAGGGAGAAGATAAACACGGGTTCCTCTACCGAATATATCGTTAGCCGCGGAGAATATCTTAATGCTGTGATGATTGCAGCGTATCTCGGGTACGATTTTGTAGATGCGGCTGGGCTGATTCTGTTTGATGAAAAGGGTAATTTTCTTCACGATGCTACAGATACAGCGTTATCGGAAGAACTCGCTAAGCATAAGACTGCTGTGATACCCGGGTTTTACGGTTCCGAGAGGGGAAGCACGCGAATCAGAACTTTTTCTCGTGGCGGTTCCGATATAACAGGGGCTCTTGTGGCAAAGGCGGTTAAGGCATCTGTTTACGAAAATTGGACAGATGTATCCGGATTTCTCATGGCAGACCCGAGGATTGTTGAGAACCCAAAGCCAATCGACTCAATTTCCTACAAGGAACTCAGAGAACTCTCCTATATGGGGGCGTCAGTTCTCCACGAAGATGCCATATATCCTGCCCGCATGGCCAATATACCTATAAATATCAGAAATACCAATGAGCCAAGAGATAAGGGAACATTTATTACGGCACATCATGACCCCAACTCAAAAAGAATTGTAACCGGAATTGCAGGATCCAAAGATTTTACCGTAATAGCAATTTATAAGAATATGATGAGTACCGGCAAAGGTTTTGTCAGAAGGCTGCTGACAATTCTCGAGGATATGGACGTGAACTTTGAGCATCTGCCAAGCGGAATCGATACCATATCAGTGGTTCTTTCAAACGATTCATTAGGAGACAAACTTGAGGAAGTTAAGGAGCAGATAACCCTTCAGCTAGAGCCGGACAATATAGAAGTTTTTCAGGATATAGCACTGATTGCGACGGTCGGTCAGGGAATGACGTCAAGCATCGGTGTTTCTGCTAAGCTTTTTACAGCTCTTGCAGAGGCTGATGTTAACGTGAGAATGATAGATCAGGGCTCATCAGAGATGAATATCATAATCGGTGTTGAAAACCACAGAATGGGTGATGCAATCAGAGCTATTTACAAAGTTTTCGAAAATGAAGAACTCATATCCGGAGATGAGAATAAATGATAATATTGATGATTGAAGATGACAGAACAATCAGAGAGTACCTGGGTCAGGAACTTGAAAATTGGGGCTATGAGGTCGTTTTGGAAGAAAATTTCGCAAACCCTCTCAAGCTTTTCAATGAAACAAGTCCTGACCTTGTTTTATTAGATGTAGTATTACCGGGGAGAAACGGATTTTTTTGGTGTCAGGAAATCAGAAAAATTTCTGAAGTTCCAATCATATTCATTTCATCTAAAAATCAACCGATGGATATGGTAACAGGTATGCAGTTAGGTGGAGATGACTATATAACAAAGCCATTTGACTTGTATGTAACCAGGGCAAAGATAGATGCCATTCTGAGAAGAACCTATGGAATGACCATGTCAGGCGGTAGTATAAGCTATGGTGGTGCAGATTTCGATTCAGGAAGTGGGATTCTTACTTATGGAGAAAGATCAATCGAGCTGACAAGGACAGAAATGATGATTTTATCGGAACTTTTTACGGCTCGTGGAGGAATCGTAAGCAGACGTTCCATCATAGAAAGGTGTTGGCAGGGAGAAGATTTTATCGACGACAACACCCTTGCCGTAAATATGACAAGGCTGAGAAAGAAACTCAGAGACATAGGACTCGGTGATTTTATAATAACCAAGAAAGGCGTCGGATATGGACTCAAAAAAGAATGATAAATTCCTTTCAAACGGCATTTCAAGAAAGAAGGTTTGGAGAGAAGTTGTGATGAATGTTCTTCCTGTGGCCATAGCAGGAGGCGTCATTATATTGATTCAGATGTTCCTAAGGAGTCTTCTGCCTGAAAATGAGGACTATATCCTATTCAGCGGTGAAATTTTTTTTGTTCTTCTCATTATCTACTGCCTTGTTATGTTTTTGGTAGTGCGAGATAAGGAAAATTTAAAAGTAAAATATGAGGATTTAGAAGCCAAATATCATGCTAAAATAAACGAAACAGAAAAAACAAAACAGGATTTGCTTGAATACTTTTTGCTGTGGATCCATCAAATTAAAACTCCGATAGCGGCTGCAAAGCTCATCACGGGAACCGGAAAGAATGATTGGGATGATAAGCTCAGGAGCCAGATCGTGTCAATTGAAAAATATACGGATATGGCTATAAGCTATCTGAAACTTGCCAGCGGAGAGGCAGAAATTTATGTAGAGAAGGTAGATTTGGATAAGGTCCTAAAAAAGATATTGAAAAAATATGCAATTCTTTTCATTTCCAATGACATTGAGTTGAATTACCGGATTCAGACCGAGACTGTGATATCCGATGGGAAATGGCTGGGACTCGCTTTGGAACAAATCCTGTCAAACTCTACGAAGTATGCAGCTGATGGAAAGGTCTACATTCGTTTCAGCACCGCTGATAACGCTCTGGTGATAGGCGATACGGGCATGGGGATTCCGGCAGAGGATCTGCCGAAGATTTTCGATAAGGGTTATTCCGGATTCAACGGTCAGAGCAATGAGAAATCCACGGGTATCGGTCTTTACCTAACCAAGAGGATTCTGGATCGACTAAACCTGCCTATACATGTGGAATCAAAGCTTGGGCAGGGTACAGAATTCAGGATTAGATTCCCGAAAACAATGGATATAAAGTAATTGTCATTCCTTCCTTTCAATTTTGTAAGATTATCCCCCTAACTTGTAAGGGAAAATAAATGAAAGACTTTTCTCATGAGAATATAATGGGAGCATGATAGTACATGATTATGAGAAAGGGGAGAAAAATGCAAATCCTACAAGTACAGAATTTAACAAAAATATATGCAGCAGGTACCGGTAGTCAGACTATTGCTCTGAAAAATGTTAACTTCTCAGTAGAAGAGGGGGAGTTTATTGCCATCATGGGTGAATCAGGCTCCGGAAAGACAACACTGCTGAACATGGTATCAACTCTTGACAGACCTACAGAAGGTGTCGTTTTAATCGCAGGGAAAAATACCGGAAATCTCGGTGCAAATCAGATTGCAGCTTTCAGACGAAACGAACTTGGCTTCGTTTTTCAGGATTTTAATCTTCTTGATACGTTTAACAACAGGGACAATATCTATCTGCCTCTTGTCCTATCATCATATAAACATCAGGAAATGGTCAGAAGAATTCAGAAGCTTGCACCGGCGCTTGGAATAGAAAACCTTTTGGAAAAATATCCATACGAGATATCGGGTGGTCAAAAGCAAAGAGTGGCAATAGCCAGAGCCCTTATAACAAGACCAAAACTTCTTCTCGCTGACGAGCCTACAGGCGCCCTTGATTCAGCATCATCAGATAACATTATGAATATATTTGCTGAGGTTAATAACGGGGGTCAGACTGTTCTCATGGTAACCCATTCCGTAAAGGCGGCAGCTTATGCCGGCAGGGTTTTGTTCATCAAAGACGGAGGTGTGTACCACGAGGTCTATAGAGGAGACAGAACGCATCGGGAATTCATGGAAACTATTACCGATATTCAAATGATGCTGAGAGGTGATCGTGATGAAGAGTAGTCTGATGCTTAAAATGGCATGGAGAAATTTGACTGCATATAAACAGTTCAACATTCCATTCATAATTGCCTCAAGCTTTATGGGGATGCTCTTCTTTATAGGAGCTTCTTTACTGGATAACGATTTTGTAAAAACAAGGCATGAATCTCTGGTAATGGTCATGGGATTTGCGGTTATCATAGTGGGCATATTTTCCATTGTATTTATAACATACGCCAATAAACTCATAAGCAAACAGCGAGGAAAAGAACTTGCATTATACGGAATTCTGGGTCTTGAAAAAAGACATATAAACGGCATAATGCTCACAGAACAAAATATCTGCTTCGTTGTAATTACACTGATTTCCCTTGTCGGAGGCAGGGTATTCGGCAAGCTGACGTTTCTTCTTTTTAATAAGATCACGGGAAGCGGCGGTGTACCTTTGATGAAATATCCGGTTACAGCTTCGCCTATTATAATGACATTGGGGGTACTCTTTGCAGCCTACCTTTATGTTGCGATAAGAGGCGTTGGTAAAATATATAAATCGTCGCCTATTGAACTCATGTCCGGGAGCAAAAAGCCTGAGGGAGAACCTAAGAATCGATGGATTCTAATGGTGCTCGGGTTGCTTTTTCTGGGAGGCGGCTATTTTGTTGCACTGACCACGGAAGGAACTATTGCGGCACTGACTATATTCTTTGGAGCGGTTCTTGCAGTTATCGTCGGCACATATTTGCTGTTCATCAGCCTCGGAACTTTCGTCTTGAAAGCTTTGAGGCGCAGAAAGAGATACTATTACAAACCGGAGAATTTTCTGACAATTTCAGGTATGCTTTACAGAATAAACAGCAATGGAATGGGACTGGGGAGCATTGCCCTGCTGAGTACTTCCATAATCTTGACAATTGCAATGACCAGTACGGCGTATTTGCAGGTGGATAAAATTGTTGAATCATCCTTTCTTGACGATCAGCAAATTACCAGGGGGATTTCCGGAGATGAGGAATTCTATCAAAACAACAGTCCTTTGGAGGAGAAGATAGAAAAAACAATTTATGATACTGCAAAGGGCGATGAGAGCATTGAGAATTTAAGGTTTTACAGGAGCTCAATGTCTCCGGTGGACCTTGACAAAGGCGAGATGAAACCGATATATTCTCCGGGATCTCCCAAGGCGAAAGCGTATAATGAGATGAACGTAAGATACCTGGTTATCATTCCTCTTGAAGACTATAATAAGGTAATGGGGACAGATTATAAACTTGATGGTAATGAGGTAATAATAGAACGTGGACATTCTGACATAGGAGGTAGAGATACTTTTAAACTTGCGGGAACCGAGCGAAAAGTAACCCATAAATTTGATGGAAATATAGGGGGAGATCTGGCTGTGGAAAGTGCAACAATCATAGTTCCCAATTTTGATGACTTCCGCAAGGTTCTGGAGTATTATGCAAATTCAGATGTTGAATTGAATGGCAAAAAGGTTTCACAGATGAATTATAATTTGAATGCCATCTGGCATGTGAGAAATAGGCAGGCTGATTATGAAAAAAGAATGGAAAATGCCTGCCAAGATGATTACATTTTGTATGGATCGAGGGAAAACGCCAGAAAACTGATTATGGATTTTAACGGAGGATTCTTCTTTATCGGAATTCTCATAGGATCGATATTCCTTATAGGTGCTATTCTTATTATGTATTACAAGCAGATTTCCGAGGGTCTGGAAGATAGGAAAAATTATGAGATAATGGCAAAGGTCGGACTTCCGGATAAGATTGTCAGAAAGACTACGAGGCGTCAGATTCTGTGGATTTTCTTTCTGCCTCTTGCGGTGGCAGTGATGCATTGCATAGTGGCGAGCAAAATCGTGTTCCAGATTATGAGGCTGTTCCTTGTTAAAGAGGTTTGGTTCTTCGCTGAAAATCTTGTAATAGTAACAGGTGGTTTCGTGGTATTGTATCTGCTTGTATATCTGGTAACTTCAAAAATTTATTATAGAATTGTATCGTGATTACGTAAAATGACCGGCATAATGCCGGTCATTTTATCGTCGCATGATAAAAAGAGGTCATACTTTTTGCCACACTTAATATGCAAAATAACGTTATTTTTTGCTATTTTTCTGTAAAAATATCTAAATCGCAGGCTATTTAAAAACCCTGCAATCCCTTGAATTTGCAGGGTTTTAAATATGGTGGAGAATACGGGATTCGAACCCGTGACCTTTTGACTGCCAGTCAAACGCGCTCCCAACTGCGCCAATTCCCCATATAGTAAAGTTAAATTAAAAAACATCGCCGTCAGACAATTAAAATTGTAACAAAGGGCAGATGTTTTGTCAAATTAAATTTATAAACAATTGCCAAAATCTTCCACACGCTATTGTTGTAAAACCCTTGAAATTGGTGTATAATACCAACATAAGGGAGACATTGACTCGTTGGTAAGGAGGGACAATGAAGAAATTAGTCACAATTAGCAGGCAGTTTGGCAGCGGCGGCAGAATAATCGGTAAGATTGTTGCTGAGAAATTAGGTGTCAAGTTCTATGACAAGGAAATCATAGAGATGGCAACGGAGGAGAGTGGCATCGACAGAACCATTTTTGAAGGTGAAGAACTTCGAGCTAAGAACAGCTTCACCTACGGCTTGTCGTCTGCCATATGTTTGGGTGAATCCATAGCTGCGGATCCGATGAGTATCAATGACAAGGTTTTTGTGGCCCAGTATAAGGTAATTGAGAAGATTGCCGAGGGGGGCGAAGGTGTTATAGTGGGTAGATGTGCAGATTTCGTCCTCAAGGATGTTCCGGGAGTTACCAATATCTTTATACACGGTGAAAAGGAAGACAGAATCAGACGTTGTATTGAAGAATATGGGGAGCAGCCTGAGACGATTGAGGAGCTGATTAAGACGTATGATAAGGCAAGGGAGAATTACTACAACTATCATACAAGCTTCAAATGGGGAGATATAAGGAACTATAATCTCAGTTTGAATACCTCCTACATAGATTACGAGGAAGCTGCTAACCTTATCATATCATATATAGAAAAGAGAAAGTATTAAAGGCATCGTGCATGGTATATAAGTTATACATTGTAAGAGGGAGGATTTTGAGATGAGTAAGAAAGTTAGAAATGCAGAATCCAAGAACAGCTTTTCAAAGGTAGCTAAGGTTTCCTTGGGAATTCTAGGAGTGGGATTTGTAGCAGGCACTGCTCTTGTTATCGGTATGGACAGAATCATGAAGAAGATTTTCATCAATGAGGAATGGCCGGAAGAGGAGTGGAGTGGAGAAGACTGGACTGACGAAGATTTGGAAATCTAGCTTCACAGGATAAAATTTAATATTTAATGACAAACGCTTGCCGGTTCAGACAGATTTTATCCGAGATTAACCTTATGGGTAAAGGTCGATCTGCCGACGAGTTTTTGTGCTTTTAAACGGAACGGATGAATTTATTTAGATTAGTAGATGATTAAAGAAAAGCAAAACAAGGAAGGATTGATGGAATGAGCGATAAGAAGAAGTATTACATTACAACGCCAATTTATTATCCCAGCGACAAGCTGCACATAGGACATACTTACTGTACCGTGATGGCGGATGCAATGGCAAGATTTAAAAGGCTTTCCGGCTATGATGTAAGATTTCTGACAGGGACAGATGAGCATGGCCAGAAGATTCAGACCATCGCTCAGGAAAAAGGAATCACACCGCAGGAGCACGTGGATAATATAGTTGAAGGCGTGAAGAAACTATGGGAGACTATGGAAATTTCCTATGATGATTTCATCAGAACAACAGAACCAAGACATATGGAGCGTGTTCAGAAGATTTTTATGGAAATCTACGAAAAGGGAGACATATACAAAGATGTATATAGCGGACTTTATTGCAAGCCTTGCGAATCATTTTGGACAGAGAGCCAGCTGGTGGACGGCAAATGCCCTGACTGTGGCAGACCTGTTACCGAAGCCCACGAGGAGGCATATTTCTTCAGGCTTTCGAAGTATCAGGACAAGCTGATTGATCTTTTCGAGAATACAGACTTTTTACAACCGGAAACGAGAAGAAATGAGATGTTGGCATTCGTTAAACAGGGATTGGATGACCTTTGTATCTCAAGGTCAACTTTTGACTGGGGTATTAAGGTTCCAATTGATGAGAAACATGTAATTTATGTTTGGCTTGATGCACTTACCAATTACATAACTGCGCTGGGCTACCCTGACGATCGGGAACTTTACGATAGATATTGGCCGGCGGATGTTCACCTGGTGGGAAAAGAAATCGTAAGATTTCATACTGTGATATGGCCGGCTATCTTGATGTCTCTGGGACTGCCTCTGCCGAAGAAAGTCCTCGGGCATGGATGGCTTCTCCTTGATGGTGGCAAGATGTCAAAATCCAAGGGCAATGTCGTTGATCCGGTTAAACTCATAGATAGATACGGGATCGATGCTCTCAAGTATTTCCTTCTAAGAGAGTATACCTTTGGCCATGATGGTAATTACAGTACAGAAGCACTGATTAAGCGCATTAATTCAGATCTGGCAAACGATTTGGGAAATCTGGTTTCAAGAACTGTTTCCATGATTGAAAAGTATAATGGCGGTATTGTGCCGGATGCAAAGATTGAGGACGAATTCGACAAGGATCTCAAGGCGGTGGCAATAGGAGCGGCCGACAAGGTCGAGACTCAGATGGATGATTTTGCGTTCCAGAATGCTCTTGAAGAGATTTGGGTTCTTGTTAGACGTGCAAATAAATATATCGACGAAAAGATGCCGTGGGTTCTTGCAAAAGATGAATCTCAGAAAGATAATCTTGACACATGTCTGCATAATCTTGCGGAATCGATAAGAATAATTTCGATATTGATTTATCCATACATGCATACAACTTCTGATGAAATCCGCAAGCAAATGGGCCTTTGGTATTCTGATGTAGCATGGGAAGATGCAAAGGAATTCGAAATGATGTATCAAGAGAAGGTGAAGAAGGGCAAACCGCTATTTCCTCGAATTGATATCGAGAAGGAACTTGATGAGCTTGCTGCAGCGGAAGAATCGGAAGATATGGAAGAAGATAACATTCCTCTGGAGCTTAAACCTGAAATTGAATACGATGATTTCGACAAAATAGATTTCAGAGTCGGAGAAATCATCTCAGCCGAAAAACATCCTAAGGCAGATAAACTGTTGGTGTTCCAAGTAAAGATGGGCACGGAAACAAGACAGATAATATCCGGAGTTGCAGAACATTTTACCCCTGATGATATGGTAAACAAGAAGGTTATAGTGGTTGCAAACCTGAAGGCAAGAAAACTGAGAGGGCTTGAATCCAAGGGTATGATTATTTTTGCAGATAACGGAGAAAAGTTGGAAATAGTGACTACAGATGCTCCTGACGGAGAAACTGTAAGCTAAGAGAATTCAAAATATTCTATTCATCAGAGAACAACCGGAAATAACGTCAAGTGACGATATATTAATATGTCAGAGGAGGAAAGAGAAGTGCTTTTTGATTCACATGCACATATCAATTTTGAGAAGTACACAGATGAAGAAAGAAATGCGTTGATGAAAGAAATCGATCAATCAGATGTTTCTTATGTCATGGATGTCGCATTTGATCTTGCCTCGTCTCTTCAGTCTGTGAAAGATGCCGAAAGCCGTGATTGGTGTTATGCTGTTGTCGGCATTCATCCCCATGAGACCGGCAATGCAGATGAAATGGAAATTGCACTTATCGAGGGCCTTGCAAAGAAGGATAAGGTTCAGGCTATAGGAGAAATCGGGTTGGATTATCACTATATGCTTAGCTCAAAGGAAGAACAGCAAAAGTGGTTTAGAGAGCAGATCAGACTTGCCAACAGATTGAAGATGCCGATTGTCATACATTCAAGAGAAGCATCTAAAGATACACTGGATATTCTTAAAGAAGAGGGAGCGTTTTCTGAAGAACGAAAGAGCTGGTTCCCCGAGAGAAAAACGGCGGAAGGTATATCCGGGAAAGATGCAAGGGTTTTGTTGCATTGCTACTCGGGAAGTGCACAGGAGGCACTTCAATATGTAAAACTTGGAGGAACTATTTCCATGGCAGGTCCTCTGACATTTAAGAATAATAGGAAGGGTGTAGAAGTGGTTGAAAAGGTTCCTATCGAATATCTGCTTGTTGAAACGGATGCTCCTTATCTCACTCCTGAGCCACACAGGGGAAAACCGAATAAATCTCCATATGTTGAACATACAGTAAGGAGAATGGCAGTTATTAAGGGGTTGCCATATGAAGAAGTTGCAAGGATAACATGTGAAAACGCCAAGAGATTTTTCAATATCAAATAGATCCAATCGATACACTTTTTAGTGTATGAATGTGTACGAATAGCACTTCGACGAAAGTCAATACAAGAAAGAAGCATGTAAAAAAAGAAAGAAGATGATGAGTGACGAGCATGGGATAGAACTCTAACCCATGTTCGTCTTTTAAAGGGGATAGGGAACATGAAAAGAAAAAAACGCCGAAGAAAAAAAACACCTTGGAGGAAGGCGATTGCTATACTATTGTCCACTGCTATGGTTTTGGGATTTACATATGCCCGGGATAAAGGACTAATACCGCAGGGTTATATACCACAGTGGATGGATAAAAGTCATTCTGAAAATGCCGGTTCTGCATACTGTGAAAGGGTTGTAGACGGAGATACCATAGTAGTAAAAATAAATGGAAAAAAGGAAAAGGTCAGATTGATTGGTGTAGATACACCGGAAAGTGTACACCCTGATCAATCAAGAAACACTCCTGAAGGTAAAATCGCGAGCCAATTCACAAAGGATCACCTTGAGGGAAAATACGTAAGGCTAGAAACTGATGTTCAGGAGAGAGATAAGTATGGAAGACTCCTCGCATACGTCTACCTGGGTGATGAGATGTTCAACAAAACCCTGTTAAAAGAAGGCCTTGCAAGATTGATGACGATTCCCCCAAATGTAAAATACGTGGATGAATTTAAGGCTGTTCAGGCTGAGAATCTGACACATCAATGATACGAAAACTGTTTTTGTAGAAATCTATCAAGCCCTCTTCACGCATACGACTAAGTTCCTTTGATAATGCACTTCTGTCAAGATTCAGATAGTCAGCCATCTGTCGACGATCAAATGGAATTTGAAATGTTTTGCTCCCGGAAATGACGGACTGAAAAGATAGAAAAGTAAAGACCCTATTTCTGATACTGTGGGGTGATGTACAAAATATTTTTTTCGATAAGGTGAGATTCTTTTCCACAGCGCCTGTGAGCATGTTTGTCAACATGGTAATTCCCCATTGGACTCCGTTAAATTCGCCGGAAATAATACGACCGGGTGATAGATAAATAATCTGACTGTCGCAGGTGGCAACCACATCTATCATGAGTGGTTCATTTACTAAGGCATAAGTTTCCCCAAAGAAATCTCCCTCCTTTATATTTGCGAGAATTCTCCGATTCCCCCACAAATCTATATTTTCTATATTTACTTCTCCATGTAAAACTATGCCTATCTCATTAATGTATTCTCCTGTCATGAAGATTACAGCTTCTTTGCTGACATGATTGTACCTGAGCAACCCTTCAGACTTCATATCCTCAATATCATCTCTTGAGATTCCTTTGAACAGGGAACACCTGCTCAGTATATCGATGTAATTCATCTTCTCTCCATTTGTTCACATTTTTCTAAAGACAAAATATAGGTGGTTATAACAACGTAATTATACCACTTTTTTAGATATAATGTGGTAGAAAATTGTAAGTGATGATAGAAAATCGGTATCAGTTTTTCTATTTAGCAAATGAATAATATGATGGGAGAAATGAATATGTTTTGTTACCAATGTCAGGAGACAGCTTGCGGAACAGGCTGCAGAAAAATGGGTGTATGTGGTAAGAATCCGGAGGTTGCCGCTTTGCAGGATTTGCTGATACACATTGTAAAGTCTATAGCCGATATTGTAGTAAAAGAGAATATCAAAATAGAGTCCATAAACGAGATCAATAAATCTGTTGTGAAGTCAATGTTTATGACTATCACAAATGCAAATTTTGATCCTGATGCCATAGAAAACCAGATAAGAAAGATGGCCGGAATCAGAGATTCGTTTTGCAGATCAGGAGACATGGAACCAATTAATGATGCGGATAGAGAATCCCTTGTAAGAATGGCGGAAAAAGTGGGTGTTTTGTCCACTGAAAATGAAGACATCAGATCTCTCAGAGAGATGATAACTTATGGTTTAAAGGGATTATGCGCATATTGTGAACATGCATATAATCTGGGCTTTGAAGATAATGCTATTTATCAATTTATCTATGAGGCATTAGCTAAAGTTGATGATGACAATCTGGGAGAAGATGACTTAGTTGCCTTGTCCATGAAAACCGGGGAGATGGGTGTCAAAACCATGGCACTGCTTGATAAGGCCAACACAGAGACTTACGGTAATCCTGAAATGACGAAAGTGAAAATCGGTGTTGGACAAAGAGCGGGAATTTTGGTCTCGGGTCACGATCTGAATGATATGGAAATGCTTCTTGAACAGGTGAAAGATGAAGATGTGGACGTTTATACTCATAGTGAAATGTTGCCTGCTCATTATTATCCGAAATTTAAAAAATACAAGAATCTTGTTGGAAATTATGGAAATGCATGGTGGAAACAGACAGAAGAGTTCAAGAAATTCAATGGGCCTATATTGTTTACAACAAACTGCATCGTTCCACCGCGAGATGAGTCAGTGAGGAAAAGAATTTTCACAACAGGTGCAGCGGGCTTCCCGGGGTGTCGCCACATTGAAGAAAATGAAAACGGGTATAAGGACTTTTCTGAAATTATTGAAATGGCAAAGACTTCAAATCCTCCTGAAGAACTTGAATCCGGCGAGATTGTCGGAGGATTTGCCCATGCACAAGTTTTCGCACTGGCAGATAAAATCGTAGATGCAGTAAAAACAGGTGCTATTAGAAAATTTATCGTCATGGGCGGCTGTGACGGAAGGATGAAGAGCAGGAATTATTATGAAGAATTTGCAAAGAAACTTCCAAAAGATTGCGTTATCCTTACTGCGGGTTGTGCAAAATACAGGTACAATAAATTAAATCTTGGAGATATTAATGGCATCCCAAGGGTTCTCGATGCCGGTCAGTGCAATGATTCGTATTCCCTTGCAGTTATTGCATTGAAGCTCAAGGAAATATTCGAGCTTCAGGATATCAATGAACTGCCAATTGCATACAATATAGCATGGTATGAACAGAAAGCTGTTATCGTTCTTTTGGCTCTTCTTTCCCTAGGTGTTAAGAATATCCACCTTGGCCCTACTCTTCCGGGGTTTCTGTCACCTAATGTTACGAATGTGTTGGTGGAGAACTTTGGGATTACAGGGATAAGTCAAGTAGATAAGGATTTGGAGATGATGATTCAGACCTCTTAGTATCGATTGCGCCGGGAAGATTTAAAGGATAATGAAAAATGGCTGAAGACAATGAATGCATATGCAGATTAGATCTGTGCTGCAAAGGTCCTAAGCCATTTTGTGTTTTGAGATGAGTTTTGCTATAGAAATTATATACTCATTTTTTCGAGTTCTATCTTTTAAGTTTCATGGACCAGATTCCGCTTGCAATTATAATAGCCATTCCAATTAGAGTTGTCATCTTCAGGTTTTCATCAAAGACTATCAGTGCGACTATTGGAGAAATTATTACACCTGTATAATCAAACAGTGCTACCGAACTTGCCTTCCCTGTAGTATAAGCTTTGGTTATGAAGTATTGACCGCCGGCAGCGAATACACCTATCAAAATAAGGTGGATCCATGAAACCGGATCCGGCCAAACCCAGTTAAATGGTAGAAAAAATGCTGAAACTATTATTGAAAAAACAGAAAAGTAAAATATTATAACTATTCCTTCAACAGCTCCTGCCAGGCGTCCCACCATGGCGTAGGCAGTTCCTCCGAAGAATGCAGAGGCAATGCCTACTATGAATGGGAATATAGAAGTGAAACCTCCTGATATATCCGAAGCCCCAAATGTACCTGTGGGATTGATGACAACTACTGCGCCTATAAATCCCAACAATATTGTAGCAACCCTTTTCCATGTAACCTTTTCCTTGAGCAAGGTGAACGCCCAGAAGGTTACAAAGAATGGATTGAGTTTCTGGAGGATTTGAGCGTCTGCAAGATAGAGGTGGTTATTTGCATAAAAGACACATATCACTCCGAGAAATCCGAACAGGCATCTTACAGCAAGAAAAGATCTATGAACAGGTTTTACCCTGAGGGAGGTGCCTTGTTGTCTGATAATCCAATAGGAAAAGATTAGCATAACGAGGTTTCTAAAGAATACCTGCTGCATAAGAGGCAGATGGCTGCCGGAGAGTTTGACCATAGTTGCCATCATCACAAAAGAGGTGGATGAGAGCATCATACATAAGATCGATTTGTTTGTTGTGGTTTCTTTAATGTTCATAATAGGTATTATATACCTTAGGCTTTTTCTTGCAAGATGAAATTTATAGCGGTATAATATCTTGTATTCAGATTGATGTAAGATTTATGAGGAGAATGGACAATGAATAAGACTATAAAGCAAATTTTCGCACTTACAATGGGTGTAATATTGGCATTTGGGCTTGCAGCCTGCGGGAGCAATAAGGATACTCCTGAAGGAGCAGCTGAGGCACTGCTTAAGGATCTTCAGAAGGGTGATGCCGTAGTTTGGCAAGAGAAACTGACCGGAAAGAAACTGAGTGATGAAGAGAAAAAGAAGATTGAAAAAAGCCAGAAGGATAATCCGGATGCTCTTATGGATATGATGAAGGATTTCGACTACAAGATTCTTGACAGTAATGAAACCAAGAAGGGTGAAGAAGCTGAGATAAACGTAGAGATTACAGCGAACGATTTTCCTAAATTGGTTAAAGAAGTTCGTGCTGATATAGTGAAGAAGGTAGCAGAGCCTAACGGAAAGAAAATATCTACTGAGGAGGCGAAGAAGGAATATAACGATGCAATTAAGAATGCTTCCAAGAAAGTTAAGAAAAATGTTAAGAATAAAGTAAAGATTGTTGCTAAGTACAACAAAGATGAGAAGAAATGGGAGTTTGGAGATCTTGTAAGTAACGTTAAATTCCTCGACGCTTTAGAGGGAGGACTTTTAACTTATATGACCAACGAGCTCAGTAAATCTATTCATGGTCAGCCGAATGCCGGCAGCCAAGGTGGACAAACCGATAGATAAAAGATAAAGTGAAATTTTAGTATTTTTATACAAATATAACTCAAATTTTGGGCATGGGAGACTGCGATTGCTGTGGTATAGTTTCACCTTTCGCAGTCTTTTATATGGGGGAGAATTTGCCGACGATATAGTTGAACAATTCCCATGAGCACATATAAATTAAGAGAAAATTAGATATTGCTAACAGAAGAAATCGGTTGACATTGTATACAGTCAGGAGTACACTTAAACTAGGAAACAATGTATTAGATAATTTATGTATAAACAAAGGAAGGTGAAACCAGTGAGAAATCTAAAAACAATGGATGGTAACACCGCTGCAGCCCATGTGGCATATGCTTTTTCTGAAGTAGCAGCTATCTATCCAATCACACCATCATCCCCTATGGCTGAGAGCATGGACGAATGGGCATCTGACGACCGTAAGAATATTTTCGGTGAGAAGGTGAACATTATAGAAATGCAGTCAGAGGGAGGAGCAGCCGGAGCAGTTCACGGAGCAGCATCCGCCGGGTCGTTTACTTCCACATTTACTGCATCTCAGGGACTTCTGTTGATGATTCCTAACATGTATAAGCTTGCAGCTGAGATGGCACCTGCGGTATTTCATGTAGCAGCAAGAGCTATTGCTACACATGCTCTTTCGATTTTCGGAGATCACTCCGACGTTATGGCTGCCAGACAGACAGGTTTTGCAATGTTGGCTTCAAACAGTGTTCAACAGGTTATGGACCTTGCTGCTGTTGCTCATCTGGCAACTATGAACGGAAGTCTGCCAACGCTTCATTTCTTCGATGGATTTAGAACTTCCCACGAACAGCAGAAGATTGAAGTTTGGGATTACGATGAACTCAAGAGCATGGTGGACTGGGACGCTGTTAAGAGAAGAAGGGCGGAAGCCTTGCATCCTGAACACGGAATGGCAATGGGATCTGCGGAGCAGCCTGAGACATTCTTCCAGCATCGAGAAGCTTGCAACCCTATCTATAAAGATGCTGTTCAGATTTTCGTTGACTGCATGAATATGGTTAATGAAAAGATTGGAACAAACTACAAGCCTTTCAACTACTATGGAGCTGAAGATGCAACGGAGATCATAGTTGCAATGGGATCTGTATGTGACGCAACAGAAGAAGTAGTGGATTATCTGAATGCCAAGGGAAGCAAGGTCGGACTTGTTAAAGTGCACCTTTACAGACCTTTCTCAGTTAAGCATCTTCTGTCTCAGATTCCTAAGACTGTCAAGAAGATCGCTGTTCTTGACAGATGTAAGGAACCCGGTTCTATCGGTGAGCCGCTATACTTGGACATTGTAAATGCTCTCAGAGGGACCGAATTCGAAAAATGTACGATTACAGGCGGCAGATACGGACTCGGATCAAAGGACGTACAGCCTGCTGATATTCTGGCGGTATACGAAGATCTGAAGAAAGATAATCCAAAGTCGGAATTCACAATTTCAATCATAGATGATGTAACTAACCTTTCTCTGACACCGAGCGAGAGACCGGTTACAGTTCCGGAAGGTACAATCTCGTGCAAATTCTGGGGTCTTGGTTCTGACGGTACAGTCGGAGCGAACAAGAACTCAGTTAAGATTATCGGTGACCATACCGACAAATATGTACAGGCATATTTCCAGTATGACTCAAAGAAGTCCGGAGGTATCACAATTTCACACTTGAGATTCGGTGACCACCCTATCAAGTCCACTTACTATGTTAAACAAGCGAATTTTGTGGCTTGTCATCAGCAGTCATACATGCACAGATATGATATCGTTCAGGATGTCGTTCCCGGAGGATATTTCCTGTTGAACACAACATGGGATGAGGAAGAACTCGAAAGAATGATCCCGGGTAATGTTAAGAGATATATTGCAAACAACAATATCAAGTTCTACACCTGTAATGCTGTTAATCTTGCAGAAGAGATAGGTCTTGGAGTGATGAGAACCAATACTGTTCTTCAGGCGGCATTCTTCAAGCTTGCCAACATAATCCCTATCGATAAGGCTGCAGAATATATGAAGGAAGCCATTGAGAAGACATACGGTCGTAAAGGCGAAAAGATTGTCAGCATGAACAAGGCTGCAGTTGATGCAGGTATCAAGTATGTCAAGGAGTTTAAGGTTCCTGATAGTTGGAAGACAGCCGAAGGTGAAATGTGCTTCCCTCAGCCGGAAGGCAAGACTCCGGAACTTACCAAGTATCTCAACGAAGTTATGGTTCCGTCCAATGCAATGCGAGGAGATGATTTACCGGTATCAACATTTGTTGATTATGCAAGAGGTAATGCTCCGGCAGGAACAGCACTTCATGAGAAAAGAGAAATCGCACAGAGAATTCCTGTATGGAAGCCTGAGAACTGTATCCAGTGTAACAGATGTGCCTATGTATGTCCTCATGCTGTAATCAGAGCGTTCGGTATGAGCGAAGAAGACGGCAAGAAAATTGGCGATCAGGCTCTTGATATGATGGGAGCTAAGGACGGACAGAAATTTACCATCGCTATATCTTCAATGGATTGTACAGGCTGCGGATCTTGTGCATCAACCTGCCCTGCTAAGAACAAGGCACTTGAAATGGTTCCGGTAACTACTGAACTAATGCACGAGACTCAGAAGAAGTACGATACCGTATATTATGGAACAGAAAGAGTTGAAGTTCCGTTTAAACCTGACAGTCTTAAGGGATCACAGTTCCTGCAGCCGCTGCTTGAGTTCTCAGGAGCTTGTCCGGGATGTGGAGAAACACCATATGCCAGATTGGTTACACAGTTGTTTGGTGATAGAATGTTCGTTGCCAATGCTACGGGGTGTTCATCAATTTGGGGATTCAGTGCACCTGCAACACCGTATACGACCAACGAAAATGGATGCGGTCCTGCGTGGGCTAACTCACTGTTTGAGGACAATGCGGAATTCGGACTCGGTATGCACCTGGGAATGAAGACCAGAAGGGAAGCTGCTAAAACTGCAGTTGAAAAACTTGCTGAGAAGCATGCTGATTTCAAGGAAGTTGCTCAGAATTGGCTTGATCATATGTATGACGGAGATGAGTCAAAGGTTGCCTCTAAGGCACTCCTTGAGGTGCTGGATAAGATGGATGATACAGAAGAGGAAGTTAAATTCTTAAAGGACAACAGCAATCTTCTCGTAAAGCCATCAGTATGGATCTTCGGTGGTGACGGTTGGGCATATGATATAGGTTATGGCGGACTTGACCATGTTATCGCTTCAGGAGAAGATGTAAATATCCTTGTATTTGATACAGAGGTATATTCCAATACGGGCGGACAAAGCTCTAAATCAACACCTATGGGGGCAGTTGCTAAGTTTGCAGCCTCAGGAAAGGGCGTTAAAAAGAAGGATCTGGCACAGATTGCCATGGCATACGGATATGTATACGTTGCACAGATTGGTATGGGAGCTGATATGAATCAGACACTGAAGGCTATCAAGGAAGCGGAAGCATATAAGGGACCATCTCTGATTATAGCTTATGCACCTTGTATCAACCACGGTATCAATTTGTCAAATGCTCAGGGCATTATCAAGGATGCAGTTGATGTAGGTTACTGGAACCTTCTGAGATTCAATCCTGACCTGGCTGCAGAAGGGAAGAACCCGCTTAAGGTTGACAGCAAGGCTCCAAAGGCAGACGGATATAAGGACTTCCTCATGAGCGAAGTAAGGTACAGTTCACTGACCAGAAAATTCCCGGACAGAGCAGAACAGCTCTTCGAGAAGAACGAGGAAGATGCTCTTCGCCGCTATGATTTGCTTAAGGAACTTGAGAAAACATATGGAGCTGCACAGGACTCAGTTCCAAAAGCAAGTGATGCTGCAGAAAAGAGAGATCCTAGCGATCCACCTAAGCAGTAAATCACATTTATAGGCAACTTAATAAAAATTTAATTGAACATGATTTGAAGGGGATTCTGTTGACAGGCTGTAATAGCTCAGGGGAATCCCCTTTTGCTTGCGAAATAGTACTTTAAAAGCCATTAAAAATATGTTAAAATTTAAATTATGGGTAAGAAAAATATTTTTTCAAGAAATGATTACGAGAAACTCAAGAGAACTAATGACAAACGTCTCAGATACTTTGATATTAAGGATAGGAATCTGATGAAGGACCTTCTCGCCGAACTTGATACCAGAGGGGCGGCACGAGCCTATATCGAGGTGGTAAGGACGGATTTGATTAACGCACTGATTGCAGAAGATAAGAGTCGAAGAAGCGTTAAGAGAGATCTTTTGGGGATCCTTGGAGGGGACTTCGACCAAGCAGTGGAAGATATAATGGAAGCTGCACCTCAGAGACCTGAAAATCAGAAGACGATAATGGCACTTGGAGATGCATTCTTCACATATATTTTCGTTCTCGCCTTGGTTGCGGGAGTTAGCAGCAGAGGGTATAATTTCGTGTTAGGACCGGCTGTTTTAGCTTTGCTTGCAGTGAGTTTCACAGCTTTGTTTCTGGTTACAAGAAGTGCGGGAAGAAATGCGAAAACAGAGGAAGGAAGAAGACGTTCAGGGGGTCCGTATAAGCTGGCAATCTTAGTGATCACATCACTTGCAGCCGCAGCAGCGCATATGGTTCTTCATCTTCCGGAGCCATGGCAGATCAACGGTTGGATACCGGTGTTGCTTGCCATTCTTTGCTGGCTTTCATGTTATAATTGGGACAGTAAAATAAATGATGATACACTTACGCAAATTCAAAGGGACTACGCAGAGTAGTCCCTTTAGTTGTAGTTCTTATAGTCCTCTATACAGTTATAGATTTAATCTCCCTTCAATAGCAAGGAGTTTTCTCTTGGTGGCAAGTCCGAGGGCAAACCCTCCAATTCCTGAAGAACCTACTACTCTGTGACATGGTATTGCAAGCAGGATATGATTTTTACCGCAGGCATTACCTACGGCTCTGGCCGAGCCGGGCTTTCCGATTCTTTTCGCAATTTCGCCATAAGTTTTTGTCTCACCGTAGGGAATTTTCCTAAGTTCCTCCCAAACCTGTTTCTGAAATTCGGTGCCGTCCGGATCAAGGGGTATATCTGTCGGAAAATCTATTGACGTATTGGCAAAATAGCTTTTTACCCAGATTGCAACTCTTTTCTCAAGTTCTTCTGCAGATGATGATTTTCGGTGTTTATCCAAGATATCAACGTTTGTATTATAGAATTCTGTGTTACTTCTCTTTGAATTAAGATTAGAATCGTTATGCTTATCAGAGATCTTTGCCTTAGAGGTAATGCAGGTGATTGAACGAAGAGCTTTGTCAGAGCAGGAGATTTTCAGTGCTCCGATGGGGGTCATAATTATCATTTGACATTTCACCTTTCTTTAAAGTAATTTAGACTTATAATTTGAATACTTTGATATAATCTTTAAGTACATTGTATACTAAAATATTGTTCAGCGTTAATTTATCCATGGAAAATCAATAAATAATTTAAAAATTGTGACATCAATATAATTTATATATACGGCTGCAATCTAAAAGCCCATACTGCGAATTAATAAACCAGGCGGTATGGGCTTGTTTTAGATTATGTATTACAGATTTGCCTATATTAATCGGCAAAGCATTTAAACTAAGTGTATGGTTATGCTGCCTTGATATTCTTCTTTAACTTTACATCAGGCTCGTGAGGCAGACCGAATAGCGGAACGAATCTGTCAGCACCTGTCAAAGTAAGTAGAAGCAGAGAAACAACCGCAATCATAGCCATGAAGTTATATTTAATAAAATCAACGGCTGCGAATTTGTATAGAGGATATACGTTTACAGCAATACCAACGTAGAATGCCAGATATACGTGCCAAGGAATGAGCTGTGAACCGAATACTCCCATGGCATCCCCGAAAGTTGCATTTCTAAGTTTAAGCTTATACATATCTTCATCAGAAGCTTCAACGTTTTCTTCAAGAATATTTTTGATTATAGGACCAACAGTTACAATCTGGGCCATCTCGTCAGCAAGCAGCATGTTACCGCCGATACAGAGAAGACCGTTACAGAACATCAATGATCGAACTTTTCCGGAGATTGCAACGATTCCCTTTGCAAGAGGTTCAAAAGCGTGCATGGCTGCCATTATACCACCGAATGCAGCAACCCACATCATCATTACTACTACCCATGCTCCGGCTTCTGAAAAACCGTTCATGATCAGGTTAAGGTATTCGTTCAGACCGCTCTTTTCCCAACTAGGACCGCCAAATGTAGTGGTTCCTGCAAATAAGCCGAGAATATATGCTGAAACGATGCCGGTTCCAATACACATAAATGTGTTTACACCGGCAACGGCAAGACCTATTACAAGGATCAGAGGAATAATCATGTAAAGAGCAACTCCATCTTGAACCTGATTAAGAAGGTCAATAGCTACCGGTTTTTTCTCCTGAATATAAGCAATTGCATCAGGGGCCTCAGCATTAAGTTTATCAAATACACCTGTGGCATCTGCAGTTTCACTTGGAAGACCGAGAAGAATTGCAGCTACAAAGAAAGCGATCATAGCCAAGATAAGGCAGGCTATAGACCATGCTCCCTGCGTTCTGATTCTGTCAACAACTTCAACTCCCTGGATTCCGGAAGAAACGATTGTTGTGTCAGAAATAAGTCCGATATTATCTCCAAAGCAAGCTCCGCCTGCAATTGCACATGTCGTTAGAACGATGTCACCGCCTACGATGTTGTTTAGCCACAAGAAGATAGGTGCGCAGGCAGCGAAAGTTCCCCAAGAAGTGCCTGTAGCAACGGATAGAATAGCCGTTACGCCGATACCTACAACAGCAACAGTTTTAGCTGTTACACCGAGGGAAAGGGCAATAAGAACGGCAGAAGCACCAACTCCTGTTGTCATAAATGCAGAAGCCATGGCATAAGCAAACATAAGAATGAACAGAGCTATAAGAATGTGAGAAACGCTTCCAACAGCTGCGTCAATCATATCCTTAAAGCTGAGCTTCTCAGTGATAGAAGCCACTATACAAGCACATATAGTCGCGATAGGAGCAGCTATAAGTGCGTCCATTCCGACAATCATAAGTGCAGCCAGCACTATTACCGGAACGAACTTAAAAATTGCTTTAAAAGTTTCCATTAAGTGTTTTCTCCTTTTCCTTTAATAATGAATAAGTAAAATTATTTCGGTGATGTTTCACCATATGTTAGTAATAATGCAAGCGATGTGCCAAAAGTCAAAAGATTATCAAAATGCTTCTTTCAAAATGTTAAGAAATTATTTTGCCATACTGTCCTTTGTTAACCAAAGACTTTAGAACCTATGTTTTTACGATGATTATGTTCTTTATACAATTTAACTATTGACGAGAACAGAACTTTTCATTATTTTGAGACATATAAAACCAAAAATGGGTCATAATTTTAAATGCTGCCCCAGAAGTGGGTCAAAAATATTGACCCGAGATAACTTAGATAGTAAAATATATCTGAGACAAAATAAGAAAAAGTCGGAATGGAATTTGTTTATTCAATAAATATACATAAAGGCAAGGAGAAAGATGAAAAATTTCGGATTATCCCGGGTAACCTCCCCCAAGGGAGTGCTTCCGGTTGCAGCATGGCAGCTTGACAATACTATAAGTCCGCATGATGGGGAAGCTGTACTTCTGGTAGAAAAAATCCAGTTTGAAAAAGAAAGTTTCAATCAGATATGCTCAAGTTGCAGTTATGATATAAGTAAGATTAAAGAAAAAATTATAGATATTATCAACAAAAGAGGAAAGCTCCAGAACCCGTATACAAAGACCGGAGGGGTTTTTATCGGCAAAATGCTTGAAATGGGCAAGAACTATGTTAACCGGGAGAACTTTAAAGTAGGTGAGAAGGTTTATTGTGTGTGTTCAACTTGTGGGATACCAATGAAGATTGATAGCATTAACTCAGTTGATTTTCAATTCGGACAGATAACATGTACCGGGCGAGCTATCGTCTTTGACACTACACCACTGAGGCATGCGATCAATGATATCAAGGATGAGTTTATACTGTCTGCCCTTGACGAAGCCGGGAATTTGTATGGACTATACAAGATTGCAAAGGCTGAAAAAATCGGTACAGCTATGATAATCGGAACAAGTCCGACTGCTTCTATGCTTTATGCAGAGGCAATGAGGGAAGCTATGAGGGATAACAACATTCATGGGGAAATCTCAGTGATAATGGACAAAAACTCAAAGCAGGCCGGTCAGCAGGTGGCTACAACTAAGGCGTTGGAAGATGTTGTAGACGCAGTATATTTTGTTGACCTGGTGAGACCCATAGAAGCCGCAGGGGAAATGATGCCATTAGACAACATATATGAAGGTATTGTAGACAAAGTAGTTGTCATTGACGATATTTTTGGAGCTGAGAGTCTTGCAGTTTCAATAGTTAAAGAAAACGGACATGTGTTTTTCTCCTCTGCGGGCAATCATTACTGGACAGCTGCCGTAGCGACGGAGGGATTGGGGAAGGAAGTGCATATGCATGTCTTTGACCAGTACGTGGAAGAACATCCGGAGTTCACTTTCAAGCTGGTAGAGAAGCTGAGAACTAAGCTGGAGAATGCCGAAAAATTATGGAAGAGGACGGCAAGGGACAGGATATGGCCTGAGTACAGCGAGGATAGCGGAGAAATCGGAATCGGAAGAGCCGGATCCAAGGGAGATTTTGTTTTTCAAAGCTTACGAACCAAGCAGATGGTTGATGAGGTTCTCAACATCGCAAAATACGACTGTAATGTGATCATTCAGGGAGAGACCGGAGTCGGAAAAGAAAAGGTGTTGGAGCTGATTCATGAGAATAGCAGCAGGAGAAGCGGTCCATGCGTTAAAATAAACTGTGCAACGATAAGCGAGAGCCTTGCAGAGTCAGAGTTTTTCGGATATGAGAAGGGTGCATTTACCGGAGCCAGAGATGAGGGAAAACACGGCTATTTTGAAATGGCAAATAATGGTATTTTGTTCATGGATGAGATTGGAACTCTTCCTATACACATGCAGTCAAAGCTTCTTCGTGTTATTCAGGAGAGCCAATTCTACAGGGTAGGCGGAAGTAAGCCGGTGTCCGTGAATGTAAGGGTTATCGTCGCCAATAACGTTCCTCTCAAAGAGCTTGTAGAGAGGGGTGAATTCCGGGAAGATTTATACTACAGGTTAAATATCTGTACCATAGATGTGCCGCCCCTTCGGGAGAGAAGGGAGGATATCATCTGCCTGGCAGAGTCTTTCGTTGCTGACTGGTCGAGAAAGTATTCTATACACAAGGAGATGGAAAATGATGCACTGAGAGCACTTTTCTATCATTCGTGGCCGGGAAATGTCAGAGAACTTGAAAATGTAGTTCACAGGCTTGTTATCAAGACTAAAGGTGAGGTTATCACCAAGACGGATGTCGACCAACTTATTCATACAGATGGTGGTAATGGAGGAATACCAAACATAAGGACGCCGGGAGACTTTAATCCGTCATTTGATTTTCACAAATTTATGGATTTGCAGGAGAGAGAAGTTATTGCTTTTGCTTTGGAAAAGGGGGGATCTACGAGAAAGGCCGCAGCGCTTTTGGGATTACCCCAGACTACGCTTGCAAGGAAGAAGCTAAAGCACGGATTATAGGAATCGAGTGCATAGGAAATGATATTACACTTGGTGATAGAATCTGGAAATTACATGAAGATATTCTTGAGCGTGTTTTTTTGAAAAAGTGCATTATGAGAAGTTAGAGAATCAGTTGGAGAATCATAAGCTATCTGATATTTTTATTCGACTTTTCGTAAATATATCGGTCAACATCTTGGATTCCCACAGGAATATTATACTCTTCAATGAAAACGAGAATCCAGTATTTGATTATTGCCAAATTGCATTCGTCAAGGTTCGGATTGTCTCCCAACTTGCTCAGGGCAAATTGAAATGCGGCGTCCAGAGCCGATTTGTTTGGTATGTTACTGGTTATAACACTGTCTATGTATCTTTTAAACAAGATCAGATCCTCCACAAAAAACTTAATATTGTTATATAAGTATTAATAGCATTTTTTGTGCCAAATTGCAAGAACTATTTGCAGTGTTGCTGCGGATACTAACTCAGAAGTCAGGCCGGATGAAAATTCGTCTTTGAAATTATGCAAAATCTGCTTAACTTATTTCATTTAATTTACGTGTAGGGTATAATTTAATTGTGGAATTTTAGTTATAAATGTTAAGCGTAGATTTATTAATATGGGGATTTTTATAAAACAATTGCCAAAGCCGGAAGAAGTAACTGTTATAACTTGAAATTTGACTCAAGGGAGGATCGATTACTTATGAAACGAAAAAATAATTCAAAAACCGCAGAGTCTTTAAAGAACGAAATTGCAAGGGGAAAGCCGGTGTTTTGGGCAAATCCGGCGATGATCGTCAGTGATGTACACGACCTGCCTCAAAAGAAGATTAATTTCACAAGAACAGATATCGATGAAGCTGAGGCAAGGCTAGAGAGGTTTGCACCGTATATAGAAACGGCTTTTCCGGAAACAAGGGACAGCAATGGAATCATAGAATCTCCCTTGAAAGAAATTCACAAAATGAAGAATTATCTTTTATCCGTAGGAGAGGTTGTGCAGGGAAATCTTTTCCTTAAGTGTGACAGCCATCTACCCATTTCCGGGTCAGTGAAAGCAAGGGGCGGAATTTATGAGGTTCTTAAATATGCTGAGGAGTTGGCTCTGGATGCCGGTCTTATCAAGAAGTGTGACAACTATTCCAGATTTGCAGATGATGATTTCAAAAAGTTCTTTTCCGGCTACAGTGTTGCGGTAGGTTCGACGGGAAATCTGGGTATGTCCATCGGAATAATAAGTGCAAAACTCGGTTTTAAGGTTGACGTGCATATGTCTCAGGATGCTAAGGACTGGAAAAAGGAACTTTTGAGAAGGGCAGGAGTAAACGTTGTGGAATACTCAGGAGACTATGAGAAAGCAGTAGCAGAGGGACGAAAGCTGGCAGAGGCTGATCCAAAATGTCACTTTGTGGATGATGAAAACTCACAGGATCTGTTCTTGGGATATGCAGTTGCCGGAAGGAGACTGGCAAAGCAGCTTAGGGACCGGGATATCTCGGTATCCGAGGCAACCCCACTGTTTGTGTACATACCATGTGGGGTTGGAGGCGCTCCGGGGGGTATAGCCTTTGGAATAAAAGATGAATTTGGAGACAATGCTCATATATATTTTGCCGAACCTGTTCAGGCGCCTGCCATGACCCTTGGTCTTGTGACGGGATTATATGAGAAAATATCTGCCCAGGACGTGGGGCTCAGCGGAAAAACTGAGGCGGATGGACTTGCTGTTTCGAGACCTTCAGCTCTTGTGTCTCCAATTATGGCAGAGATGTTAGATGGTTGTTTTACGGTTGAAGATGAAGAGCTGTACCCATATCTTACAAACCTTGCTGAGCTTGAGGACATATGGGTGGAACCTTCGGCTTGTGCGGCTTTTCCCGGACCAGGAATAATATCTGAGAATTGGGATGGCCTTGAGGAGGTCAAGGCAAATCATATTATATGGGCGACGGGCGGCAGTGCAGTTCCTGAAGATATAATGCAGGAGTATTACAGAAGAGGTAAAAATAAGGAGAATTTCAACGGTGAGGAATAAATTCAAAAGTAAATATTTCAGGCTTTGGCTTACTCTTTTCCTGGTTGGCGTGGCATTGATAACATTTCACTATGCCATTTCCAATATGGGAGATATATCCGGGGCTATTGATACGGTGGGGAATATACTGTTCCCATTTCTCCTTGGGGGAGTTTTGGCGTATCTTCTGTGCCCTGTATATAATTTTGTCGTCAGAATCACATATCACTACAGTTTACCCATGTTTAAGACCAAAATCAGCACATTAAGGTGTGCCAGGGTAATTGCCTCCATCGTTTCAATTGTATTTCTCTTTGCAGTCGTCGGAGGGGTTTTGTGGATGATCGTTCCCGAATTAATAAAGAGTTTGACCAACATCATAGAGTCGGCACCTGCTAACCTGAGCAAGCTCAGAACTATCTTTGAATCCCAGCTCGAAAGAGGAGAACTGGCATTTGCGGCGGACTCCATAAGAGCAGGGCTTGATCAACTCCAGAGCAAGGTTGTAACCTGGTCTAAAGAGGGCATTATGGATAGTTTGGATATCTACCTTCAAAAAATCACGGAGGGTGTGCTTTTTACCTTTAAAACGATTTTAAATGTTCTCGTTGCAGTTATAGTTGCTGTGTATTTGCTGAACGGCAAGGAGCTGTTCCTTGCTCAGTCAAAGAAGATGGTGATTGCGAAATTCTCTGAGGAAACGGCAGGGAAGATTTTCGACTTCTTCGCTTTTTCAAACAAAACATTTGGCGGGTTCATCAATGGTAAGATTATCGATTCAGCTATAATCGGTGTTTTGACGTATATTTCGATGTATGTTATCGGCCTCCCTTATGCTTTATTAGTAAGTGCGATTGTGGGGATTACAAATATAATACCGTTTTTCGGACCGTTTATCGGTGCTGTTCCGGGGGTAATTATCATCCTTACGGTAAGTCCTATGCAGGCACTTTATTTTGCAATAATGATTTTGGTAATTCAGCAGCTCGACGGCAATGTTATCGGGCCGAGAATCTTAGGTGGAACTGTGGGACTGCCAAGCTTTTGGGTTATGTTTGCAATCATCATAGGCGGTGGGCTTTTTGGTTTCCTCGGAATGGTCCTCGGAGTTCCGGTTTTTGCAATAATTTACTATTACCTGCGAAGGCATATTGATCAAAAACTTGAGGAAAAGAATATGCCTTCTGATACTAAGGTGTATCAACATTACGATAAGTATAAAATTAACAGGGATGAGATTTTGTAGTTTGAAGACCAAATCCAGGGAATTAACATTCTGATTACTACAGCTAAAAAGGGAAATTTTATGAAAATAATAGAAAATTGCAAGATGGATGAGTATACATCGTTTAAGGTCGGTGGAGAATGCGACAGACTGATTCTGGCGGATACGGAGGATGAACTTTCATTGATTATGGCGAAGATTACTACTTCCGGAACACCGTATGTTGTTTTGGGGAATGGCAGCAACACCTTGTTTGGAGATGGAGGTTTTAGGGGTACGGTGGTGAAACTGGGTCCCGGATTTGACAAAATCGAGATCGCAGGTGACAGGATTACTGCTTTCGGAGCTGTTCTGATGAGCAGATTGGCTCGAGAGGCGATGAGAGCAGGACTTGGAGGCTTTGAGCCTCTAAGCGGTATACCCGGAAGTGTCGGGGGTGCGGTTTTTATGAATGCAGGTGCCTATGGGGGAGAAATGAAGCAGGTTGTAAAAAGAGTATATGCAATGGCACCTGACGGAAGCAGAACAGGTTGGGTTTCAGGAGACGATCTTCAGCTTGGGTACAGACACAGCAGGTTTAAGGATACCGGAGAAATTATTCTGAAAGTGGAGCTTGGTCTTGTGCCGAGGAGCGTAGACAGTATAAAGGCGGATATGGATGATTTTGCTAAGAGAAGAAACAGTAAGCAGCCGTTGGAATACCCGAGCTGCGGAAGTTTTTTCAAAAGACCTCCCGGACACTATGCAGGCTCTTTGATTCAGGAGGCGGGCCTGGCAGGATATACAATAGGCGGAGCTCAGGTCTCACAAAAACACTGCGGTTTCCTAATCAACAGAGGTGGGGCAACGGCGTCCGATGTAATTGCATTGAGAGATCATGTGAAAAAGACTGTTAAAGAAAAATTCGGTGTGGATTTAGAGCCTGAAGTTCGAATAATAGATGAGATTTTGTAATTTTTGGAGAGATTCAGTTTTACAGGGATAGAGGTGTGCTCAGGTGGAGATTTACGAAAAAAATGGTAAGAGATACCGAATGATATGGGATTATCATACCCATACTGTATTTTCGCATGGAAAAGGAAGTATAGAGGATAATGTAAAAGTAGCTGTGGAGAAGGGGCTGGATTCTATTGCCATATCCGATCACGGACCCGGACATTTGACTTACGGTGTTAAGCGTAAGGATTTTCCCGTGATGCGAAAAATCATAGAGGAACTTAATAAAAAATATCCGCAGATATCAATATTTCTAAGTGTTGAAGCAAATATTGTCAACCATGGAAATAATATTGATGTGACAGAAAAAGAGAAGAAAATATTTGATTTTATCCATGCAGGATATCATTTCGGGGTTACGGGAGGCCATATGGCAGCAAACTGGCTTTGGTATCACGGCATGGGAAAAACATTTGAAAAGGCTCTCAGGAAGAAGAATACAGATATGATGGTCTCTGCCATAGAAAAAAACAAAATAATGATTTTAACCCATCCCGGGGATAAGGCTCCTATTGACCTTGAAAGGGTGGCGTCAGCCTGTGAAAAGTGCAACACTTTGATGGAGATTAATCCGTGGCATGGACATTTAACTGTGGAAGAACTGGTGTTTTGCAGCCGATATGATGTTAACTTTGTAATCAGCAGCGACGCTCACCGACCTGAGCTTGTGGGGAGTTTCAAAGAGGGTCTTGATATGGCTTTTGAAGCCGGGATAGGTATCAATCGTATTGTAAATGTAGAGGAAGTGTAGAAATGGAAAAGTTATCGGTATTCTTGGTTACCGGTCTTTCGGGGGCCGGAAAAACGGTAGTTGCTGATTGGTTTGAAGATAAGGGGTTTTATTGCGTAGACAATATGCCACCTTCTCTGATTGAGAATTTTCTTGAGCTATCAAGAAGTTCACATCATATCGATAAAGTTACGATAATCATTGATGTCCGTGGCGGAGAATTCTTTGAGGATCTTGCGACAGCCCTCGAAAAATTAAAAAAAGATAATGGGGTTGATCTGAAAATCTTGTTTGTTGAGGCTAGCGACAAGGTGCTTATGAGAAGATATAACGAAACAAGGCGCAATCATCCCCTCTATATGGGAGTAGCAGACGCTACTGTGATCCAAAAGGAAAGAGAACTTCTATCGGGAATCAGAAAGATGTCCGACTATGTTCTTGATACGACAGGGCTAAGGGTTGCTCAGTTGAATCAGATGCTTGATAAGGCCTTTAAAGATGAAGTCCCCAATGTTCCGTTTACAGTCAATGTTCAATCTTTCGGTTACAAGAGAGGCTTGCCCGAGGCTGCAGATATGATTTTGGATGTGCGGTTTATTCCTAATCCTTTTTATGTTGCCAGCCTGAAGAAACTAACAGGGAAAAACAAAAAAGTGCAGCGTTATGTGCTCAAACATCAAGTCACCAGAGACTTTGCAGGGGATTTATTTGCTCTTGTAAAGGGGATTGTTCCATATTATGAGAAGGAAGGGAAGAATCACCTTAACATAGCATTCGGTTGTACCGGTGGACAGCACAGATCAGTGGTGATGGCGGAAACTTTGGGTGAGAGGTTCAAAAAGGCAGGCTTTCAGGTGACAGTGATGCACAGGGATATAAAATGACAGACATAATCCCATTCCCATTGTCAGGGACATATGCATTTGTCAGTACCGGTTCGGCAACACGGTTTGCTATTTCGCCGGTGGATACTACCACACCACTTGAATAAAAGCATTAAAAATGATACAATAATAACTATCTTGATATACTCCCTGATAAAGCAGGGTGGAGAAATATTTACTTAAAAAATAAGGAGAAGATATGGAAAAGTTAATTATCAGTTCATGTATTTGTGGAGCAGAGGTTACTAAGGAACAGAACCCTGCAGTGCCTTACACTGTTGAGGAGATCGTTAGGGAAGCGAAGTCAGCCTACGATGCAGGTGCTGCTGTAATTCACCTTCATGTAAGATGGGATGACGGTACACCGACTCAGGCTACAGAGAGATTCCAGGAATGTATGGATGCTATTTACAAGGAGTGTCCTGATGTAATTATCCAACCTTCAACAGGTGGAGCTGTAGGGATGACTGACCTTGAGAGGCTTGCTTCTACAGATGTAGTGCCTACACCTGAGTTTGCAACTCTTGATTGCGGTACGTGCAACTTCGGCGGTGACGAGATTTTTGTAAACACAGATGACACAATCGTAAACTTTGCCAAAATCATGAACGAGAAGGGTATCAAGCCTGAGCTTGAAGTTTTTGAAAAGGGAATGATAGATACTGCTCTTAAATTCCACAAGAAGGGCTTCATCAAAGACCCAATGCACTTTGACTTTGTTTTAGGTGTTACAATGACGGCTACTATCAGAGATCTTGTTTTCATGGTAGGTTCTCTTCCTCCGGGATGTACTTGGACAGCTACGGGTCTTGGAAGAAATTGCTGGCCGATTGCAGCAGCAACAATCGCTATGGGCGGACACGTTCGTGTAGGTTTCGAGGATCATCTATATATAGAGAAAGGTGTTCTTGCTGAATCAAACGGACAGCTTGTAGCTAAGGCAGTGGAACTTGCTAAGATTTTGGGCAGAGAAATCGCTACACCGGACGAAGCGAGAGAAATCCTTGGAATTCCGCCAAGAAAGAATAAGTAATCGAGAAAGAACAATCAACTTAAATCTGATTATATTTAAGTCGATTAAACTAGAGGAGAGCATATGTCATTCGGTCAGGAGACGAAGAACGAACTGGCAAGATTTGAAACCGATAAGAATTGTTGTAAGCTGGCGGAAATCGCCAGCTTCATTCGTATGGCAGGAAGTATAGGCCTTGCCGGCGGAGGAAAATTCAATATAATTTTAAAGACGGAAAATGCCGCTGTTGCAAGACACTTCAAAGTACTCATCAAGGACTATTTTCGGATTGAACCGGTTGTTGAGTACGAGGAGGGAGGAAACCTTTCACGGGGGAATGTTTATGTGCTGAAAATTACACCTGATATGGGGAGCGAAGCAATTCTGCGGGAAGTGGGGATTCTCATGATAAAGCAGGGAAATAACTATATCTCTGACGGTATATACATGGGAATCATAAGGACCAAATGTTGCAGGAAAAGTTACCTCCGTGGGAGTTTCTTAGCGGCAGGGACTATCACCAATCCTGAAAAGAGTTATCAGATGGAGTGGCGTTGCGGAAGCGAAAGAATGGCTAAGGACCTCCTTCGTCTTATCGGAACCTTCGATGCTCTCGAGGGTAAAATGACCAAACGAAAGAATTACTGGGTGGTTTATGTTAAGGCTTCAGGGTACATAAGCGATTTACTTGCCCTTATGGGAGCCCACGGAAAAGTTCTGGAATTAGAGAATATCATGATTACCAAGGAGCTGCGTAGCGAGGCTGTCCGAATGACCAATTGTGATACAGCCAACATGGACAGAGTGCTCAATGCCTCGGAGAAGCAAATCACGGATATCAAAAAAATCATTGAACGCAAGGGTGAAAATTTTCTCCCGGAAAAGTTGAGGGATATCGCTAGGCTGCGCCTTGAAAACCCCGAAGCAAGTCTGACTCAACTAGGTGAAATGCTGACTCCGCCCCTAAAAAAATCCGGTGTAAACAACAGGCTCAGGAAAATAAGTGACATCGCCGGGAGTTTGTAAATCTTGAGGACATGTTAGACTATTGTGAAAAATCCAACCCTCCGATAAATAACGCATTCGCTAATACTATACTTTTTGCCTTTGGGAAAATATAAATAGGCACATTGCATATGCAATATGCCATCTAAGCTCTGAGACATGTGAACGGGATACCGAGTGTGTATTTCCGAAATATAAGGGAACTGATGAGAGCAAGTCTCATACAGAACTAAACGTATTTACATCACAATATATTTATTTTAATGCTTATGCTGTTTCTCTACTGTAGATTCCCAAATAATGCGATAAAAATTAAAGAGATAGCGCCTATTGCGATAAAGCATAAACATAAGCCGGCCTTCCTTTTTCGAGATTTAAATATTTCCCTTGCATTATCTGTCATGTTGGCAGGGTATCTGTTTCTTCTTAATAAGTATAGTATAAGTCCATTAGCATTGTTACCGCCGATTGAGAATGCTCCCCAGAATTTAGGGTGTTTCAAGCCTCTGCTTTCTGCATCGAGAACTACCATTTTGAAAATCTGATACATTAGGACAAAAATACCCGATAAAACCATAAAAGCCATGATTGCAGCTGCCACTTTCATTCAAAATTCCTCCTTAAATCTTTTTAATTATCTGATAAAACAAATAGCAAGTGCTAATGATACCGAAAGCAGAACTACCCATAATTAGGTATGGGTTGCTGATTATTAAACTATTGAAGAATATGAAAATAATTAACATCATGGCATTTGCGATAATGGCAATTATAAGCTTTTGATTGCTTTTTACAATATTTGTACTCTTTTCTAAATGTTCTATCATTTTCTCATCTTCTTTCAAAAGTTTGTCAAGACTGATGTTGTATAGAGCGCTTAGTTTAATTACGTTAACTATATCGGGAAAGGATTTTTCTGTTTCCCAATTTGAGATTGTTTGACGTGTGACCCGGATTTCTTCAGCAACGTCTTCCTGAGTCAAACCGGCTTGCAGTCTTGCCTCTTTTAATTTAACACCTATATTCATAGCATCTTCCTTTCATAGTTATCATCTCATTCATTTGTTTTGTTGTCTATCAAAAATATTTTGAATTTGCAAAATATCCATGTCAAAAAATTTTACGTTCATTATCCGCAGTTATAATATTTAATTCAGAGTAAAGATTTCTGATGGTAAAATAATAACTTTATCAAATACCATTTGTATAATGCTCCAATGCAGAAAATGTGAAAGGGTAGAATAATTCTTTGCAAAATCAGTTGAGGTCAAAAGAAAAAGGCCTATGATACTCGAAACAATCAAATATCACAGACCAGATAGGTAAGTTCAGTCACACCATTTAAGTACTAACTCAAGGGGGTTGACTGAGATTCGGTTTTCGTTATGTTTCGGAAATCATCAAATTGTTTAAATGATATTCTTAATCAATAATCAAAGACAGATTTCCTTATCTACACACACATTTTAAAAATTATCGTGGTTCTACAAAAGGCCGACAAGCAGGAATCCTCCGCAAACTACAAGAGCAACAAAGAATAGTGTAATCAAACAATATCCCATGATATCTCTTGCAGACAGCCCTGCGATTCCAAGTGCAGGCAGAGCCCAGAACGGCTGAATCATATTTGTCCATGCATCACCCCAAGCAATAGCCATTCCTGTAATAGCAGGATCCACACCTAGAGACTTACCTGCCGGCATCATGATAGGACCCTGTACTGCCCACTGTCCGCCACCGGATGGAACAAATAGGTTTACGATACCTGCTGACAGGAAAGTAAAGAGAGGGAATGTGGTCTGATTTGAAATACTTACAAATCCCTCTGAAATTGCACCTGCAAGAGAAACTCCCGTATCCGGATTTGCCGTAACCATCATAGCCATAATTCCTGCATAAAATGGGAACTGAATAATTATGCCGGCGGCACCTTTAGCAGAATCCGCAATTGCTCTTACATAATTAATCGGCGTTTTGTGGCAGATAATTCCCAGTGTCAGAAACACCATGTTTACGATGTTCAGGGATAGATTGAACCCGTTCTTTGAGAAATAACTTACAAGATATATGATTCCCGATACTGAAATAATTGCAGTGATAATCCAGCTGTTTTCAAGTCTCTCCGCAGGAGTTTCAGGTGTCTTGTAAACATAAACCTCTTCCTCGATAAGCGCAGGATCAACTGTGATTACATCATTTTTTTCAGGATGCATTGCTGCATTTATGAAAGGCAAACAAATCAGGATTATTACGATCATGATAAGGTTGTATGGAGCAAAGATTGTCATGCTTGTTGGAATGACATCGGAAACAGCACCGCCTGTAGCGGTTATCAGAGCTTCCTTGCCCGGTGTTGCAAGAGCCAGAGGAATGGAAGCAGAGAAACCTGCATGCCAGACTACGAACCCTGAGTATGCAGAAGCGATAAGAAGTCTGTAGTCCACGCCTTCCAACTGTCTGGCGATTTCTTTAGCCAGGATAGCACCCACAACAAGCCCGAATCCCCAGTTCAGCCAACATGCGATAAGTGAGAAAAACGTAACTACAAGGATTCCTTGCTTAGGTGTTTTTGCAAGAGATGCTACTCTGGAAACAAGCCGTTTAACAACAGGAGCCTGTGCCATTGCACTTCCCAAAACCAACACCAATGCCATTTGCATTGAGAAAGCAAGAAGACTCCACGCTCCGTTACCCCAGTTATCAATCAGTTCAAGGGGTCCCATCTTAGTTACAGGGATGGCGACTACAAATACGACGATTGTCAGCATGATGCAAAAAATAAACGGATCAGGTAATAATTTGTTTACCATGTGCACACATGCATTGGAGACTTTTTTAAACATAAATACCCTCCTTCAAAATAAGATTGTTAATAAGTTAATTATTCCCAAAACACATTGTATACCTCAGTTTACGGCCTGTCAACGAACTTTTATTTGTACAGAAATGAGTTATTATTCGCAGTAACAATTAAATAAAGAACATGCCCGCAGGTTAACGGTGATTAAGGAAACGAATAGTGAAATACTCAAAGCACACTCTGAATTTATTGTGGTAAGAAACAAAAAATATAGTGCCGTTCCTGTATTAATTTTGAAAATACTTTATCATGAAAACAATAAGTCCTCTTGATTCCATCCATGTAATCCTGCTATTGGAGATTTAGTAAGACGAAATTTACAATTGATAAACTGTTGCTTGACTTTCCGGGGGGGGGGGGTGATATTATAATGTAACAAAATTTACTGCGAAAGCGAGGTATAGAAATGAACAAAGAAAATTCTGAAAGAAAGGTTCGGTTACCGAACAAAATCGAAGCACTTTTTCCCATTGTGGTTTTGCTTACCATAATGATATTGAACTATGTGCTAAAATGGGGAGCGGATCCTCATATTCCGGTGGTAATCGCCTGTGCGGTTGCAATGATCGTGGGCAGGCTTTGCGGCTGGTCCTATGCAGATATGCTGACCGGTGCTCTTGATGCGGTTAGCATGTCACTGGAAGCTATTATAATAATTTTATTTGTCGGTTGTCTCATCGGTGCTTTCGAATATGCAGGAACCATACCTGCTGTTGTTTATTACGGTTTGAAAATCGTAACACCGGCAATGTTCCTCCCATTGGCTTGTATTCTCTGTGCTATAGTGGGTATCGCTCTGGGTTCTGCATGGACGGTTACAGCTACACTCGGAATTGCTTTTATGGCAATGGGAGAAACCATGGGAATGAACCCCGGTCTTGTTGCAGGCATGATACTTTCCGGAGCCTGCTGTGGTGATAAATTCTCGCCGCTGTCAGATTCAACAAATTTAGCGGCAGGGGCATCTCAAACCGGGCTTTTTGACCATGTAAGAGCCATGATTTCAACCACCTTTCCAAGTTTGATAATAGCAATTATCTTGTACACTGTAATTTCTTTCCAGAATTCGAACAGCTTTGACCCTAAAGTTGCAGAGGAACTATCATCTGCTATAAAGGGACACTATAATTACATGAGCCCTGTGCTTTTGATTCCGATGGTTTTGATAATTGTTGTCGCAGTTGTGAGAATGGCGGCAATTCCTGCAGTTCTTCTTATTTCAGCCGTTGGTTGTATATTTGCCGTAATTTTCCAGGGTGCTGATTTCGCCGATTGTATACATATGGTTCACTACGGTTATCAAGCGGAAACGGGTAATAAGTTGGCTGACGCTTTAATGAATAGAGGCGGAATGGACAGCATGCTTTGGACAAATAACCTGGTAATAGTTGCAGTAGGCTTTGGAGGTATTTTGCAGAAAATAGGATCAGTCGAATCTCTCCTTGGACATCTGATACATAAGGTAAAAACTCCTTTCCAGCTCGTTTTAGTTACTATGGTAACGGGTATATTCTGTATAACTACCATGTGCGACCAGTATCTGGGATTGATAATACCAAGTTCAATGTATAAGGAAAAGTATGATGAATTGGGTTTGGCAAGGAATATGCTGTCAAGAACTCTTGAAGACGGAGGAACTCTCTGGTCGCCGCTTGTACCGTGGTCATCATGCGGTGCATATCATTCAAGTATACTTGGTGTTCCAACCCTCTCCTACTTGCCGTTTTGCTTCATGAATTTAATTAACCCTGTGTTTGCACTTATCACATGCTCGTTGGGAGCTAATATATTCTATGCAGACGGTACATATAAGAATATGTTTAAGCGTCTTAAGAGGGGAAAGATGCCCGGTGCGCCTAAAGAGGCTAGAGAGATTGCATTCAGTAAACTCGCTTCAGACAGAGGTATCTCTGTAGAACAGCTACAGGCTGAGATCCAATTGTAAACTCCGGAACACAATAGAGGTAATTATGACATTCAAGGGAAAGATTAAACCCAGAAGTAAATGGGTAAAACCTGCCGCTGTCCTCGGAGCATTAGTACTCCTTGGATTTGCTGTAACCTCAGGGAAGTACGGGTATTTTGTGCCTGCATTAATTCTCGCTGTGGCTCCTTTTCTGAAAAAGGAATATATCATAGATGAGGATGGCGCGGATATAAAATTCAGCCTGTGGGGAAGAGAATACCGAAACTTGTGGTCATGGCAGGATATTACTACTTTGCACGCAGACTACGGTAAAGCTTATCCTGATGTCATGCTTCACATAGGTAAAGATATAGTTGTGCGAAGTTTTATTTTTGAAGTAGAGCAGACAGAGGGAATCATTAAAATGGCTAAGGAGAAGAATCCGTCTATTTACATAGATAATGCACAGAACATGAAATGAATATTAATGCATAGCGACCTGCAAAGGTTGCTTTTTTCTTGGAAAAACTTGAAGAATTAATAAGATGAGGGTATAATAAAATGTACGTATCTTCTAAGGAAAAGGAGGTGGGTTTATGTTTTCTGAAGAACTGGCGAAGATTGTCCAAAGCGAAGATAAGGCTGATCAGATAAT
>JALENW010000021.1 GCA_022766365.1 Clostridiales bacterium | reverse complement strand
TTTTCTTGGAAAAACTTGAAGAATTAATAAGATGAGGGTATAATAAAATGTACGTATCTTCTAAGGAAAAGGAGGTGGGTTTATGTTTTCTGAAGAACTGGCGAAGATTGTCCAAAGCGAAGATAAGGCTGATCAGATAATCAGAGACGCCAAAGTTGAAGAAAAGAAAATCATCGAAGATGCTAAGAATCGGAAAGAAGAGATTATAGCTGATGCGGAGCAGGAGGGCAAGACATTCTATCAGACAAAGCTTGATGAGGGAAACGAGATTGCCCGGTCAAACTATGATGATTTCATCGATGATGTGCGAAAGCAGAACAAAGATTTACAGGCAAGAGCAGAGGATAAGATGAACGATGTAGCTGAATTTATATATGAAAGGGTAGTGAATAACAGTGTCAATAGCTAGGATGGAAAAGCTGGCTGTTATTGGGCTTTCAAATAACAAAGATAAACTCATTTCGGATTTAGCTGACCTGGGAGTGGTGGAAATCACTGAGAGATTCGTTCAGGAAGAACAGGGTGAAAAGAAGGACCCTGAAGAGATTGATACGAATATAGGTACAAAGGACAGTGAAAATTTCAAAGAGAACCTTGGTGGTGATTCCGGATATGCTCATGACACTCTTGCAGCTGATAGCGAAAATGATAGGCTTGCAAGTGACAATCCAAAGGTGATTGGGGGAGAAATAACGAATGAGAACTCCGTTGCCGGAAATGTCAAAACTCTTGAAAATCAAGGGGAGTTGGACAGAGCAGATGGCGACGCTGACTATGTCACAACCATCGAAGGCGAAATGAGCAGGACGGAAACTGCCCTGGAAACTTTAAAAAGATATTCCAAAGAGAAAGAGCCACTTTTCATAACAAAGAGAATAATTACTAACGAAAAGCTCAAAGCCCTTCTGGACAGACGAGCGGAGATCGAGGGATACATTTCCTCCATTTTAAGATTAAATTTTAGACTTCATATGGTGGATGATAAGATCAACAAGATGAATTCGGATATTGCGGCATTGAGGCCCTGGATGGTATATGATGCACCGCTGGATCTTTCTGAAACCGAACATACAAATATAGAACTTGGAGTTCTCCCATCGACGGTTAACCTGGATAATCTCGTTGAGAAGTTAAATACGTTGGATCTGCCATCACATGTCAGTGTAATCAATTCAGACAGGGAGCTGATCTACATAGCGGCGGTGATGATGAAGGCAGGACAGGAAGATGTGTTGGGCACGCTCAAACAGCATGGATTCACGCCGCTTCCGTTTCAGGGCTTTGAGGGAAGAGTTTCAGACAACCTTGATGATCTGAGCAAGAAGGTAGATGATCAAAGGGCCCTGAGAGCGGAACTTGAGGAAGAAGTTGCAGGCTTTGGAAAAACCCGAAGGGATATTGAGTTTCTATTTGACTATCTGACGATGGAAAGAGACAGAGAGAGAATTAAGTCAAAGATGAGGGTGACAAGGAGAACATTCAATTTTGAAGGCTGGGTACCGTCTCATCTGAAGGACAGGGTAGAGAAAGTTCTGGAAAGATACGGTTGCTATTATGAGTACAGGAATCCGCTTGAGGGCGAAGAAGTTCCTGTAATGATAGAAAACCCTGCATTTGCAACTCCTTTTGAGGCGATTACGCAGATGTATTCAATGCCGGATTACAAGGGTCTTGATCCTACCAAGTGGTTTTCAATATTCTATGCAATGTTTTTCGGAATCATGCTTTCTGATGCCGGATACGGGCTCATAATTACTATTGCCACTTTTGTAGCTCTAAAGAAATTTGAGCTGGAGGGCATGACGAAGAAGATGGTGAAGATGTTCATGTACTGTGGAATTGCAACTGTTTTCTGGGGGGCTATGTTCGGAGGCTGGTTCGGCGACCTGATTCCTGTAGCGGCGGATGTTCTGTTCGGGAAGAAAGTCGAGATTAAGCCGATATGGTTTAATCCGATCGATGATCCTACGAGACTTCTTGTGTGGTCACTGGGATTCGGAATAGTTCACATATTCCTCGGTATGGCTTTGAATGCATATATGCTTATCAAGAGAGGACACTTCTGGGATGCGGTATTTGATGTTTTCAGTTGGTATATTCTCATAATCGGAGCCATAATGTACGGAGCGTTGGGATCTTCAATGCCTGACCTGTCGAAAATCGGTATGTACATGGCCATTTTAGGAGCGGCCGTATTACTCTTGACGGGAGGTCGAAAGAACAGAGGTATCGGTAAAGTAACCGGAGGACTTGGTGCACTGTATGGAATTACGGGATATGTTTCCGACATCCTGAGCTATTCGAGATTATTGGCCCTTGGACTTGCAACCGGAGTAATTGCAACAGTTGTAAATACAATGGGCTCTCTTGGAGGCAGAGGAATAGTAAGTTTCATAGTCCTGGTGATAGTCGGAATCATAGGACATAGTTTCAACATGGCGATTAATATTCTTGGAGCCTTCGTTCATTCGAGCAGACTTCAGTATATAGAATTTTTCGGTAAATTTTACGAGGATGGCGGAGAGGAATTCGATCCATTCAGAAATGAAACTCAGTATATAAAAATCTTAAAAGAAAGCGATGGAGGAGAAAAATGATTACAGGTAATGTATTAGCACTATTTGGAGCGGCAATTGCCAGTTTAGCTGGTATAGGAAGTGCAATCGGTGTAGGTATAGCCGGCCAGGCAGCCGCAGGAGTTTTGGCTGAGGATCCTAAAAAATTCGGTAGAACCCTCATTATACAGGCTGTACCGGGAACACAGGGAATTTATGGTTTGCTGATGGCATTCCTGATCTTTATAAAGGTTGGTCTCTTCGGAGGACAAATGCAGGATCTTGATGTGACTACAGGACTTCTCATCATGGTATCAGGACTTCCTATCGGGCTTATCGGACTATGGTCCGGAATTGCACAGGGGAAGACAGCGGCATCCGGTGTTATGCTCATGGGAAAGAGACCGGACCAGTTTATCAAGGGTATAATTTATGCCGCAATGGTTGAAACTTACGCTATCTTCGCATTGCTTCTGTCTATTCTGATTTTGTTCAATATCTAATCGGTCATATTGATTGATATGATTGGCAATATCAGACCGCGATCAGCAAAATAACGGTATGTTGGACAGAATAATTCCAAATGCAGGTTATTTTCGGATATCGCAGACAAATTTTAATAGATGGAATAATTGAAAATTAGGAGATTTAAATGAGTGTAGAAAAAATAACCTCAAAAATTCTCGAGGATGCCAAGGCTCAGGCAGATGCAATCACAGGAGATGCAAAGCTCAGAGCTGACGGGATTATAAGGGATGCACGAGAAAAGGCTGATAAGCTCATTGAGGACTACAGGGCTCGTGGTGAAGAGGAGAAAGGTAAGCTCATCGACAGAAAGAAATCGGTGGCGGAGATAGACGGCAGGAAGCTTACACTTGAAGTCAAGCAGAAAATTATCCGCAACACCTTCACTCTGGCATCTGAGAAAATTGCCGCAATGGACAAAGACAAGTACATTGAGTTTCTAATAGGGAAAATCCAAAAGTCCGGAATCACCGACGGAGCTATTGTGATGAATAAAGAGCAGAGAGAAAAAATCGGCCCCGAGCTTGTGGATGAACTTAACAGGAGAATTTCAGGTGTAAAGGACGGAGGATTCACTTTATCCGACGAAACGAGAAATATGGTTGGCGGCTTTATGGTTAAACGAGGTCAGGTTTACATGAACGGAACCCTGGAGAACCTTATGGAAGAAGAACAGGGAGAAATCATGCCATCCGTGGTAGAAAAGCTGTTTTAGTTCTTAAAGGAAAGATGTAAGGAGAGATAATGAGAAAGCCATTAGAAGAATATACATTTGCAACGGCATATATCGGTTCCTTCGTCAGTAAACTGATGAACAAACAGGATTTGATGCGTCTTGCTCAGGCAAAGGATCTGGCTGCCATTGAGAGTATTCTCGTCGACTTCGGGTACGGAGAAGCCAAGGAACTTTATGACGGGGACATTGAATTCTTCATACGCAGAGAGCAGAACAGGTTGATACGCATGATATTTTCAACCGTTCCAAGGAAAGAAGAGATGGGACTTTTTACCCTTCCTATGGACTATCATAATGTGAAGGTGAGCCTCAAATCTGAGTTTTTAGGAATAACTCCTGATGACAATAATTTGGTTTCATCGGGGGGAGTATCCCAGCAGAAAATAATGGCTATGGTGAAAGAAAGAAACTACACTCACATGTCTTCATATATGAGAGCTGCCATTGAAGAAGCTGTGGATACATTTTCAAGATCCAGAGATCCTCAGATGATAGACATTATTCTGGACAAAGCTTGTTACGAAGAGATGTATCAGATGGCTCTGAATGTTGACGTGGAGTTTGTAATCGATCTGGTTAAGAAGCAGATTGATCTTCTCAATCTCAAGGCTTTTGTAAGGCTTAGACAGATGGGGAAATCCTGGAGCATATACCGGAAAGTGTATCTGGATCACGGTAATGTGCCGATGAGTCTTTTCACTGAACACTGGGAAGAAAGTTATAGTCAGGTTGCTGACAGACTTGCACCTTACAAGCTGAAAGAAGTATTGGAAAAGGGTGCGGTTCAGATTGTTGAGAAGGGTGATTTCAGCCTGCTGGAAAAGCTATGCAGTGATGCACTCATGGAGTACAACAAGGCAGCAAAGTATGAGTCTTTCGGTATCGCCCCTATTGTAGCCTACTGGCTTGCAAAGGAAGTGGAAATCGATAACCTGAGGATAATTCTCCTGGGTAAGAAGGTGGGTCTTCCGCCTGAGAGCATAATAGAAAGATTGAGGGAACCATATGTATAAAATTGGTGTGATGGGGGACCGAGAATCTGTAATGAGTTTCAAGGCTTTAGGCCTTGACGTATTCCCTTGCGAAGCAGAGGAGGAAGCAAGAAAGATTCTCCATGAAATCGCAAAGGATAAGTACGGCATTATATACGTAACAGAGGATTTAATCAAGTCCATTGAAAAGGATATAGACAGGTATAATGACTCAATAATCCCTGCAATTATACCGATCCCAAGCAGGCAAGGTGCCTCGGGAATGGGGATGATGAATGTTAAAAAATCCGTTGAACGTGCAGTGGGAGCGGATATACTATTTGGAGGTGACAAATAATGAGTCAGGGAAAAATTGTTAAGGTTTCAGGCCCACTGGTAGTCGCATCGGGAATGTCAGAGGCAGATATGTTCGACGTTGTTCGTGTAGGCGACCAAGGTCTGATTGGTGAAATACTGGAGATGAGAGGTGATCTCGCATCTATCCAGGTTTATGAGGATACAGCAGGTATAGGACCGGGAGCCCCTGTAGTTACAACGGGAGCACCGCTTTCGGTTGAACTTGGGCCCGGACTTATTGAAACCATGTATGACGGTATTCAAAGACCCCTTGAAGGAATGTACGAAGCAGTGGGCAGTAATATCACACGTGGTATAGCAGTTCCTGCTTTAGATAGAGATAAAAAGTGGAAGTTCTCGCCTACTGCCGCTGAGGGAGACGAAGTCGGTCCCGGGGATATACTTGGAACTGTTCAGGAGACAATGGTCGTAGAGCAAAAAATCATGGTTCCGCCGGGAATTTCCGGAGTAATTAAGGAGATCTATTCGGGGGCGTTCACCGTTACGGAGACTGTTTGCGTTCTGGAGCTTCCTGACGGATCCACAAAGGAACTTTCACTAATGCAGAAATGGCCGGTTCGTCGTGGCAGACCATATAAAGAAAAGCTTGTTCCCGAGATGCCGCTTTTGACGGGACAAAGGGTTATCGATACTCTTTTCCCGATTGCAAAGGGTGGAGTGGCAGCGGTTCCGGGTCCGTTCGGATCAGGAAAGACAGTCGTACAACATCAGCTTGCCAAGTGGGCCGATGCGGATATAGTTGTCTATATCGGTTGCGGTGAGCGTGGTAACGAGATGACCGATGTTCTTATGGAGTTTCCTGAGCTTAAGGATCCTCATACGGGAGAATCGCTCATGAAGAGGACGGTTCTGATTGCCAATACATCCGATATGCCGGTAGCAGCACGTGAGGCATCGATATATACGGGAATCACAATTGCAGAATACTTCCGTGATATGGGATATTCAGTAGCCCTGATGGCAGATTCAACATCAAGGTGGGCAGAGGCCCTTCGTGAGATGTCAGGTCGTCTCGAGGAAATGCCGGGCGAAGAGGGGTATCCTGCATATTTGGGTTCAAGACTTGCACAGTTCTATGAAAGGGCCGGGCGAGTGGTATCTCTTGGCAAAGACGGAAGAATAGGAGCTCTTTCTGCTATAGGTGCAGTATCACCTCCGGGAGGAGACGTTTCCGAACCTGTTTCTCAGGCAACCCTGAGAATTGTTAAGGTGTTCTGGGCGCTTGATGCTCAGTTGGCATATCGAAGACACTTCCCTGCAATCAACTGGTTGTCAAGCTATTCGCTATATGTCGACAGACTGACGAAATGGTATGAGGAAAATGTAAGTGATGAATTTCCTAAACTCAGAATGGATACCATAAGGCTGTTGCAGGAAGAGGCCGAGTTACAGGAAATTGTACAGCTGGTTGGTGTCGATGCGCTCTCACCTGAGGATAGAATCAAACTTGAGGCTTGTAAGTCAATCCGTGAGGACTATCTTCATCAGAACGCTTTCCATGAGATAGATACTTATACGTCAATGGATAAGCAATTTAAGCTGATGAGGCTTATCATGGCATACTACAACCAGGCAAGGGATGCAGTGAAGAAGGGAGCAAATTACAACAAGCTCATAAGTCTGCCTGTCAGAGAAAAAATAGGACGATTCAAGTATGTGAAAGAAGAAGATACAGACGCAAAATTTGATGAGATAATGAAAGAACTTCGTGATTCTATTGCTGAACTGGTAAACAAGGGGGATGATTATAATGATTAAGGAATATAAGACCATATCTGAAGTCGTAGGACCTTTGATGCTAGTTGAAAATGTAGAAGGCGTAACCTACGATGAATTGGGAGAAATTGTTCTGCCCAACGGTGAGACAAGGCTATGCAAGGTTCTTGAGGTTAATGGAAATAATGCTCTTGTTCAGCTCTTTGAGAGCTCAGCAGGTATAAATCTGGCAGAAAGTACGGTCAAATTCCTTGGCAGGGGTACGCAGCTTAAGGTATCGCCTGAGATGATGGGAAGGGTGTTCGATGGAATGGGCAGACCGAAAGACGGAGGTCCCGACATCATTCCTGAGAAGTCTCTTGACATCAACGGGCTGCCCATGAATCCTGCTGCCAGAGACTATCCTGCTGAGTTCATACAGACAGGGGTTTCTGCCATCGATGGTTTGAATACTTTGGTAAGAGGGCAGAAACTTCCGATTTTTTCGGGAAACGGACTTCCTCATGCTGAGCTTGCGGCGCAGATTGCAAGGCAGGCAAAGGTGCGTGGAGGTGAGAGTAACTTTGCAGTTGTTTTCGCGGCTATCGGTATCACATATGAGGAAGCTGACTTTTTTGCGGCGGATTTCAGACGAACAGGCGCCATTGACAGAACTGTTATGTTCCTTAACCTGGCAAATGATCCTGCAGTTGAACGTATTGCAACTCCTCGTATGGCTCTTACTGCAGCAGAGTATCTGGCATTTGAACTCGGAATGCACGTACTTGTAATTCTCACTGACATTACAAATTATGCTGAGGCATTGCGTGAGGTATCAGCAGCCAGAAAAGAGGTTCCGGGACGCCGTGGATATCCCGGATATCTATATACGGACCTTGCAACTATGTATGAGAGGGCTGGTCGTAAGAAGGGACAGGAAGGTTCGATTACTTTGATTCCGATTCTATCTATGCCGGAAGATGACATCACCCATCCGATCCCGGACCTTACAGGATATATTACTGAAGGACAGATAATTCTTTCTCGTGAGCTTTACAGAAAGAATATAAAACCTCCTATCAATGTTTTACCTTCTCTGTCCCGTCTTAAAGATAAGGGTATTGGAGCCGGCAAAACTCGTGAAGATCATGCGGATACGATGAACCAACTCTTTGCAGCTTATGCAAGGGGCAAAGAAGCATTGGAGCTTATGACAATTTTGGGAGAAGCGGCGCTGAGTGATGTGGATCTCATGTATGCAAAGTTTTCACAGGAATTTGAGCAAAAGTATGTTTCACAAGGTTATAACACGGATCGTACAATAGAGGAAACATTAGATATAGGCTGGGAGCTTCTCAAAATTCTGCCTAAGAGTGAACTTAAGCGTATTGATGATGAATATATTGAGAAATACCTTTCTGAAGAGTAAAGTTTTATAACAAAATAGCTAAAGAAAGAAGGTTTTTCTATGGAAAGAATGAAGGTCAATCCAACGAGAATGATGCTGACCACATTGAAAAAGAGGCTTGCAACAGCAACTCGTGGACATAAATTGATGAAGGACAAGAGAGATGAGCTTATGAAGACCTTCCTTGAGGTTGCAAAAGAAAACGGCAAACTCAGGCAAGAGGTTGAAGCGGGTCTTGAAAACGTATATCGGGCTTTCACTATTGCTTCTGCCATAATGTCAAGTGAGGTAATGGAAGAATCATTGATGTTTCCTAAACAAGGTGTTAATCTTGATATGGAGAAGAAAAACATAATGAGTGTTGAAGTTCCTATCTTCTCTTTTGAGACTGAGGCTGAAGAGTCTGCAGATATTTTTCCGTACGGCTTTGCGAGGACGTCCGGGGAGTTGGATACTGCAATAAGCGGACTCTCGGATATGTTTCCACAGCTGCTTGAACTTGCAGCTAAAGAAAAAGAAACTGCGCTTTTGGCTGCAGAGCTCGAAAAAACCAGGAGGCGCGTAAACGCTCTGGAATATGTTGTTATACCGAGACTTGAAGTTACGATCAAGTATATAACCATGAAACTTGATGAGGATGAGAGAGGAAATCAGACAAGGCTCATGAAGGTAAAAGATATGATGCTTGAAGAGGCAATTCGTCAAAGAAGGAAAAAGGACGATGAATGCTTTAGCGGTGGTACTTGTAACTGAGTGTAATACTCTTGGGAGGAGATTATTCTCCTAGAAACAAATATTCGCTTGCATAGATTCATGCCATATCGACTATTTTGGTTATTATGTTCTTTGCCGCAAATTTGCAACAGGTGTATTGACAAAAAAATCAGCTTAGTGTGTTTAATGTAGTAGATAGGTGGGCATAGATTTTCGCAAGAAAATTCTAAGCCCACTATTTGTGATTTGTATGGGAAATTTAAAGGAGTATTGTATAGTATATGATTAATGTACTTGAGAGAATAGAATTTTTTGCTTCCAAAGATTGTGACAGATTGGTTTTCAAGTCTGTCAGCGGAAATCTTTCTTATGGACAACTATGGGAGAGTTCAGAAGTATTGGCAGCAAGAATAGGGGCTCTGGAGGCTGAGGGGATACTTAAACGGGGAGAACCCATAGCAGTTTATGGACATAAGGAACCTGAAATGATTGTTTCGTTTATTGCTTGTGCCAGAATGGGGCACCCTTATTGTCCCCTTGACAGATCGATGCCTGAAAGTAGGATTAAGGATATTCTGTCTGAAATAGGGACTCCTGTAATGATAAGATGTGAGGACGGAGAGGCTAAGCTATATTGCGTTACTGAATCGAAATCACATAAAAACACTTCGGATATGGGTAAACAGAGAGTCTTTGATGAAGATATTATGTATATAATCTTTACATCAGGGAGCACCGGTAAGCCTAAGGGGGTAGAGATTACGAGGGATAATTTAGGCAATTTCCTCGAGTGGATGACGGGTGTAGCAACGGATATTAACGAAAAAGAAGGAAAAGTATTTTTAAACCAGGCACCTTATTCATTCGATCTATCTGTCATGGATACATATACAGCTCTCGCATCAGGGGGTACCATAGTCAGTTTGGATAAGAAAGTATTGGTAAATCCGGCAAAGACTATGGAATTCTTAAGGTCAGAGAAACCGGAATACTGGATTTCAACGCCCAGCTTTGTTGATATGATTCTCGCAGAGAAAGATTTCACACAGGAGAAATTTCCTGATATTCATGTCTTTTATTTCTGCGGAGAAAGGCTGACAAAATCTACGGCTGAAAAACTTCTCAATGCTTTTCCGGATGCAAAGGTGATAAATACATATGGACCAACGGAAAGTACTGTTGCAATTTCCCAGGTTGAAATCAGAAGAGAACATATAGCAGGAGAAGATGAACTCCCTGTGGGGCAGGTGAAGCCCGGTACGACGGTATTCATTGGAATGGAAAACGGTTATATTGCGACGGCGGGAGAAGATGGAAAGGTCGGTGAGATTCTCATAGAGGGAAACACCGTTGCTAAGGGGTATTTCCGTGCTCCTGAGAAGACGGATACTGCCTTTGAGAAAATTTCCGGCGGAAGACGATATCATACAGGGGATTTGGGATACTTTAAAGGTGGGCTGCTTTATTGTATAGGGCGAACGGATCTTCAGGTGAAGGTCCACGGCTATAGAATGGAACTCGGTGATATTGAAGCAAATATTTTGTCAATGAAAGAGGTGGAGGCTGTCTGTGTGGTTCCAAAGCGCAGTGATGGTAAGATCAGAAGTTTGACAGGATTTGTCGTTGCTCCTACAATGGAAGGTTCTTTTGGAGATGGAAAAAAGGTGAAAGCACATCTTAAGGCGCTTTTGCCGGAATATATGGTACCGAAAAAAATCAAGTTCATAGATAACATGCCTATGACATCAAACGGCAAGGTCGATCGAAAAAAATTGGAGGAAGAAGCATGATTAACCTTCACCTCTATGATGGGCTTTATTTCTTCAGCTATCTTATAATTATGGGGATTCCGGCTTTTATCTTAGGCATTATGGAGAAACCCAAACTCATGAGGTATTACATTGCATTGACTACAGTTTTCATTATTTACCTCGTATGCAAGGGAAGCTGGATCGCCATGGGAAATATCGCCCTTTTCAGCGTTGCGCAAATTGCATTGGCTAAGATTTTTATGAAGGTCGTTGAAAAATACGGAAGGGTGAAATGGCATCTATGGGTTGCTGTTATTTTGTCTATCGCACCGTTATGTGTGTACAAAATGACTGACTTCTATCTGGGACATGGTTTTCTCGGGTTTATCGGGATCTCTTATATGACTTTCAAGTCAGTTCAGATTATCATAGAAATATATGATGACTTAATTCACGAAGTTAAGGTTTTCGATGTTCTGAATTTTTATCTGTTTTGGCCGACTCTTCTATCCGGACCAATTGATAGAAGCAGAAGGTTCATGGAAGACTTTTCCGGGGAAGCAGGTTTATCTAGAAGAGAATATTTAGATTTGTTCGGAGAAGGATTATTCAAAATCATTCTGGGCCTTTTCTATAAACTAGTGATTGCAGCGACCATTTATCAAGGTGTCTATTGGCTCGGGCAAGAACCTTCGGTTAAATCAACATTGATTTACATGTATTGCTACGGTTTTTATCTGTTTTTTGATTTTGCAGGATACAGCAATATGGCAATTGGTGTGAGCTATATTTTTGGAATCAAAACTCCGGAAAACTTTAATAAACCTTTCATAAGCAAGGATATCAAAGAGTTTTGGGACAGGTGGCATATAACCTTGAGCCATTGGTTCAGAGATTTTATATTTTCAAGATACAGCATGGCAGCCATCAGGGGGAAGTGGTTTTCAGACAGGGTTGTAATGTCTTCCATTGGGTTTATAATAAATATGGGAATAATGGGTGTATGGCACGGCTTGTCAATATCATATATCCTCTATGGTCTGTATCATGGAATTCTGCTTGCTTTAAATGATGTCTATCAGAAGAAATTTAAATTTCACAAAAAGCATAAGAAGGAGAGATGGTATCAGATACTTTCTTGGTTCATCACCTTTAATTTGGTAATGTTCGGATTCCTGATTTTCTCAGAACATCTCGTGCAGCTCATGAGAAAGTAGTGGATAATTACGAGCATTTACATCCTTTTCAGTGAGAGCTTTTTATAAAGCTCATAAGGAAATAAGCTTAGATGAAAACAATCAGTGCAATATGATTTGCAGAATATTATAGCGAAAATAGTTAAAACAGTAAGGAGATTGAAAAATGAACAGAAATCAGGTGGAAGAAAAGGTTTTGGATATTATACAGGAGATCTGCGATGATGATATCATCAGACAGGAGAAGGATATAAATCTATTGGATGAGGGGTTGATCGATTCTCTTGACTATATCGATATGTTGGTGCAGTTTGAGGAGGCTTTTGACATAATAATGAGTCCTTCGGAATTTACCAGAGAAGAGATGGACACTCCTCAGAAAATTATCAATCAAGTTGCTAAGAGAGTAGGATAATATGAAAAAAATTGCAGCTTTTATAACTGCTTTTATTCTCTTCATCATTTCTGCCACGGTGATGACAGTAAGCGATGATAGGGAAATCGCCATGAATAATCCGAAACTCGGACTTTGGGTTAACGATTATAAGGATAAGTCGGCAACTGCAATCAATCAGAATCTGGGACCGAAGATGTCCCTTCTTTTGGGGTCTTCGGAATTTCATTACGGCAAAAATACAAAATATCATCCGAGCAAGGTGTTTGCCAATCGAAGCGGACAGTTTATGATTGTCGGGGCATCCTATACACAATCGATGTTTCATGCGATACTTGTGGGATCTTCGGCACCTCATATGCAGCGAAAAGAAGCTATTTTGTTGATATCTCCATCCTGGTTTAAGACTAAAGGTATTCAGCCGGGCGCTTTTGCGATGCGATTTTCCGAGACAGAGTATCTTGGTTTTGTGAAAAACCGTCAAATCAGCGATGAGCTCAAGAAGACGGTTGCAGAGAAGGTAGAGTCTCGTCTTTCAACGTATAAGGAAATGAAAGATAAAATTCATCTTTATAATAAGGTGTATGTGTATAAAAATGCAAATCCTGTTGAGAGGCTTGTATGTTTAGGTCAGAGGATATGGTCTGAGAAGGCAGATCATATCGCGTTTAAGAGTGCGGTCAATCTGACAAAAATCAAAAGGTACAAGAGATGGGTACATCCTAAGCATAAGCATGGTCAGGTCCCTTTGGGAGCTACAAGAAGGTGGGAAGGTATCAGAATACAAGCTGAAAAAGAGGCTACGGAACGTGCCGGGGACAATCCTTTCTACATGAGTCAGAAATTATTTGAGGAGAAGGTGCAGCCTCGAATGGAGTTTAAGAGGAACAGCAGTTTGAGAGATAGCTATGCTTCATCACCGGAATATGATGATTTGGAGCTTTTCATCAGGGTTTGTAAGGAAGCGGGGGTAAAGCCGAAGTTCATCATGCTGCCTCAGAACGGATATTGGTATGATTATACGGGGTTCCCTCGTGAGGGGAGAGATGTTGCAAGAAGAAAGGTGAAGAAAATCGCCGACGAAAACAATGTGGAATTGATAGATCTCTACGATGAGGGGTACGACAAGTATTTCTTTAAAGATACGGTACACCCTTCCGCGAAAGGATGGATAAAGATTAATGAAGCGATTGACCTCTTGTATTAAAAGAATAGGCAGATATGCGAAAAAACTTATTACGGACAAGGAGTTTTGGGCATATACTTTCATTTTCTGGGGACTGATGTTCGGTATTTATCTTTATCTTATCTATGCGGGAATGGCAAAGGCACCTCAGTTTACATATGCGGAGTTTTAATGTTCAATGGTGTCTTAAAAGCTTCGATGAAAGATTTATATATGGAGTCAGGAAGTATTGATATGACAGTTGAGAATATTGAAAACAACGACAACAATAAGGATAATGCACGTCCGGAGCAAAAGAAGTATGAGGTTTGCCCCGAGAAGGGGGATATAGTTTCTGTGAAAATTGTGGACATGACAAATGATGGCGATGGAATTGGAAAAATTCAGGATCGCATCATTTTTGTCAAAGGTGCAATCTTCGGGGAGACGGTTTCTGCGGTAGTGACGAAGGTTAAGAAAAATTTTTTAAAAGGAGAAATCAGAGAACTTATACATTCATCACCTTTTGCTTTGTCATCTGATGAGATTTGCCCCCACATTGCTGAGGGTTGTGGCGGTTGTAATCTTGGTCGTTTAAGTTATGAAGCACAGCAGTTGCTGAAATCAAATCGGTTGAAATCAGCCCTTGAGAGAATCGGGGGATTTAATTTATCCGGGAACTGCCCGGATGCTCTGTGTGAGGACTTTCTGCCGTCACCTGAGGTTGAGAAATATCGGAACAAAGCGGTATTTTCGATTTCAGGGGAGAAGGTTGGTTTTATGAAATCAAAAAGTCAGGACGTTATCGACTGCCCTCACTGTCAAATTCAAATGCCCGAAATAATGGAAGCATCGGCGGGGATAAGGGAATTTTTAAATGAGTTTCCCATGGATAGCAGGTACATTAACTCGGCTATGATTCGTGTTGGTGACGAGGGAAAAGTAATGGTTGTTATAACGGGACAGCTTGACAAGATAGAACATCTGCAGGAATTAGCCGATCATATATATGAGAAAGTAGATCTCGTTTCCCTTTATGGAATTAATCAAGCTGTGAAGCAGGATCTGAAGAAGACAGCGAACCGTCGTGTTAAGAGCAACAAATCCCGTTGCCGCAGGGGAACTCAAAATGTGTCACCTGAAAGCATAAAACCTGTTCTTCTGGCAGGCAATCCGACTTTGATTAAATCTATAGATGGTATGAAGTTTGAAGTGGGACCGGCTGCCTTCTTTCAAGTAAATGAAGACCAGATTGCAAGTCTCTATGGCAAGGCAAGAGAATATGCCGCAGAAGGTTTGGGTATGTGTATGAATATGGGGAGGGCTAATAAACATCAAAAGACCATTGCTGATTTATACTGTGGTGTTGGAACGATAGGTCTATCCATGGCTGATGAAGGAAGTTATATAATCGGTGTCGAATCTAACAAAGAGGCGACACTGAACGCTAACAGAAATGCTGTAATAAATGGTATTGTCAATGCCAGGTTTTTTAATGGAGAAGCCGAAAATATTTTATCTGATCTCACCTGTGATGGTATTAATGGCTACAAAACAGATACATTAGATTTGGTGATTGTAGACCCTCCAAGAGCGGGGTGTGACGTCAGATTGCTCTCAACTATTGTTGAAATGAAGCCGGGAACGATTGTTTATGTTTCCTGTGATCCGGCTACTCTGTCAAGAGATCTTAGTATCTTGTGTCGTGAACAGGAGTATCGGCTGATGAAGGTGTGTCCTGTGGATATGTTCCCGGGAAGTATGCATGTGGAGTGCATAGCGTTGATACAAAGAGTGAAATTGTAAAAATCCTGCGTTTTAAGCAGTTTTACAAGCATTATGTCTTTAATGAAGATGGCGATGGAGGAAGAAAAAAAGTCCTAAAAAATTATATTGATGTTTATGTTTGCATTGATATGGTGTGTGGAGATACAAAGGGTGAATTGGGAAATGAGGAATAAGAAATGATGAGATGGATAATAAAAATAATCTTGTTTCCAATCAGCTTGCTGCTGAGTATCCTTACTGCCTTTTTGACATTTATACTTGGCATAGGAACAACTATTCTGTATTTCTTAATGCTTATGTGTATAGTTGCTGCAATAGGCTCGTTTATGCAGAAAGATGTATCACTTGGTATTGAAGCATTGATTATTGGATTCTTAGTTAGTCCATATGGAATACCGATGGTTGGAGCAACAGTTATAGCTTTTTTACAAGGTATCAATGAGGTAATAAAATCAATCTAAAAAATTTCATAAAAATGGTTACCAAAGGCGATAGAAGAAAAACTATCGTCTTTTTCTTTGCAAATTTCAAGGAAGGAGGTGAAGCGATGGACTTTGACTATTTCTATAACAGAGAAGCAGAGCGATTTAACTTTTTGAAAGTGCCTGAAATATTAGTAGATGGAGAAGAATTTAAGGGGTTATCGGCAGAAGCAATTATCCTATACTCTATGCTTCTAAAGCGTACAGGAATGTCCTTTAAAAATAAATGGATAGACAAGGAAGGCAGAGTATTTATCTATTTTACCGTCGAAGAAATTATGAGAAGAAGAAATATCTCAAAGCCAACAGCCATAAAAACATTGGATGAGTTAGACAGTAAAAAAGGAATCGGACTGATTGAAAGAGTAAGGCTTGGACTTGGAAAACCTAATATCATTTATGTAAAAGACTTTATGAGTGTATTTCAAGCAAAAGGAAATGACTTTCAGAAGTCAAAAAACTTTACTTCAGAAGTAAAAGATGTTGACCTCAGAAGTAAAGAAAATGAACTTCAGGAAGTTAAAAATGTTAACTCTAACTATATAGAGAATAATAAGAGTAAGTATAGTAAGAGAGAATATAGTTTTTGCGAAAACGGACTTGGAACATTTCAAAATGTATTTTTAACTGATGAAGATATTTCTGATTTACAAATCAAACTAAATGCACAGCTTGATAATTACATTGAACGCTTATCTGCATATATCAAGAGTACCGGAAAGATCTATAAAGACCATAAAGCGACAATCCTTTCTTGGTTTTATAAAGATCAGGGCAAAAGCAAGCAGGCGAAAACATCAAATGTCCCGACATGGGAAGAATATAACAAAGGAGAACATTTATGAAAAGAGAATTGGAAAAAATAATGATAGAGGATGTAGAATTTGCCTATGATTCTGAAAAAGAATACATCAAAGACGGACACGCCTATTGCAAAGCCTGCCACGAACGAAAAGATGGAAAAGTAATGGAGTTTTTTGGAAGTAAGATGATATTTAAGATTTCTTGCAAATGCGATAGAGATAGAGAGGCAAGAGAAAAAGAAAGAGAAAAACAGATGGAAATTGAAAGGTTAAAAAGAACCTGCTTCAATTCCATGAGGGAGTGGTCATATACCTTTGAAAATTATGAGGGAGAAGAAAATCAAAGCCTCATGATTGCAAAGAATTTTGTAGAAGATTATGAGAAAATGAAAAAAGAAAATATCGGACTTCTATTTTATGGCTCTGTAGGAAGCGGAAAGACCTATCTTGCCTGCTCCATTGCAAATAGCCTTATTGAACAGTATCAAATAAGTGTTAAGATTAGAAATTTTGCACAGATTATCAATGAACTGCAAAAGGGAGGTTTTAATTTTGATAAAAACGCATATATTGAATCCCTTGTAAATACTTCCGTTCTTATCTTAGATGACTTGGGAATTGAAAGGGATACAAGCTATGCTAAAGAGCAGGTATATAACATTGTCAATAGCAGGTACCTAAAACAGAAACCAACAATTTTCACAACAAATCTTTCCTACGACACAATTCAAAACTGCAAGGACAGTGTTGAATATCAAAGAATCTATTCAAGAATTATTGAAATGTGTATTCCCGTTATGGTTGTAGGCGAGGATTTCAGAAAGTTTATTCAAAGAGATAAGCTAACTCGCAATAAAGATAGATTACTGAACGGAGGTGAAAGGACTTGATCAATGAAGAAATTGCAAGAAAAACGCTCAACATGGAAGTGAGAGCTGGCAAAGTAACAGGCAAGATACTTTTGGATTTGATAAGGAAGTTACTGAAAGAATCAGAAAAAATTGGTGGACTTGAAAAGCTCGCTGGGAGTAAAGGGAATGAAGTAAAACTAAAAGATATGGTTAAAAAGGGACAGCTTGAAGAGATACCAGTAGAAGAAACAGAATTGAAGGAACTGAAAAAAGAATTGAACAGATATGGAGTTAAGTTTTCGGTAATGAAAGATAAAGAATCAGGTAAATACTCAGTGTTCTTTCAAGCAAAAGATATGAAAGTGATGGACAAAGCATTTAAGCACGCCCTTTCAGAATCAGAAAAGAAAATGGAAAGGAAAGAATCTATTCATAAAAACATTGAGAAGTTTAAGGAGATGGCTAAAAATTCTGTTTCTAATGATAAAATCAAGAACAAGCAAAAGGAGCAGAGCCTATGATAGAGAAAATACTAAAGGACATCAAAGGCTTGTTTAAGGTGCAGGATAAGGCAAAGTTTCTAAAGCAGAACATTCCCTATCTTGCATTTTTATATGTTGGAAATATCTTCTCTCACCATATACGAGCCTATACTGGTGGCGATGTAATAGACAAAATCTTTCAAGGGATATTAGAGCTTAACACCATGAGCTTTATTCCAAGCATTCATCCAACTGACATTATAATAGGCATAGGAGTAGCAGCTTTAATTAAATTCATTGTCTACAGCAAAGGCAAAAATGCAAAAAAATTCAGACAGGGAAAGGAGTATGGTTCAGCAAGATGGGGAACGAGAAAAGATATAGAACCGTATATGGATGAAAAGTTCCAGAACAATATCTTGCTTACACAAACAGAACGATTAACTATGAATGGTAGTCCTAAAAATCCTAAATATGCTCGTAACAAGAATGTACTTGTTATAGGAGGTAGTGGTTCTGGGAAAACTCGATTTTATGTAAAACCGAACTTAATGCAAATGCACTCGTCATATTGCGTGACCGATCCTAAAGGAACAATAGTTCTTGAGTGTGGTAAGATGCTTGAAGATAATGGATATGAGATTAAAATTCTAAATACCATAAACTTCAAAAAGTCTATGAAGTACAATCCATTCGCATATATCCGTTCTGAAAAAGATATTCTAAAGCTTGTTCAGACAATCATCGCAAACACGAAGGGCGAGGGAGAAAAAGCAGGTGAGGACTTTTGGGTGAAAGCTGAGAAACTCTACTATACAGCACTTATCGGCTACATCTGGTATGAGGCTCCAAGAGAAGAAAAGAACTTTGCAACACTGCTTGATATGATAGACGCTTCAGAGGTAAGAGAAGATGATGAAACCTACATGAATCCGATTGATAGACTCTTTGAAGCATTGGAAAAGAAAGAACC
>JALENW010000012.1 GCA_022766365.1 Clostridiales bacterium | reverse complement strand
CTGCTCTCGAAAACGGCCAATTTATTGGACTGCGTCGTCTCAATCTCATTGACTACGTCGTCAATGATATATTCTTATTCAATTATTGTAATAATTTTACCACAAATACTTTCGTTTTGCTACAACATTTTTAAAAAAATTGCAAAATGAGCATACCTCAGTATTTTCTTCCGTATTATCCTGCTCGCTTCCATATCTGTAACTTCTTTTAAGTCTGATTTTAATGGCTCAGAAAGCATACCGCCTTCAACTCGTACATATAAATTTATTTGGGCATACGCGGTTAATCTGCTCACTCAAACGGAAAAACAATTCTGACCTTAGTACCTTCAGGTCCCGATTTGATTACAATATGTCCTTCCAATTTCTCCGATACAAGGGATCTGATGATTGTCCAACCCATACCCCCGCCATTAGTCCTGCTCACATCAAATCCCAGACCATCGTCAATATAAATGAGTTCCACATCGTGAGCACGTCTTTGCATGGTCATAACGGTAATCTTACCTTTTTTTCTATCCTTGAAAGCATATTTGATGGAATTTTGTGAAAGTTCGTTTAGAATTAGTGCTATTGCCGAGGCTTTCTCCGATGATAAGCTGAAATCACCACCATGGCACTCTATGTCCAGATGAAAATCATCATTTGCATAATAAGACAGAATATTCTCTCGAATGACCGCCACAATGTCTAAAAGCTGTATAAACTCCACATCGGTTTCCATCATAATCTGGTGAGTTGCAGCAATAGAAAGAATTCTTGTTATTGTATCCGTCAGAGCCTTCTTACCATCTTCACTTTCCATATTATTTCTCTGAAGGCGTAATAGCGCCGCAATAGTTTGAAGATTGTTCTTTACCCTATGGTGCATCTCGTGAAATGCCACAGACTTTAAAACTAACTCGCGCTCCTGGAGCTTATTGGTAGTAATGTCACTTATAGTAACCACCAAACTCACGTCCTCCGTATCTACTCGCGAAGTTTTAACAGTAAAATAAAACTCACCGAGTTTTACATCTTGTTTGATGGTTACAGTATCCTCATCTTCCTTCGGAGGTTTTGCTATACAGACCTCTTTATAATCCTTGCCGAGTATATCGCTTAAAAAGCCTAATCTTTTGTAGATATTTTGTGCAGATTTGTTTCTGAATACTACTTTGTTGTCTCTATTGATAAATATGAGTCCTTCTTCTATGCTGTCCGCAACATGCCCCTGATCGTCATTCATCAGTATGTTCTTTATGTCGTTAACACCGGAATATGACTCTTCATCCGATTCGTCGTCCTGAACATCAAGACTTTGAAACTGCTTAAAACTCCGCACACTTTGGATGCTTTGCTCAATTATGAATACACCTATAACTCTGTCCTTATGATAAATAGGTTCTACAGTTTGGATAACTGTCATATGCTCCTGGGTCATTGCTTTCATAAACTTCGTCGGGACTCCCAAATTAAGGCCTCGATAAACAGCCGGCTCATTTTCCTTTGTAGCAACAAGTCCCACAACGGTTCTCTTATATGAGGACGGGTGCTCTACCGGTCTTGCTTCAGATACCACTATGGCATCTCCGCTCCCATCGTTCATAGGACAATCTATAAAAGCATCCGCATTGAAAAGATTCGCCATTGCAGGCAATGATTTAGTGGCAATTCTTATTTCCTGAATTTCGGCCTGGCTTAAATCTGTATATTCTTTGCATAACTTTTCTATTGTTTTAAGATTATTCATTCTGTCAATTTCCTGTGTAGTTTCATAATTTTCACCTCTGCCCTAACATCAAAATACAGAAAGGCGATTAACCCTATAAACTGTCAATGATAAATTCAGCAATTTTTTTCATTGACATATTCCTCGTTTTACTTAGATTCCTGATATAGTTATAGGCTTCATCCTCAGAAATTCCTTTTTCTTTCATGAGCAAGCCCTTAGCTTTTTCTATAATCTTACGCACCTCTAATTGCTCATTTACTTTGTTGAGGTCATGTCTGTATTCTAACAATTCCTTATGTCTCGCAACAGCCAGCTCTATATTGGGTACAAGCAATTTCTCATTTATAGGTTTAACAAGGTATGTGCTTATGCCATTCTCCTTCGCTTTGTCTATATAGGCGCCTTTGCTGAAAGCTGTCAGCATAATTATGGCGGTTGACGGTGAGTTCTCTTTAATATAAGAGGCTGCTGATAAACCATCCAAGTCCTTCATTTTGATATCAAGTATCGCAACATCCGGCTTTGTCTCTTCACATATTCTGATAGCATCAAACCCGTCTGCCCCCTCGCCAACAACTTCATACCCTGCATTAGTCAGCATAGATTTCAGATCCATTCTGATTATGGGTTCATCATCAACTACAACTATTCTCAGCTTAGTCATCGGATGCTCCTTTATCTACCTATTCTGTATCCAAAAACTCTTTTAACTCATCTATCCCTTCTCGGGTGTAATTGCTAATTTCAAAAATTCGATTAGCTCCGGCATTTTTGAGATGTTCCCGTGCTTCTTTAATTTGCAGATTAGTAGCAGCGTCTATCTTTGTCACTACTCCTATTACAGGCTTTGCAAACGAACCCGCATAATACGGAGAGAACATTTTGTCTTCATCGATGGCTGACTGAACAAATGCTATAATCTCTGCCTCGGCTGAAGTGATCATAAGAGCACCTTTATACTGACCGAGTTCATGATATTCTCCCGGAGTATCCAGAATACTTGAACCCACCACTTCAACTGATTGGGTCTTCTTATATTCGAGTTTCTGATTTGTCAACGACTGACTTAAGGTCGTCTTTCCACACCCCGTATTGCCGATAAAGATAACTTTCTTCATAACTTAGCTTCCTGTAATCTCTGTTCTGGCAAATTTCATTTCATCGCAAAGCACCCTGATTACATCCTTCATGGATTCTCTGACCGCAGCCACATCTCCATAAATGAGCAATGACCCGCTAAACCTATCCACAAAACCGATTTTGACATCTGAAGCCTTACTTGCTACATCAGCTGCTATTATAGCTCCCTCACTTGGCGTTATAGTAAAAATACCTATTGCCCCACTCACGTCTAAGATCCCCAGTTTTGTATATAACTCGGGAACAGGATTAGCTATCACATGGGCAAGGGTTATCTGCCTGCCCGGAACAAATTCTTGTATTATTCGTTCTTTATTTTCAAAACTGCTCATTAATTTTCTCCTTATTTACCGACTTTGCGGGCAAGTTGTGCTATAACTTTTGCAAGTGCCATTATAGTTTCCTCGTCTGCTTCTTCGCAGATAGCACCGACCGGTTTCTTCAATCCTTGAATTATAGTCCCAACAGCCCGAAACCCACCTAAGCTCTGCCCGATTTTATATCCGATATTAGCAGCCTCAAGAGATGGAAATACAAAAACATTGGCTTTCCCTGCAACCTTTGAACCCGGAGCTTTCTGCTTCCCCACACTATCAACAAATGCAGCATCAAATTGGAGTTCTCCATCCAATTCCATATTCGGATTCATGGATTTCGCCTTTTCCGCTGCCACGGTTACTTTATCAACCAGTTCATGTTTGGCACTTCCCTTGGTTGAAAAGGACAGCATGGCAATCCTCGGTTCCATTCCAAGCTTCCTTGCGGTCTCTTCCGTTTCCACTGCGATATCTGCTAATACATCAGAATCAGGATCCATATGCACAAAACAATCCGCCATAAGGTAAATTTCTTCACCCTTAACCATCAAAACTCCCCCTGAAACTCTCTCTATCCCGGATTCTGTTCCAATTATCCTCATAGCCGGCTTCACGACATCGATAACCGAATTTTCTGAACCTGAAATGAATCCATCCACATATCCGTTATACAACATCATCATTCCGAAATAATTGGTGTATCTCAAAATTTTATGTGCATCTTCGACGGTCACCTGCCCGTTTCTGATTTCCATATACGATTTTACAATATCCAAAAAGTTAGGCGAGCCATCAATATCTACAAAGTCCAAGTCTCTAAAATCAATTCCTGTTTTTTTCGCTGTATCCTCAACATCATTTCGCCTGCCGAGTATTATCGGTGTTATGATACCTTCTTTTTTCAGCTCGATGCAAGTAGTCAAAATCCTTCTATCTTCGCCGCCGGAAAAAAGTATTCGCATTTTCTTTCCGGCACATTTACCCGATTCTTCGCAAATTTTCTTCAAATAATCCATTCTCGTTTATATTCATCCTTTCGTTTTGGATTTCCCAGTGGAATATGTTTGTATGATACAACAGTTTTTTCGAATTGGCAAGTTGAATACCGTTTTGAGTTGAAGATTAATATTACCTTAGTAATTGTTCATATCCTAAAAAAGGACAAATTTAGCAATCTGTCCTCAACTGTAATATGCCTCGTCAATGTTATTTTTCAACCAAGCGATATTGTCCGATATCTCTCCATCAGCGACGGAAAATCAGGAACGCTTAATTCCCATAATTCATCTTCTCCTTAATAAATGTCCCTCTATCCAGATCATCAAATGCCTCTTTAAGTTCCTCTTTCGTGTTCATCACTATCGGACCTGCCCATGCAATAGGCTCCCCAAGTTTCTTTGAGCTTATGAAGAGCACCTGAGAATCTCTATCTCTATTGTTGATAACGAGCTTATCTCCCTCTCCCAATTTTACTGCCGTCTTCTCAGAAATCTTCTCACCCTCTATATTAATTTCCCCGATTAAAGTAAAAAGCATAATTGAAGAATCTTGCTTTGTATCAATAGTGAATGTTGCATTCGGGGCCAGGTGGATATCATAATAGTCTAAAGGCAGATTTTCTCCGCTAAAGCCTTTATGATTATCATAACTTCCTGCCAAAAGTCTTACAAAACCTCCGTCAAATGGAATTTCTTCTATATCCGACTTGCTAACCTTATAATAGTAGGGGCTGCTGAGCTTTTCCGCCCTCGGAAGATTCAACCACAGCTGGACTCCAAGCATTCGATCCGTAGCCGGAAGCTCTTCTGCATGAGTTATTCCGGAGCCGGAATTCATCCATTGCACCTCACCGTCAGTGATAGTGTCCTCGTTTCCTATACTATCCTTATGCTTCATTTTCCCCTTTGAAAGATAACTTATCGTCTCTATTCCCCTGTGGGGGTGAAGGGGGAAGCCTGCAATGTATTCAGACGGATCCATACTGTCAAATGAATCCAACATCAAGATGGGGTCAAATTCCTCGGCAGTATCGTCCCCCAAGACTCTAACGAGATTTACGCCTGCACCATCAACGGTTCTTCTACCTGTTCTTGTGATTTCAACTTTTCTGTTCATACAATTTCCTTTTCTTTCTATCCAGCCCTCAATTATTTACCGTGACATTGTCCTTCCTTATATATTTGTGCATTATACAAATCTTCAGAGACACAAAGCACCCTGCTGTGAGGGTGCCTTATTCACATTACCTATTAAGTTTCAAGCCTAACCCTCTGATGTCTATCCCGGGTCAGAATCAATCTTCCTTTTTTACAATGTACAGAGCAAGCAAAGTGCTTGCAACAAGCAATGCTATAGACGCACCAACAACGACTTCCGTAGAATAGTCGTCTTTCTTTGCGTATTTCTTCCTTGCTTTCTTGAAGTCCTTCTTGAATCGCTTAGCCTTTCTCTTCATTTTTTTCTTAGCATCTTCTGCATAATCCAATGCATCTTCCTTGAAATCCCCTGCATAGTCAAAAACACCATCCTTAACATCTGCAGCATAATCCTTGGCATCCGCTACATAATCCTTTATGTCTTTCTTTTCCATATTCGCCTCTCTATCTCAATTTCGACGTCCGAATTCTTCAGCCGTGTTCCCTCATCATTATTTACTACAATCGCCGATCCTTCATTTATTGTCCAATACGACTAGGCCTTTTCAACAGCTTTCTTCAAATGCTTCTTACCTAGAGAAAAGCCTGTATTATCTTCCTCAATATCTTGGCCTTTAACTTCGTATTCCTCCTCCATTAATTCACCCATCTCCTCTTTTTTGTGTAGAACCTTGTCCTTAAGGCTATCCTTGGCGGTCTTAAAAACTTTCTTAGTATCCTTCATAGCACACCTCCGTATTTAAAATGTCAGACTCAGACACTGACTGTAATCTCAACGGTAACACGGTCTCTTTACTGCAATGTAAACTCTTCATTCGTCCACAGTCTGCTTCTAACCCCGTCTCTTACCGGCTTTAGTCAATTGCTTCTTAATACCCTTACCGGCACCATGCACATCCTTGTAATGCTCATCGAGCTTATCCTTTAGGCTCTCCTTAGCATCTGCCATCTTATCCATAGCACCGTCGTATCCCTGACCGACCTTTTCCTTCGCAACTTCAAGCTTTTCTTTTGTGCCCTCATATACATCTTGGGTTTTCTCATAAGCATCTTCTGCAGCAAACTTCACATCATCGTAAGCTTCGCCGGCCTTTTCCTTTGCATCCTCAAATATGTCCCTCGCACTATCGGATATGTCCTTAGCTTTTTCTTTTACATTATCTATCAATGCCATCTCATTCCCTCCTGACTTATTCGGCACCAATGTGCTCACATATTTTCTTCCCTTGCCTTGAGGCGCTTATCTGAAATATATATGTTTATATTACACCTTTTTCGGTTTTATAAACAAAATCCGATTTTTATTTTTCTAATGTCTATGATAGAATAAGTTTTAATATGTGGTTTTCTCATCATTTAAATTCTCCACGGGAAAGCCCTCTAAATTTACGAACTGAGGTATGTTTATTATGAAATATGATTTCAACAAAACAGTTGCCCGCGAAGATTTCTGCTCCGTCAAATATGACAATAGAGGCATAGTCTTCGGACGACATGATGTGATTCCTCTCTGGATCGCTGATATGGATTTTACTGTTGCAGAGCCCATCGTCAGAGCTTGTGAAAGAAGAACAAAACATGGAATATTCGGCTACACCTCCAGACCTGATGATTACTACCGCGCAGCAGCCTCATTTATGGAAAGAAGGCACGGATGGAACGTACCCATTGAAACTTTGAGCTTCTGCCCGGGTATTGTTCCTGCTCTGTATTCACTCATTCAAATAATGTCAAAACCCGGAGATAAAATTTTACTTCAAACTCCTGTTTATAACTGTTTTCACGATGTTATTAAAGCAAGTGAAGATCGTATCTTGCTCTCTAATAAACTGGTAAAGACAGAAAAAGGTGAATTCCCATATGAGATTGATTTTAAAGATTTCGAAGAAAAGCTATCGTTAGAAAAGCCTGCTCTTTTTCTCCTATGTAATCCACATAACCCTGTGGGAAGAGTGTGGACACCTGATGAGCTGTTCAAAATGCACCGCCTTTGTCTTGAATACAATGTGCCTGTTATTTCCGATGAGATTCACGGTGACCTTGAACTTTTCGGGCATAAATATACACCTTCCCATACTCTTGGAAAGGAGATTAGCAAAAACACTGTTGTCTGCTTCTCTGCAAGCAAAACTTTCAACCTTGCGGGTCTTCAAGCCAGCAATTTGTCCTTTGGGAATACTAAATGGAAATCATCTTTCGATTCCTACTGGAGTGCCCTCCATCTTGACCTTAATAACTGCTACAGTGTTGAGGCTTTTAAGGCAGCGTGGCTTTATGGTGATGAGTGGCTTGATGAGCTTCTTAAATATTTGGAAGGAAACATGATCTTCATAAGAGATTATGCCGGGAAATATATTCCGGAACTTTCGGTATATTTACCGGAAGCAAGCTATCTCATGTGGCTGGACTTTTCATCTCTTAACATGACTCAGGACGAGCTCTGCGTTTTCCTCGTTGAAGAGGCCGGTGTGGGGCTTTCCGACGGCAGGAGTTTTGATCCGGATGCGATTGGATTTATGAGAATGAACGTCGCGTCTCCTCGCTCAGTAATCGAAAGGGCAATGTATCAAATCCGAGAAGCTGTTGCCAAGAGAAGAGCCTGTTGATATAGTGCCGAAATTATCTTTCCTTGCAAACAAAAGCCCCCTTTCAGCACATGCCTCAAAGGGGGTTTTTGTCGAAATTATTTTGTCGCTTCCACTGTGAACTATACCAGTTCCAGGAAAACAACTTCTGCATTGTCGCCGGAACGAGGTCCCAGCTTCAGGATTCTTGTGTAGCCACCCTGTCGCTCCTCATACTTCGGAGCGATTTCTTCGAAAAGCTTTGTCACTACGTCCTCATCGTAAATGTATGCAAGAGCCTGACGTCTGGCATGCAGATCATTCTTCTTTGCTAGTGTGATTAGCTTTTCAGCCTCTCTTTTGGCTTCCTTTGCTCGACAATTTGTAGTTGTAATCCTACCTTCTCTGAAAAGATCGGTAACGATATTTCTCAGCATAGATTTTCTATGAGCAGTTGGTCTGCCAAGTTTTCTATATCCGGGCATTTGAGTCTCCTTTCTCCGTGCTATTCTTCAGTCTCTTTGAGGGCCAGACCAAGCTCTTCCAACTTGTTCTTCACCTCGTCCAAAGACTTCTTACCAAGGTTCCTTACCTTCAACATATCTTCTTCGCTCTTTTCAGTAAGTTCCTCAACGGTATTGATATTTGCTCTCTTTAGGCAATTGAATGACCTCACGGATAACTCCAGCTCTTCAATTGTCATCTCAAGGGCTTTCTCTTTCTGATCCTCCTCTTTTTCCACCATGATTTCAAAGTGATCGGCAGAATCATCAAGAGACATGAGCAGATTCAGATGCTCATTCATTATTTTAGCGCCAATGGAAACTCCTTCTTCCGGTGTAACAGAACCGTCTGTCCAGATTTCCAAAGTCAATTTATCATAGTCTGTCACCTGTCCCACACGCGTATCTTCTACAGTGTAGTTAACCTTCTTTACAGGTGTAAATATAGAGTCAACAGGTATTACAGCAATCGGTGTGTTTTCATCCTTGTTCTGATCTGCAGTCCTATAGCCACGCCCCCTTGCAATGGTAATCTCCATTATAAGGTTTGCTCCATCCTCAAGTTGAGCTATATGAAGATCCTTATTGAAAATTTCAAGCTCTGAATCTCCCATTATATCTGCTGCAGTCACTTCCTTAGGACCTACCGCATTGATTATAACCCTCTTAGGTTCCTCGCTATTCAGACGAACGGCCAGTTGCTTCAGGTTCAGTATAATTTCTGTTACATCTTCTCTAACATTTGGAATTGTTGAGAATTCGTGGAGAACTCCATCGATTTTTACAGATGTCACAGCTGCTCCCGGGAGTGAACTTAAAAGGATTCTTCTCATGGCATTTCCCAGAGTTGTTCCATAACCTCTCTCAAGTGGTTCTATGACAAACTTTCCGTATTTCCTATCTTCGTCTACAAATTTTTCAATTGTAGGTTTTTCGATTTCTATCACTAAAAAACCTCCTTATTTTCCAAAGTAAATTGGTACAAAAAGCTATAACTAACTTATTACTTGGAATACAATTCGACGATTAGATGTTCTGCGACAGGAGTATCGATCTGATCTCTTGTAGGATCCGCTAGAACCTTTCCCTCAAGCTTTTCTCTATCTACCGATAGCCAACCCGGAACTCCAACCTGCATCTCCTTAATTTCTTTGAACTTAGGAGAGTTTAAGCTTTTTTCCTTTACTTTGATTACATCCCCCGGGCTTACCTGATAAGAAGGGATATTAACTTTCTTTCCGTTAACTGTGTAGTGACCATGTACTACTGCCTGTCTTGCGTCTCTTCTGGTAGTTGCAAGACCCATTCTGTAAACAACATTGTCCAGTCTCTTTTCAAGCATTATAAGAAGGTTTTCACCTGTGATTCCGGGTTTCTTTGCTGCCTTTTCAAATGTATTTCTGAACTGTTTTTCAAGAACACCGTAGATGAACTTTGCTCTCTGCTTTTCTCTAAGCTGAAGACCGTATTCACTCATCTTCTTAAAGCTTCTCTTTGGTGATTTCTTAGATGTCTTGTATATTCCCAAATGGCTTGGATCGATATCTAAGGATCTGCATCTTTTTAAAATTGGTTGTTTATTTACTGCCATCACTATTCCTCCCTTCTATTAGACTCTTCTTCTCTTCGGTGGTCTGCAGCCATTGTGTGGAATTGGCGTTACATCTTTGATGAGTGTAATCTCAAGTCCCGCCTGAGCCAGTGCTCTGATTGCGGCCTCTCTTCCGGAGCCCGGTCCCTTAACATAAACTTCTACAGTCTTAAGTCCATGTTCCATTGCTGCCTTTGTTGCTTCCTCTGCAGCCATCTGTGCTGCGAAAGGAGTGGATTTCTTAGAACCCTTGAATCCCAACGATCCGGCACTTGACCATGATATAGCATTCCCATCCATATCCGTCAAAGTTACTAAAGTATTGTTAAAGGAGGATTGAATATAAGCCTGGCCCTTAACGACATTCTTTCGTTCTCTTTTTTTTCTACGAACTGTTTTCTTTACAGCTTTAGCCATTATTATTTACCTCCTTCTTATTTTTTCTTTCTACCCACAGTCTTCTTTGGACCCTTTCTGGTTCTGGCGTTAGTCTTAGTCTTCTGTCCACGAACCGGAAGGCCTCTTCTGTGTCTGATTCCTCTGTAGCTGCCAATCTCCATAAGCCTCTTAATGTTTAGACTCACTTCTCTCTTGAGATCTCCTTCTACAGCATAGTCACTATCGATAATCTTTCTGATTTTACCAACCTCATCCTCTGATAGGTCTTTGATTCTTGTATCTGGATTAACTCCAGCTTTCTCGAGAATTGCCTGAGAGGTTGCTTTGCCAATACCATAAATATAAGTAAGGCCAATCTCCACTCTCTTTTCTCTTGGTAAGTCAACTCCGGCTATACGAGCCATTAATATCCTCCTTCTCCTATCTTCCGTCACTTACTCCGGGAGTGATATAGACAGGTTCACATGAAAAAAATATTTGGAATCCTAAACCCGGTTTTAGGCCCATATCATTTGATTTTAACCCTGCTTCTGTTTGTGCTTAGGGTTCTCACAGATAACCATTACCTTTCCGTGTCTTTTAATTACCTTGCACTTTTCGCAAATGGGTTTTACGGAAGCTCTAACTTTCATTTTTATCCCTCCTGTAAGCTTACTTATCTCGCCATGTAATTCTACCTCTGGTCAAGTCGTAAGGCGACAGTTCTACCTTAACTTTATCTCCAGGAAGTATCCTTATATAGTTCATCCTTATTTTGCCCGAAATATGAGCGAGTATCTCGAAACCGTTTTCCAACCTAACCTTAAACATAGCATTTGGCTGTGCGTCCACAACGGTTCCTACTGCCTCGATGACATCTTTCTTTGCCATGAATACCTCTCCTTATAATGTGAGCAACTCAGGCTCACCATCGTTAATTACAACTGTATTCTCGTAGTGTGCTGCCAATCCACCGTCCACGGTAACAACTGTCCAGTCATTCAATAAGGTTTCAGTTTCATAGCTGCCCTCCACAATCATAGGCTCTATTGCCACAACCATCCCCGCTTGGAGTCTGGGTCCCTTTCCCGGGGCACCGTAATTGGGGATTTGTGGATCTTCATGAAGCTCTCTCCCCACTCCATGACCTACATAATCCCTGATCACTCCGTAACCGGCGGCTTCTGCACACACCTGAACCGCATGGGATATATCCGATAGTCGATAACCGACTTTGGCAAATTCAATCCCTTTGAAGAAGCTCTCCTCAGTGGTTTTAATCAACCTCATAGCCTCATCAGTTACCTCACCTACAGGATAGGTACGAGCTGCATCGCTTACGTAGTGTTTCCATGTTGAACCTACATCTACGCTTACGATATCTCCTTCTTTTAGGATTCTGTTCTTATTCGGTATACCGTGAACAATTTCCTCATTTACAGAAACACACGCAGCACCCGGAAACCCGCCATATCCTTTAAATGTCGGGGTCATATTATAGCCTGTAATGGTTTTTTCAACGTAATTATTGATGTCCATAGTAGAGATGCCCGGCTTGATGAAATCCGCAAGGGTTCTCAGAACGTATCCTGTTACCTTGCCGGACTCCCGCATCAAATCAATTTCTTCTTTTGATTTAATGATTATCATCTTAGTCACCTAAGGCTTTTACTATATCTGCCAAAACATCTTCTAGGTCTTTATTTCCATCGATATTTGCAATGATGCCGCTCTTTTCATAATACTCGGCAAGTGGTCTTGTCTGCTTATTATAAACATCTATTCTGTTCAAAACAGTTTCTTCGGTATCGTCTTCCCTCTGAATCAGCTCTCCGCCACAGTTATCGCAAACACCTTCCTTCTTAGGAGGTATGTTTTCAATATGATAGCCGGCACCACACTGCTTACAAACCCTTCTTCCGGTTATTCTCTTAACTAAGGCGGATTTTTCTACATCTATATTTATAACCTTGTCGAGTTTCTCTCCTCTACCTTCCAGAAATTCATCCAGTTTCTCAGCTTGGAAGATTGTTCTCGGGAAACCGTCAAGAAGAAATCCGTTTTTGCAATCAGCCTTTGTAAGCCTGTCAGTTGCTATCTCAACAACCAGCTCATCAGGAACGAGTTCTCCTCTGTCCATGTACGCCTTAGCTCTGTTTCCCAGATCTGTGCCATTCTTGATATTCTCTCGGAAGATATCTCCCGTAGAAATATGAGGTATATGGTACTTCTCAACAATCTTTACCGCCTGGGTACCCTTACCGGCTCCCGGTGGTCCTAATAAAATTGTTCTTAACATATCTATCTCCTGTTATTTAAGAAATCCTCGATAATTTCTCATTACCATCTGATCCTCTAATTGTCTCATAGTATCAAGTGCAACACCTATAGCAATGAGTAATGATGTTCCACCAAATCTTATATCGATGCCCGCAACATGGCTTAGAAGAAGCGGCAAAGTTGCTACAATAGCCAGGAATATAGCTCCGACAAGAGATATTCTGGTCATTACCTTGTGAAGGTAGTCAACTGTAGCTCTACCCGGTCTCAGTCCCGGGATAAATCCTCCGTTTGCCTTCATATTGCTCGCAATCTCGATTGGGTTAAATGTAATTGATGTGTAGAAATACGTGAACGCTATGATCAATACTACGTTCAAAGCCCCGTAGATCCACGCGCCGGGCATTCCACCCGGTGATAAGTACTTAGTAACAAAGGCTGTAAAACCTGTGTTAGGGAAGAAGTATGTAATCGTCAATGGAAATGTGAGCAGTGCCATTGCGAAGATAACCGGAATAACACCTGCCTGATTCACTTTAAGTGGAATATGTGTAGCCTGTCCACCGTACATCTTTCTTCCAACCACTCTCTTTGCATATTGCACAGGGATTTTCCTGGTCCCCTGCTGCACGAGGATAATTCCGACTATTACAGCCAGAGCAAATATCGCAAACAGTATAAGCGTAACAAAACTTACAGTGCCTTCCTGATATTTAACGACCATTGTTCTGATACCTGCCGGAATCCTCGCCACGATTCCCGCAAAAATTATAAGCGAGATACCGTTGCCAACACCCTTATCGTTTATTTCCTCTCCGAGCCACATAAGGAATGCTGTTCCCGCAGTCAATACCAAAATAATAACTGCGAATGAAAAAACCGTCTGATGTATAACTGCTCCCCTAAAGAGCCCGATTGTTAAGCCGATACTCTGAATCAGACCAAGACCTATTGTCATATATCTCGTAATCTGAGCCATCTTCTTCCTACCGGCTGTCCCTTCTTTTGCTAAATTTTCAAAATAAGGGAACGCTACCGTCAATAGCTGTACAATAATGGATGCCGTAATATATGGTGTGATACTCAAGGCGAATATGGTGAATTTCTGAAAAGCTCCACCTGAGAACAGGTCAAATAAATCAAACAGTCCTGTCTCACCGCTGAATATTCTTGCCAAATAGTCTCTATTAATTCCGGGGACCGGAATATTGGAGCCTATTCTGAAGACTACAAGCATAGCTAAGGTGAATATGATTTTTCTTTTCATCTCCGGAACTTTCCACGCCTGAGTAACAGTCTTTAGCAATTCCATCTTACAGTACCTCTGCCTTTCCTCCTGCGGATTCTATTTTCTCAATAGCAGTTTTGCTGAATTTATTTGCTTTCACCGTCAGTTTCTTCTCGAGATTACCATCTCCCAGAATCTTTACTCCATCATTTGTCTTCTTGATCAGGCCGGCTTCTTTAAGCAATTCTGCCGTCACTTCCTGTCCATCTTCAAATCTGTTTAGGTCACTCACATTCAAAGTTGTGTAAGTAGTTCCCCAGATATTGGTAAATCCTCTCTTAGGTAACCTTCTATAAAGTGGCATCTGACCACCCTCAAAGCCAAGTCTGACTCCGCCGCCGCTTCGCGCGTTCTGGCCCTTATGGCCTCTTCCCGCTGTCTTTCCAAGACCGGAACCTTGACCTCTGCCCTTACGCTTAGCTACTTTAGTGGAGCCTTCTGCTTTTCTTAACTCATGCAGTCGCATTCTTGCACCTCCTATCCTATTGCTCTTCTACGGCAACAAGGTGTACTACCTTGTCTATAGCACCTCTAGTCTGAGGAGTGTCTGCCAATTCGACTGAATGATGTAATTTCTTCAGTCCCAGTGCTTCCACAACTTTTCTCTGCTTAGGGGTAGCGCCGATTGTACTTTTAGTTAAAGTGATTTTTAACATTGACATTGGTCATTCCTCCTATCTGGCAATTTCCTCTACTGACTTACCTCTTAGTGCTGCCACTTTTTCCAAGGTTGTCAGATTCTTCAGTCCTTCGATTGTCGCCAGTGCCATGTTTACAGTATTGTTGGAACCGATGGACTTTGCTCTTACGTCTTTAAGCCCTGCGGATTCAAGTACTACACGCACTGATGATCCCGCAATTACTCCTGTACCTTCCACTGCCGGCATGATCAGAACTCTGCCTGCTCCGTAGACACCTGTATTTCTGTGAGGTACAGTAGTTCCTACCATAGGAACCGTAATCATGTTCTTCTTTGCGTCCTCAGTTGCCTTTCGAACGGCTTCAGGAATCTCCTGCGCCTTACCGAGTCCTACTCCAACACGACCTTTGCCATCTCCAACAACCATTGTCACGGAGAATCTCATATTTCTGCCGCCCTTAACAGTCTTTGCGACACGTCTTATATTTACAATAGTTTCTTTGAATTCACTCTTGGGTGCATCTTGTTGTCTAGCCATTTCTCATTCCTCCTTAATTAGAATTTCAATCCTGCTTCTCGAGCACCCTCTGCTAATTCCTTAACTCTTCCGTGATAAAGAAATCCACCTCTATCGAAAGCAACGTTCTCGATGCCCTTGTCCAATGCTCTCTTTGCAATGAGTTCTCCAACCTTCTTTGCAGCTTCCTTGTTGCCGCCGTTCTCGCCCTTTAAATCCTTCTCAAGTGTTGATGCAGATGCCAATGTGTTTCCATTAACATCGTCAATGATCTGGGCTGAGATATTCTTGTTGGATCTGAAAACGCAAAGCCTTGGTTTCTCAGGAGTTCCGATTAAGTTTTTTCTCACTCTTTGGTGTCTCTTAACACGTCTGTCATTTCTGCTAACTTTTGACATTTAGTTCACTCCTTTCTTAAGCCTTAGCTCCGGTTTTTCCTTCTTTTCTTCTGATGTACTCATCTTCGTATCTGATACCCTTACCCTTGTACGGTTCAGGTTTTCTCCAATCTCTGATGATGGCTGCGTAGTTTCCTACAAGAGCCTTGTCGATGCCCTTAACAACGATTGTCGTTGCATCGGCAACTTCAGTTTCTATTCCTTCAGGATCTTCCATCTCAACCGGGTGAGAGAATCCAAGGTTCATAACCAGATTCTTACCCTTTTTCTCTGCTCTGTATCCCACTCCGTTTAAAATCAGCTTCTTCTGAAATCCATCAGTTACGCCTATAACCATGTTGTTGAACAAAGCTCTTGCGAGTCCATGCTGTGCTCTCATGCTTCTGGCATCAGACTCTCTTGAGAATACCACCCGACCATCCTCTACGGAAATCTTAATCTCCGGGTTCAGCTGTTGAGAAAGAGTACCCTTGGGTCCCTTGACAGTAACCACGTTGTTTCCCTTAACATCTACCTCTACTCCTGAAGGTAGCTGTACAGGTTTTAATCCTATTCTTGACATATTCTACCTCCTACCAAATATAGCAGATTACTTCTCCACCAACGCCCAGTTCTCTCGCCTTTTTGTCACTGACAACTCCCTTAGAAGAGGAGATGATGGCAACCCCAAGTCCTCCAAGAACCTTAGGTACCTGATCAGCCTTAGCATAAACCTTTAGACCCGGTTTAGAAATTTTCTTGATTCCACTGATTACTCTTTCTTTGTTTGCACCATACTTCATATCGATTTTTATGATGCCTTGTTTATTATCATCGATTTCTTCGAATCCTTTAATGTAGCCTTCTTCAAGCAATATCTCTGCAATGGATTTCTTAATCTTAGATGCAGGAATATCAACTGTTTCATGACCTACAGTATTGGCATTTCTGATTCTAGTCAGCATATCTGCTATAGGATCTGTCATTGTCATTACAGTAATTCTCCTTTCTGTGATTTACCAGCTAGCCTTCTTGACACCGGGAATTTCTCCCTTATAGGCAAGCTCTCTGAAGCATATACGGCAGATACCGTATTTCTTCAATACGGAGTGTGGCCTTCCACAGATCTTGCATCTGGTATATGCACGTGTTGAAAATTTAGGTTTTCTCTGCTGTTTAACCTTGAGAGATTTCTTAGCCATCTTCCCCTCCTATTTCTCAAACGGCATGCCCAGAAGTGATAGCAGTGCTGCTGCCTCTTCATCTGTCTTAGCCGTCGTTGTGAATACAATGTTCATGCCTTTAATGGACTCAACCTCATCATATCTGATTTCAGGGAAAATAAGTTGCTCCTTTATACCCATGGAGTAATTTCCTCTCCCATCGAATGAATTCTTGCTAACGCCTTTAAAGTCTCTTACTCTTGGAAGAGAGATGTTGAAGAACTTGTCTACGAACTCGTACATATTGTCACCTCTCAGAGTAACCTTGCAGCCAACAGGCATACCCTCTCTAACCTTAAAGTTAGCGATTGATTTTCTTGCCTTGGTCTTTACAGGTCTCTGCCCTGAGATAACAGCCAGTTCTTTAACTGCAGAATCGAGAATCTTCGCATTTTCCTTTGCTTCTCCAAGGCCCATATTGATTGTAACCTTAACAAGCTTTGGAACTTCCATGGGATTCTTATATCCGAACTTCTCCTGAAGTGCCTTAAACACGTCATTCTTATATGTTTCTCTTAATCTTGCTGTCAAAATACTCTCCTCCTTTCCTAATCTATTACGCTGCCGCTCTTTTTAGCTACCCTCACTTTGTTTCCATCGTTGAAAGTGTAGCCCAGTTTGCTAGCTTCTTTTGTCTTGGTATCGTAGTACATAACGTTGGAAACATCAATCGGTCCCTCAACATGCTTGATCTCAGCTTTTGCCTTCTGAGTCTGCTTCTGGTGCTTAATCTGAACATTTACACCCTCTACAATAACCCTATTTTCCTTAGGAAGTGCTTTAACAACCTTCCCGATTTTTCCTTTGTCTTTTCCAGCGATTACTACCACCGTATCGTCTTTTTTGATTCGCATATTAAGAACCCCCTATAGAACTTCTGGTGCCAGTGACACTATCTTCATGAATCCTCTGTCACGGAGCTCTCTTGCAACAGGTCCGAAGATACGAGTGCCCACTGGACTCTTGTCTTCTTTATCCTTGATGATAACTGCAGCATTCTGGTCAAACTTAACATAGCTTCCGTCGGCTCTTCTGGCACCTGTCTTCGATCTGACAACAACAGCCTTAACGACATCGCCCTTCTTTACAACTCCACCCGGAGTAGCATCTTTGACAGCACAAACGACGACATCGCCTATGTTGGCATATTTGCGGCTAGTACCTCCCAGAACTCTGATGCAAAGGAGTTCCTTCGCACCTGAATTGTCTGCAACCCTAAGTCTTGATTCAGTCTGTATCATGTTCCGGTGCCTCCTTACTTAACTTTCTCGACTATTCTAACAAGTCTCCATCTCTTGTCCTTTGACAGAGGTCTTGTTTCCATAATTCTAATCTTATCTCCAACCTCGCACTGGTTCTCTTCATCGTGAACCTTTACCTTCTTGGTGCTTTTCATTGCCTTGCCATAAAGAGGGTGTCTTACAAAGTCTTCAATAGCAACTACTACAGTCTTATCCATTTTATCGCTGACTACGATACCAACCTTGGATTTTCTTCTGTTTCTTTCTACTCTTTCAACTGCCATAATCACATCCTCCTTTCTTATGCTTCGGCCTTAGCCAATTCCTTCTCACGCATGATGGTCTTGACTCTAGCGATATCTCTTTTAACTTCCCTCATCTTAACAGGGTTTTCAAGCTGACCTGTTACGTGCTGGAATCTAAGGTTGAACAGTTCCTTCTTCATCTTGTCAAGTTCAGAAGAAAGCTCGATATCCGTCATCTGTCTGATTTTATTCATTTCCATTACGCTTCACCGCCCTCTTCTAACTGCTTCATGGCGAACTTGCATTTGATTGGCAGCTTGTGGATAGCCAGCCTGATAGCTTCCCTTGCCTGCGCTTCTGTTACACCATCAATTTCAAACATTACTCTGCCCGGCTTAACAACTGCTACCCAGTATTCAGGAGCACCTTTACCGGAACCCATCCTTACCTCAGCAGGTTTCTTAGTTACAGGCTTATGTGGGAAGATTTTGATGTAAACCTTACCGCCTCTTTTTATAGATCTGGTCATAGCAATTCTGGCTGCCTCTATCTGGTTAGATGTGATCCAACCCGGTTCCTGGGCTACAAGACCATACTTGCCGTAAGTGATCTTATTACCTCTGGTTGCTATGCCTTTCATTCTTCCTCTGTGAACTCTCCTACGCTTAACACGTTTTGGCATTAACATGGCTCGTTCCTCCTCTCTTCTTGCTTATTCTTCAGTTGATACAGCAGCCTCTTCAGCAGGAGCTTCTGCCTCAACCTGCGGTTCTTCTACCTTAGCCGCAACAGGTCTGACTCTCTTATTAACAGCAACGGCGATTTCTTTCTTACCGAACTTATCACCACCGCGATCATTTCTTCTGCGGTCGTTTCTTCTTCTGTCTCCGTCCTTGCGCTGTCTTCTGTCTCTCCTGTTTTCTTTCTTCTCTTCACGAACCGGACTCTGGAGCCCCTTATCCAGGATTTCTCCATGGTTGATCCATACCTTAACGCCAATCTTACCATAGGTTGTATCAGCCTCAGCGAATCCATAATCGATGTCCGCTCTCAGAGTATGTAGAGGAACGTTACCTTCGCTATATTTCTCACTTCTTGCAATCTCAGCACCACCAAGTCTGCCGGAGCATAGAATCTTAATGCCCTTTGCATTTGCTCTCATTGTATTTCCGATAGCCTGCTTCATAGCTCTTCTGAAGGCAACCCTTCTTTCTAAAGCCTCGGCGACGCTTTCAGCTGTCAACTGTGCGTCAAGCTCAGCTCTGCTAACCTCCTCAACAGAAATATGCAACTTGCCCGGCTCTCTGCCTGTCAGCTTAACCAGCCCTGCTTTAAGCTCATCAATACCGGCTCCGGCTCTGCCGATAACCATACCAGGCTTACTCGTCAGGACAGTAACTGTCAGGTTGTCTTCTCCTTCACGAGCAATAAGAACTTTTGAAATGCCGGCTACATAGAGCTTTTTCTTTACGTATTCTCTGATTTTCTTATCTTCAATCAGCAGATCTGCAAAACCTTTCTTGTCAGCAAACCATTTGGAATTCCAGTCTTTGATAATGCCCACTCTCATGCCATGGGGGCTTACTTTCTGACCCATTCAATTAACCTCCTGTCTTAATCTCTTTCCTTAAGAGTTACACTTATGTGGCTGCTTCTCTTAAGAATTCTGGATGCCCCACCACGAGCGCCCGCACGCCATCTCTTCATAGTAGGACCCTGGTTTGCACTAACTTCTGCAACGTACAGGTTGTCAGGGTTCATTTCGTGATTGTTCTCTGCATTAGCCGCAGCAGAAATTACAACCTTCTCAATGAGTTCAGAACCTTTACCTGGCGTAAATTTCAAAATATTCAATGCCTCTTGTAAGTCTTTGCCTCTAACCATATCGGCAATCGGCTTCAGCTTAATAGGAGACATTCTCACGTATTTAGCAACTGCTTTTGCTTCCATTTCCTTATCTCCTTTTCTTACCTTACTTTAGATGACTTATCAGCAGCATGCCCTCTATATGTTCTGGTAGGAGCGAACTCTCCAAGTCTGTGTCCTACCATATCTTCTGTGATATATACAGGGATATGTTTTCTACCGTCATGGACAGCGATAGTGTGACCCACCATCTGTGGGAAAATTGTAGAAGGCCTTGACCATGTCTTGATAACTTTCTTTTCGTTAGCTGCATTCATCTCTTCGATGGCCTTAAGCAGCTTTTTATTTACGAAAGGGCCCTTCTTAAGTGATCTACCCATTATTTATGCTCCTTCCTTATTTCTCGTTTCTCTTCTTAACAATGTATTGATTAGAAGACTTATTCTTCTTTCTCGTCTTATATCCGAGAGTCGGCTTACCCCATGGAGTAACAGGTGACTTTCTACCGATAGGAGTTCTGCCTTCACCACCGCCGTGTGGGTGATCATTAGGGTTCATCACAGAACCTCTTACTGTAGGCCTGATTCCCATGTGTCTCTTTCTGCCTGCCTTACCGATCTGGATATTAGCATGATCCTCATTGCCGACCTCACCGATTGTTGCTCTGCAATTCATAAGGACTTTTCTAACTTCACCGGATGGCAGTCTAACCTGCGCATATTTCCCTTCTTTTGCCATCAGCTGAGCACCGTTACCTGCAGATCTTGCCATCTGCCCTCCTTTACCGGGCTTCAACTCAATATTGTGGATAACTGTACCGACAGGTATATTTGCAATTGGAAGGGCATTTCCTATCTGGATATCAGCCTCAGGGCCTGAGAAGATAACATTTCCAACCTTCAGTCCTTCCGGCGCCAGGATGTATCTCTTTTCTCCATCTGCATACACTATCAGTGCAATGTTCGCGCTTCTGTTCGGATCGTACTCGATAGTCTTTACAGTTCCAGGAATACCGTCCTTCGTCCTCTTAAAATCAATAATTCTGTACTTGCTTCGAGTACCGCCACCTCTATGTCTTACGGTAATCTTCCCTCTGGAGTTTCTTCCGGAGTGCTTCTTCAAGGTTACTGTAAGAGATTTTTCCGGTTTGCTGGCTGTTATTTCCTCAAAGGTGGAAACAGTCATACCTCTCAAACCGGGAGTTACCGGATTATATTTCTTGATTCCCATATCTTACGTCCTCCCTAGTTTATAGACCCTGGAAGAATTCAATTTCTTTGCTGCCCTCAGCAATTGAAACAATTGCCTTCTTGTAAGCAGCAGTCTTGCCCATTGTTCTTCCCATTCTCTTTACTTTTCCGTCAACGTTCATTAGGTTGACCTTGGCAACTTCTACGCCGAAGATCTCCTCGATAGCATGTTTGACTTCAGTTTTATTGGCGTCAACTGCTACCTTAAATGTATATTTCTTTTCCTGTGCATGATCCATGCTCCTCTCGGAGATTACAGGCTCTAGGATTACGTCATATGCAGATCTCATTATTTGTACACCTCCTGAATCTTCTCAACAGCATCCTTTGTCAAGATAAGGCTTGTGTGGTTCAAGATCTCATAGACATTGAAGCTTCCTACCAAAGAAGTTCTGATGCCCTTAAGATTAGCTGCAGACTTCACAACATTCTCGTCCTTATCTGCCATTACAATGAGCGCCTTCTTCTCAGCTTTGAGATTCTCAAGAACCTTTATCATTTCCTTTGTCTTAGGCTCCTCAAAAGTCAGTTTGTCGACAACGATGATCTCATGATCGGCGAGTTTTGCAGACAGTACTGAAAACATTGCCAATCTTCTAACCTTTCTGGGAAGTGTGTATCTGTAACTCCTTGGCTTTGGAGCAAATACCACGCCACCACCGATCTGTGATGGGTCTGTACTTGAACCTTGTCTATGTCGACCGGTTCCCTTCTGACGGAAAGGCTTTCTTCCCCCGCCTCTGACATCGCCTCTTGTCTTCGCAGACTGAGTACCCTGTCTTCTATTAGCCAAATAGTTCTTCACTACCGCGTGAACAGCGTATTCATTAGGCTCGATTCCGAAAATAGCATCTGAAAGTTCGATGCTGCCAGCTTCTTCACCGGCCATGTTTAGCATTTTAATATTTGCCATTTTTTGCGTCTCCTTTCCGTAGTCTATTTATCGTCTTGCCCTTTGACAGCATACTGAACTTTTACAAGTCCTCCCTTTCTGCCTGGGACTGCTCCCTTTACCAGCAGAAGGTTCCTGTCAGTGTCAACTTTTACTAATACTACATTCTGAACTGTTACTGTTTCTCTTCCCATTCTTCCAGGGCCTTTATTGCCCTTGAAAACTCTGGACGGATAAGTAGCTCCGGCAAGAGCTCCGGCCAATCTCTTGTGCTTTGAGCCGTGGCTCATAGGGCCTCTGTGATGTCCGTGTCTCTTTATATTACCCTGTGTTCCTTTACCTTTGGAAACGCCTGTAATGTCCAGCTTCTTTCCTTCTTCAAAATCAGCGACAGTTATCTCCTGTCCAAGTTCATAACTCTCACCATCTTCAAGTCTGAACTCAGTCATATGCTTCTTAAGGCCGGTGCCACTCTTTGCGAAGTGACCTCTCAGAGGCTTAGTTACTCTGTGTTCCTTAGTGTCCTCATATCCGATCTGTACAGCAGCATAGCCGTCGTTCTCTTCGGTCTTAATCTGAGTAACAACAGCAGGACCCGCTTCAATTACAGTTACCGGCACGACTTCTCCGGATTCTGCGAAAATCTGGGTCATGCCAATTTTCTTGCCTAGAATTGCTTTCATAATTTTCCTCCTAAATTCTTACAGCGGATTGCTCTGGTTTGGCCATGCCGTGGTTTCAGCTGCAAAATATTTCACGTCGATGAACAATCGGGTGGTAGATCTCAAATTAAAACCTTTACGTAGTCACCGACTGATAATCATAACGGCTGCACACATTCTGCCCTCACATGCAATCTTGCTAAGGGAGCCTCCCTCGCTTTTGCTAGTTAAGCTTTATCTCGATGTCTACACCGGCAGGCATATTGAGACTTGTAAGTGCATTGGTAGTCTGAACAGTTGCATTAGTAATGTCAACCAATCTCTTGTGAGTTCTCTGTTCAAACTGTTCTCTGCTGTCCTTATATTTGTGTACAGCTCTAAGAATTGTAACAACTTCCTTTTCGGTAGGTAGCGGAATCGGGCCTGAAACAGTAGCTCCCGTCTTCTTAGCTGTCTCCACAATCTTTGCAGCAGACTGATCAAGCAATGCATGATCATACGCCTTCAGCTTAATTCTGATTTTCTGTAATTCGCTCATTTCTTCCTCCTATTTTTGTACTGTTTTCGCTATGCTTGTACAAGGGAACTCGCTTCTTCCCAAGGCTTTGGCGGTTTTCGTGAGATATTAGTCCGCCGTTACACCTTGTCGTGCGTTTCTTTAATTTATGCACAAAACAAAAGTAAGCGAATACCTTCGCCCCCGATCTTGTAGGGACTTCTCAGCAGAAATTACCTGATAGCTCAGCAACTTCCTGCTTCTTCGCCTAAAGCAAGCCCTATAAGTATATATTACGAAAAAACAAAAAGCAAGAGAATTTTTAAAAAACTTTCCTAAACACAAAAGTTTTTTACTCTTTTCTCTTGCAATTATTGTTGCTATTACATTGTTACACGTTCGCCATCATGAACACTCTGTCTGGCGTTTCTTCGCCACATTCTCAACATGAGCGGTTTATCTCACGATCCACAATAGATTTATACTATATCCACCAAATAACTATCTTGTGTTCTGCCGCTTTAAAAAAAACCTCATTCTATCCGGAATTTTGAGAACTTAGTGTACATAGGTACTCATTTCTTCTCCGATATTTAATATATGTGTTCCTTCTTCTATTTGTATATCTGTTACCTCTTATTTCGTCTTGCATTGTGTGGGGAATATAACCTTCATTGCAGTTCCCACTCCCACCTCGCTAAACACATTAATGTCGGCGCCGATTGCATGCACAGCATGTTTTACAATGGATAAGCCAAGTCCCGTACCGCCTATTTCCCGCGAGTGACTTTTGTCCACACGGAAGAACCTCTCGAAAATTCTTTCCATATATTTCTGCTCAATTCCAATACCTGTGTCTGTAACAGTAAGGGAAATCCTTCCTTCTTCGGTTGGCTCAATGACCACAGAAACTGTCCCCCCATCCTTGTTATATTTAACTGCATTATCAACGAGATTATATACAATCTCATGCACCAGAGTAGGATCGGAACTGATTATCGCCTCGTCCCGGTTCATTTTTTCATTTATAACAGAAATTTTAATTCCTCCGGCAGATGCTTTGTTTTCGAGGCTTTGGGCTGATATTCTTGCAACCTCGTACAGGTCTACCCTCTCGTTCCGAATAATGCCGGAATCCTCATCAAGTTTGGAAAGGTCGATAATATCCTGAACAAGCTGAATCATGCGCCTTGACTCGTTATATATTCTCTCTACAAACTGTTTTTTGTCTTCTTCTCGAACAAGTCCTGTATTCAGGAGTTCCGCACTTCCGTATATGGACTGAAGTGGAGTCTTGAGCTCGTGAGATACATTTGCTGTAAACTCTCTACGCATCAGCTCTCCTTCAGCCTTCTCCGTTATATCGAAAAGAAACAGAACGGTACCTCTCCATTCTTTTGTACTCTCCTCCATTGTGCTTGGAGAAGCTTCCGCAAAAATCGGACTTATATCAATCTGATAGGTTCTCTGTCCGAGGGTAACAATCTTCTTAGAATGTCGTATCTGATTCCTTTTGTTAAAATCTCTGAAGCCGCTACACTTATTGCCGGAATTTATATCTCCGGATCCTGTTGATTCTTTAATTGTTTTTGCCTTGGTCATGCTGTCCGAAATCGTTTCAGTGTCATGCATCTCCTCGGAAAACTCAGGAATCAACCCATCAAGGATTTTCTCATTTCTAGTTACCTCAATAATATTTCTACCGACAAGATCACCTGCGGATCTTTCGTCAATTCCCAAAGCTCTAAGAGCTGCAGGATTAACAGACAGAAGTCTGTTTTGTCTGTCCAGGATTATCATGCCATCTATCATGCTTGCAGTTATGGAGTTGAATTCTTCCTGTCTCCTTACCAGCTGATGATTCTTCTTTGCAATATCTCTCTTCTGAGAATCGATTTTCCTGAAAAGCGGCGAAAGCTCATCATATCCCCCTTTGCCCAGAACGTCCTCGACACTCCTTGGATCATCCAGGTTCAAATTATTGAGAGGTTTCAGTATATATCGCGTGAGGGCATATGCCATATACAACGATAATAGGGCTATTATAAGGAAGCAGCCTAGGAACGGGAGTTTCATTCCGTCCATGAGGCCAAGAACCGTTTCATAAGAAGATGACACCCTGAGTATCCGATCGTTTTCAAGTCTCTTTGCCGCATACACATATTTTTCTGTCATTGTGGAAGAATACCTGGTACTCTCACCGTATCCCAACTCTCTGGCCTCTTTGATCTCTTCCCTATCTCTGTGGTTCTTCATCGTCTTTGGATCTTCACGATTATCAAACAAAACTTTTCCGTCTGAATCCACGAGAGTCACACGAAGGTTTTTTGCATCCAATCTCTCCAGAAGTTTTACCGGAGAATCATCAACTCCCCCCTGATTCTCATATTCTATCTGGGAAGCTATGAGCGAAGCCCTATCTGCAAGTTCATCGCTATGTATTTTGTCCAAATGATTCAGAATAACAAAATAGCCTGCTCCCAAGCACAGCATTAAAGAAAGAAGAGATACTGCCATGATGGAGAAAAAGAATCGTCTCTTCATTTATCAGCCTCCATCCTATAACCGACACCTCTTACAGTCTTTATCGCATCACCGCTTGATCCGAGTTTTGTCCTGAGAGTTCCGATGTGAACATCAACAGTTCTCGATTCTCCAACATAGGCTTCTCCCCAGACAAGACTCATAAGCTGATCTCTACTATATACTCTTTCTTTGTTTTCAAGGAAAAGTCTCAAAAGCTGAAATTCTTTCAAAGTTAGTTCAATATCTCGACCGGAAACTTTTACAGAATGTCTGCTGACGGACATCGATATATCTCCATTTGTAAGAAGATCCGGCTGAGGCACACTGACTCTCCTGAGTACAGCCTTAATCCTTGAAAGCAGTTCCATCATACCAAATGGCTTAACCAGATAATCGTCCGCTCCGGTATCCAGCCCCAAGACCTTGTCAAACTCAGTATTTTTTGCAGTCGTAATAATCACAGGAATGTTCTGTGTAAGGGGATTACTCCTAAGGGACTGGAGGATTGACATTCCGTCCTGTCCCGGCAACATGAGATCCAGAAGTATCAAATCGGGTTTTCTGTCTCGAAGCAGCGTTTCAAAGAATTCTGACCCATCAGAGAAACCAATACCTTCGTATTCAGCCATCTTCAAGGCATATAGAATTGTATTCCTTATATCCTCATTGTCCTCTACGCAGTATATGAGCATCCCTTTACCTTACCTTCCCCTCTATTGAGTACAACACCCATCTGGCTATGTTTTCAGCATGATCACCTATGCGCTCCAGATATTTTGCCACCATCAGCAAATCTATAGCTCTCTCCCCGTGAACATCACTCTTTTTGAGGCGTTCTACAATCTCATCTTTAATTTCAACAAAATAACGATCTATCTCATCGTCCTTCGCCATTACTTTATTAGCTGTCTCCTCATCTTTATTTACAAAGGCATCGATACTCTCTGTTACCATCTGCCTTGTTGCATCAGCCATTCTAACGATTTCGTCTCCTAATTCCGGGAGCTGGTAAATAGGAGGAATTTCCTCTGTTTGAGTATTTGAAGGAGTATCATCTTCCGATATCTCATTTCCTGTTCTCACCCTTCCCATGTCACCGTCATCGTTCAAATCCCTTTTGAACGGCTTGAATCCGTTTGTAGCTTCGTTTATATCTACTATCTCAGCAATGTTTCCTGCCTGAATACCGATTCTCTTCATATCCGTCACCATTTTCAGCGCCGAAGAAATCAGTCTCAAATCCCTAGCTACAGGCTGTTGTTGCATGAGCAATTTGATGCATCTTTCTTCTATTGATCTTTCCTTGCTTTCAATCTGGAGGTTGAGATCTGAAATCTGCTCTTCATTTAAAGTCGCCTGTTGTCTAAGGGCTTCTATTGATCTGGAAATCGCCTTTTCACAAAGAACTCCCAATGATATGAGCTCTTCATTGAGGTTTTCCAGCTGTTCATCTAATCTTATCCTCATATTATATACCCTTTCAAGATGTTTACTAAATATTTACTTAATCAGTAGCCTTAGTTTTATGTTCATCCGGATAATCATATATAACACTATACACAGTTGTAGTTTATCCGCTGATGCAACATCATCAGACACATTTTTACACCTGTTATTTCAGCCAATCTTTTATCCGATACCCTATTCACCGATCGTCTTTGGGCTCAGCCAAATCTACCTGTGATGTAATCTTCCGTTCTTTTGTCCTTAGGAACAGAGAATATTTTATCCGTTTTCTCCATTTCTATCAGCTCTCCCAGTAGGAAGAATGCCGTAACATCCGAAATCCTTGCTGCCTGTTGCATATTGTGAGTAACTATTACAACAGTATACCTGTCTTTGATTTCTTGAACAAGTTCTTCTATTTTTGCCGTTGATATCGGATCCAGTGCCGATGTGGGTTCATCCATTAGAAGTACCTCAGGTTCTACAGCAATCGCCCTTGCTATACATAGTCTCTGTTGCTGACCACCGGAAAGACCGAGGGCAGACTGTTTAAGTCTATCTTTAAAATCATCCCATGCAGCAGCCCCTCTCAAGGAATTTTCAACTATCTCATCCAGTTCGACTCTCGACCTTATTCCATGGGTTCTGGGTCCGTATGCGATGTTGTCATATACGCTCATGGGAAAAGGATTTGGCCTTTGAAAAACCATTCCCACTCTCTTTCTGAGAAGGTTCACGTCCATATTCCCGTATATATCTTCACCATCGAGGCGTATGTCTCCTGTGATTTTGCACCCCTCTATGAGATCATTCATTCTGTTGAGGGATTTGAGAAGGGTTGACTTGCCACAGCCCGACGGGCCTATGAACGCTGTAATTTCATTTTCAGCCATCTCCATGTTGATATCCTTCAGGGCATGAAAATCATCATAATATAAGTTTGTATCTTTGATTGTGATTTTATTTTTCTTCATTCCTTTTACTTGCTCAAAAAATTATTTTTATTCATTCTCATTCTTGCTTCCCAGCTTCTTGGCAATCAGTGTCGATAATCCGTTCAGTATAAGTACAAGAACCATCAAAACAGTTGCCGTTGCATATGTCTGTTCAATATGGAACCCTTCGCCGGAAAGCACATACATATGTACCGAGAGAGTTCTCCCTGAACTGAGCATGGATACAAGGGGTTTGGCAATTGTGCCGGAGGTAAATACAAGGGCAGCCGACTCCCCAACTATCCTGCCCACGGCTATGATAACACCGGAAAGGATTCCGGGAGTCGCCGGGCCCAGCTGAACCTTAAAAATGGTCTGGACCCGGGTGGCGCCAAGCGCCAGGCTGCCCTCTTTATAACTGATGGGAACCATTCGCAGTGCTTCCTCTGTTGTCCCCATCACTAAAGGGAGTATCATGATTGCTAAAGTAAGACAACCTGCCAATATTGACAGCTGAAATTCCAAAAACTTTACAAAAAACAGTGCTCCGAATAAACCGTAAACTATCGAAGGGACACCTGCTAACGTTTCAATTGCAAGCTTTATCACCTTTGCCAATATGCTTCCTTTTGATACATATTCTACCATATATACTGCTGCACCTATCCCTATCGGAACTGCAATAACCAAGGTGACTACCACCATGACTATGGTGTTGACAATTGCCGGCATCATGGAAACATTCTCGCTATTGTATTCCCATTCAAACAGATTCAACTTTATATTCGGTATACCTTTTATGAGGATATACCCTACTATCGTGAATATCACAGCAAGGGTTATCAGGGCTCCTCCTTTAACAAGAATACGAGCTATAAGTCCGGACATCCTCAATCTTACGGTGCTTTTGCTGTCGATTCTACTACTTGATATCTTGGATTTTCCATCGCTTTCCGAATCGCTCCCGGTGCGGATATTCGGGGAGCATGCACAATCTGTCAATTCCAAATTCATGTCTTTATCCTGTTCTGAGACTGATGCTTGATTCATTGGCTGCTCCTCCTTAAAAATATCGAAAATGCAAGGTTAACAAGCAATATGAAAACAAACAGTACCGCCGCAGTTGCAAGTAGAGCTTGTCTATGTAAATCAGTTGCATATCCCATTTCAATCACTATGTTTCCGGTCATTGTTCTGACGCCTTCCAAAACACTCTTAGGAATTATCGCCTGATTTCCTGCAACCATTATGACTGCCATTGTTTCTCCGATTGCTCTTCCCACTCCCAGGATAACTGCAGATATGATTCCACTGCCTGCGGCTTTCATTTTTACCGCAAAAATACTTCTTTCGTGAGTCGCTCCCAAAGCCAGACTTCCTTCATAATATCCGGGGTTCACGGCCTTGAGCGATGATTGAGATATTGCAACAATTGTCGGCAATATCATTATACCCAGTAGAATTGAAGCTGCCAAAAGACTCATGCCTTGGGAATTGAGATTGTCTCTGATGAGAGGAACTATCACAACCAAGCCAAAGAATCCGTAAAGCACAGATGGTATTCCTGCCATGAGATTTATAAGTCCCGAAAATAACGGATATATTTTCTTTGGGCAATATTCGGCCAGATAAACAGCCGTCATTATACCTATAGGTGCACCGATTACTACAGCTCCCAAAGTTACATAAATGCTGCCGATTATCATTGGATATATACCGAATAATCCCATTGCCGGTTTCCACTTTTCTCCAAGGAGAAAATCAGCTACGCCGATTTTGCCGATAGCAGAAAATCCATTGGCAAATATAAATATTGATATTAATATTACGGCAGCTACAGATACCAAAGCTGAAACTAAGAAGGCGAAACCAACTCCGCCTTCTTTAATAGTATCCATCAATTGTTTTTTATGTGATTTTCTCATGCCTGTTGACATTCTCTCATCTCCAATTTCAACTGCTTGATGTTCTTCTTATGCACAATACCTATTATCACTCTGATATTCATCACTTATTTGCTTACTTCTGACCACTTAGTGATTTTACCTGTAAATATATCTTTAACCTGGTCAAGCTTCAGTTCTTCCTGTTTGTTGTCCTTATGTACAATCACAGCTATACCGTCTTTTGCAATCACCGTTGCCTTTACTCCCTGAGACGTTTCTGAATCCTTAAGGTCTCGCGAAGCCATACCTATGTCAACCGAACCGTCGATTGCAGATGTCACACCGGTTGTCGAGTCAGACTGTTGAACCATTACTTCAGCTTTAGGATTAATCTTCTTGTATGCCTCGGCAAGTTTTTCCATCAGAGGAGTAACAGAACTGGAACCTCCAATTGTAAGTTTTCCGCCTTCCTTAGCTGCATCAGATGGTTCATACTTGCCTTTTTCAGTTAAGTCAATGTATCCGTTTTCAGAGACTGTCTTCTGTCCATCTTCACTCAAAATGAACTTCATAAAATCTTCGGCCATTGGTGAAAGCCCATCTTTAGTTACCAGGTTGAAGTTTCTGGCAATAGGGTATTTTCCTTTCTGGATATTTTCAACCGTAGCCTCAACACCATCAATTTTCAGTGCCTTTACTGTATCATTAAGGGAAGCGAGTGAAATATATCCGATGCTTGCTTTATCCTCCGACACTGATGTCATTGCAACACTGGTAGAATTTGTGATGACTGCGGTATCCACTGTATGGTCTTCCTTCTCGCCCTTGTCGTTCTTCTCTTCGACTCCGACCAGCTCAATGAAAGCTCCCCTTGTGCCGGATCCTTCTTCTCTTGAGATTACGCTGATTTTGTCATTATCACCGCTGCCATCTTTTTTCTCGTCATCCTTATCTCCACATGCTGTAAGACCGATACAAGCTGTCATAAGCATTGCTGTAGCCAGAATCAGAGACAACACCTTACTTTTCTTCATTTTCATTTGATTCCTTTCCCGTTCGTTTGTTTTTATCGTTTACAAATCTAATATTAAAATGGGAAGGTAAGGTCTGTAATCTATATTCTGTAAAGTTTATGTAAAGCTTAGAATTCAATGAAATTTCCATTGTCTCGACTTTTACATTACTTTACAATAATGCGGCAATGCCCATGAATCACAGCTTAATTCCAAAACAATTCCCGTAGCAAAAATCATTAACATCGTTAAAGCGCTTTTTAATATGCCGACTGCCTATGTAGGGGCTTAATTTTATTGAGGCCATATTGAAGCTTTGAATATTTCCGATCACTCCTATTTACACGCAGCTTTCTACTAATGTATGTGCAACCCTATCTGCAAATACATCAAATAAAATAGCATTGTTCATTGTGGCACTTTTATTGATGCCGTGCGAAACAAAAATCCCATATATACCTGTTGATTACAAAAAAATCAACCTTTGAAATCAGCTTTAGCCAATTACAAAGGTCGATATGATTAAATTTTTTAGATGTTGATTCTATTTTATTCTTTTTCTTCGTCTTACAACGACAATTAACGCTGCGGATAACGCTAACAAGGTAACATAAAAGTTAATACTTGAACTATTGCCTGTTTGCGGTGGCTCCTTATTTGGTTTTTCCGGTGGTACGTTTGGTTTACTAATGTTAGTAACAACATAACCTGTTTTAGCATCACCTGTCACCACACTTGTATATCCGTTTCCAACAGTCTCTTCTTTTACGGTGTATTCTATCTTCTTACCTGCCTTGTATTCATCGAGGTCTGTGAAGCTTCCCGTCCAGTTGTTTGCTTTCGTTAAGGTTAATGCCTTTCCGCTGACTTCTTTGCCGTCTGCAAGAAGCTTTACAGTGATTGAACCGGGACGCTTACCGTCCTGGTCATTATTATCTTCCCATGCCTTTGTTACCTGAACGCTTGTCTTTTGCGGGATAAATGAGTTGGTAATTACGAAACCATCTTTAGCTGTTCCGGTAATTTTTCCGGTATAACCTTCTATCTGAGCCTCCTTGACGGAATATTGTATGTCTTGTTCACCGGCTTTGGTAGGTAAATCGGCAAAAGTTATCTTCCAATCGTTTGCTTCGCTTAATTGTCTGGTTTCAACTTCATATTCTTGTTCTGCAACTTTCGCAACCAATGTTACATCAACGGTCTTCGGGTGTATCTGATTTTTATTTGTGTCATCAATCCATCTCTTTTCTACAGACACATTTGTGGTTTCTTCTGTTCCCATAACAACAGTGCCATTACTGCCAATGCCACCGCCTTTGGTCTTTGATTTATTGCCGCTGATTAATACTTTTACCAGCTTCGCTGTTAATTCATTACCTATTTCATCTGTGTGTAAGCCGAGATATTCATCATCCTGACTTAGGACACCTTTATGCCTGCTTTCCTCTAATAAAGAATTATCTACATTCTTCCAGTTGTACGGTACCCCTCCCAACATTCTTTTTGAAATATCATATTCAGGATTGCCGCCGTGAAATCCGAGAGATTTTACACAAAGTATATAGATTTCATTGATGTTCGAGGTGGTTATATTCCCATACAGAGCAGCACCGTTGGTCGCGTAAATCTTAGTCTTTGATATTGGGCAGGCTGCATATCCGGCACCCGAACCACTCGATTCATTATCAGTTATCACCACGTTCTTGAGGTAAAGTTCTCCGTTCGCACCGTGAACCCCATATAAATCATTTGCACCATTTACATAGATACCGCCGCCGCCAAACGTGTCACTTGTGTATCCGCTACTATCCATTTGATTATTTGTAATTTCACCGGCATCAATATATGCTTTGGATACCCCTCCATTGTAATACTTGCATTGAATAAAGATACCGCCACCGGCCGCACCTGCTGTATTTCCGTCAATCTTACCGCCATCCATATTCAAAACATTTCCGGTGCCCCATTGATTTGAGCCTAAGCTGATACCTCCGCCAATTTCATGTGCATAGTTATTGAGCACTTGAGCATCTCCGGACATATTTAAAGTAGACCCTTGATTTGCAATTATTCCGCCGCCTGCTGAATAATATTGTGTAGGATAAACGCTTCTGTCTACGACAATATCCGATCTGTTATTCTGAACAATTCCGCCGGAGAAATTCATCGTGGAGTCGTATAAATGGATCCCTCCTCCATATGTAGCCTGGTTGTTTTCTATGATTCCGCCATTCATATTTACGGTTGCGGTACGAGCGTATACTGCACCGCCATTTGTCCAAGTATCCTTTATCGCCTTAATCTTATTATTCTTTAAATTAGTCCCCGAATTAATATTCAGTGTTGCTTTGGACTTAACTTCAATTAACGATTTTTCTATCGTGGCATTGTTGTCTGAATTACCGTCAATTACGATATCCGATAACGAGGCAGTCTTACCTGAACCCACACTGAACAGATAATCATTAAAACCTTCTCCTCTCATGATTTGAGCATTTGTTCCTGCCAACGATACTTCGCCCTGGATATCCGTCGTTCCAACTACAATTATATGTTTAATATTCTGATTGGACACAGAGAGTTCTTTGGCTTTTTCAAAGGTTTTAAGCGATTTTTCAGGGGTTGTTCCGTCAAAATTATCATCTCCGGTCTTCCCATTTAAGTACAAAGTTTTAGCAGTGGGATTCAACTCCTTAATAGTCATATTATTTATATTAAGTATTTTTTCATTACCGGTCAGATTCTCGTAACTTTGTCTTGGACTTAACCTTGGAACACTTAAAATCATTTTATCATTTGACTTTTTTAAGTATAAATTATAATGAAGAAGATATGGTTCCACAAAACCGCCCTGATCCGAATTGTAGTATTCAACCTCAACTTTATCATATGGTATTATTATGTTATCAAAAGAGGCTTTATCTTCCCAGCTGTAATTGCCCGATGAATAAGACATAGTCTTGACAATGGTATCGGTTTGACCTTCTATATGAAGTTCATATTCTACGGCGAAATCATTTAATTCCCACTTGTCCGTATTGAAAATGTTGTTTTGAGGTTGATTCATCCAATAGTTGCTGTACGTAGCAATCAGATTTTCGTAGTTAGAATATTTCGGTCGTGAAATTTCAAAACTTAAAACATTTCCGTCTTTTTTTGTACCATCAGCATTTACTGTTGAAGATCCTACGAAAACGGTAAGGGTCATTAATAGAACCATTAATATAGCTGCGATTTTCTTTGACTTCATTTTTCCTCCCCCACATAGTCTTTGTGGTTACCAAACATTAGCAAGAATATATCCTCATTCACCGAAGTTATAGTCTTGTCAACTTAAAAGATCTACATATCAAATAAAAATTCATATTTTTATCTGTCGGTGGATCATACTTACATTTTCATTATCCGGTATTTTTTAATCTATTTTTACAATTTATTATATCAAAAAATCCTTTTTTTAAAAGGGTTATTAATCATACCAATGTCAAAACTTATTTCCATCGACGATATACCCATGCGTGTGTTTGAACATCTGCGAAAAGCAAGTCAAAAATCATTATGTCAAAAGCTTTACATAAGTTCATGAACCTAATTTGTCATATCACTTATACAACCATTGAATTACTAATAACGAAAATTTTTCGTCCAGCAGCCGTTTGCTTAGTCGCTCCCTCGCTTATATTTCATCTTTGCAACCAAGGATTTTATCATTTTTTATATAATAAACCTTATCAAGGCTTTATATTTATTCAAAGAGTAACGACAGTTCCTGCTTCTAATGCTCACCTATGTATTCACATTTCTTTAACAGCCATTGTTTCTTCCCATTGATTTTTATTCTTCATTCCCTGCAAAACCGGCTATTTCGGTGTTTTACATATGTTATCATGTTTTGTTTGATATTTTTCTTCCCTTCTGTTTATGGTGAACTAATTATAGCAGGTCTTTATATGCCTTTTCTATTTTTCTTAAAAAATACGTCGGGGATTACCTCTTTTACCAACACGTTTTGTCCTATACCTCCCGGTTTACCCCAACATATATTATAGAACCAAAAAGAGCACGATTTCCTCGTGCCCTTTCTAATCAAATATTTATCCCCGGAGTCTTAACTCCTCATGATTAATAATTCTCAGGTTTAACCTGGAAGAATGACTGTGGATGTTTGCAAGCAGGACAGACTGCAGGAGCCGCCTTTGCTACAGTGATGTATCCACAATTGATGCACTGCCATGCAACTTCTTCATCCCTTTCGAATACTTTACCTTCCTTAAGGTTAGCAGCAAGCTTTCTGTATCTTTCTTCATGCTTCTCCTCTACATCAGCAACTAATCTCATCTGAGCAGCTATAGCACTGAATCCTTCTTCCTGAGCTACATCGGCAAAACCCGGATACATTTCTGTCCACTCATAATGCTCGCCTTCAGCCGCAGTGATAAGATTCTCTTCAGTAGTTCCGATACCTTCAGCATGTTTGTACCACAACTTAGCATGCTCCTTCTCATTCTCGGCTGTCTCTTCAAAGATCTTGGAAATCTGAACGTATCCATCTTTCTTAGCCTGAGAAGCAAAATATGTATACTTGTTTCTAGCCATTGATTCCCCTGCAAATGCAGCCATCAAATTGTCATAAGTTTTAGTTCCTTTTAACTCTTTAGCCATAATTAAACCTCCATTAAATAAGTTAATAAGTTTTAAGAATTGTTGTTTTGATTTTTATTCTCAATGTCCGCACATTGGTTGCAGACACAAGATAACATAGCCTCCGAAATCTCAAATTCCGTACTCTTTAAATTGAAGCTCTTTGAAATAGCTTCTTTCAGCTTCGGTATAGCTTCATCCTCCACCGGATAAATATCTATCAGTTTACCACAGTACTTACACCTCATGTGAAAATGAGTATGCGTCACGGCATCATACCGATCGCTCTCCCCGGGAATCGAGATTCTTTCTATTTTACCAAGTTCCACAAGGAGATTAAGATTTCTATACACGGTGGCGATACCAATCGTCGGCATCTTCTTCTTCGCTTCGCCATAGACCCACTCAGCCGTAGGATGAATATTATTATTCTCTACGATTTCGAGGATCAAATCTCGCTGCTTACTCTTTCTCATGTTGACTAACATGGATTGACCTCCTCGATTTTCTCACTTGTTCAACTGATAATTGCTATAAACGCAACGATTAAAACCACATAGTTAGCAATTTAGCGCGTGCTTACTAATTGATAACCGTTATCATTTATACACTCAGTATATCTTTTTCAAACACAATTGTCAACATTTGCAAAAAATTTACTCGTAAATATGACTAACTGCACTTGGCGTTATGGACTTACAATAATTAACCTACATCATTTCCGTCATGCTACTTTGGCGAGTCAGTAACGAAACACCCGGCTTGCACCATTCAATGAACCGAAAATTATATATGATATCGTGATGACACATGTAATAACAGCCGCCATGATGATCCATGTTTCTACAATAAGCATATAAACAATCCACAGAAAAACAACATTGCTTTAAAGCATAGCTGAATACACTTAAACTTCCTGTGTCATATGTGGCAGCACTGTTGCATTATTATCAATCTTTCCCGACTTACCCATGGATTATACCAGCATTTGTCAGTGCTTTCATCGTCTTTTTTGATCTTTCCCGACTTACCCATGGATTATACCCCAAAAAACGAAATTAATTACTGTTTGCGCTTTCAAGTGATAATTAAAAAGATAAAATTAATCCCCTTTAATGTTTAAACAATTACTTTTCTGTCTATAAATGTCCTGTATGACAAAAGGTCAGAAGTTTATAATTATTTAGGAGGTTTTTTATGGTTAAGGTTTATAAATGTAATAAATCAGGGGTTGTAGTTGCTAAGGTTTATGGTGATGAAAATCATGTACCTTCATGTTGTGGCGAAGAGATGGTTGAACTTAAGCCTAATACTGTTGATGCCGCTCAGGAAAAGCATGTCCCTGTTATTGAAAAGGACGGCAACAAGGTAACTGTTAAGGTAGGGAGTGTGGAACACCCTATGACTGAAGAGCATCATATCGGTTTTATCGCTATTGAAACTTGCTGTGGTCTGCGTATGCAAGAGCTCGTTCATACCGGTAAACCGGAAGCTACTTTCTTCCTTGGCGATGACGAAGAGCTTAAGGCTGCTTACGAGTACTGCAACCTACATGGTCTATGGAAAGCAGAAGCATAGTTGGAATGCAGACTATTCAGTATTTTGTAGTTCTAATGCATAACTCAGATTTTAGAACCTGAGTAAATGGACATACACAACGTATGCAAATAATATCCTCTCAGATTAATTTGAAACCATATTAATCCGGGAGGATTTTTATTTTACTCATGCAAACATCAGATACGCACTCCGTTCAACAACATAAGTCACGTCCAAAGGGAAGATAAAACGGTAAATGTGACACTTTTCTTAATCCCGATTTCTTCACGAAGAGATATTAAAAAAGGTTCTATCGCACGTTCAGATGGCAGGCATACCTTTAAAATATATTCATATTCACCGAGAATACGGTGACATTCCAAAAGTTCATTATGGTCTTTAGCAAAATTGCGCAACGCTTCGCCAATAGAGCTGTCATTGCCTGTGGTTGTAATTAAACAAAAAAACAAATGTTCATTATTGATCAGATCAGTATTTATTTTAAGAGTGTATTGTTTGATATATCCGTTTCTTTCCATCTTTCTAATACGCTCTCCTACTGCAGGCACAGAAAGAGACACACGTGAACTTATATATTTCAACGGAGCACGGGAATTCTTCTTCAATTCTTCAAGAATATTCATATCAATGGGATCTAACATCGTCTGTTTCCTCCTTCCGGTATTGTAGATAATTATGAAAGCTAAAAGAATACTTGTCAATGTAATACAATAAAAAATATTGTATTTTTAAAACAAAAACTTAAATATTAAGGTGTATTTATTTAAAATAAGGGTTTTTTATCGATATTTTAAAACAACTTTTCAAGCGATAATTTACGATGTATCATTAATGATACATCGTAAATTATTATTAAATAAATTTGAATTAAAGGAGGTGTACAGCGTGACCAACCAGTTAGAGAAAGCGAGAAACCTGTATTCTTATGCAAAAGAAATAAGAGAAAGAATACACAAAAACCCTGAGCTTTCATTTAAGGAATTTGAAACATCCTCACTTGTAAAACATGAACTTGACAACATGAAAATCCCCTGGACAGCGGTGGGAAAAACCGGTATAGTTGGCGAAATTACAGGTACTAAATCTGAATGTGGAAAAGTAATCGCTTTTCGTGCAGATATGGATGCCCTTGAGATTACCGAAACAACGGGAGCCGAATTTGCTTCTGAACGACCCGGAATCATGCACGCCTGTGGGCACGATATCCATACAGCAAGTTTGCTTGCCATCGCAAAAATATTAGAATCCGAAAGAAATAATTTTTCAGGAAAAATAAAGCTGATTTTTCAACCTGCAGAGGAGCTTGTTTTAGGAGCATCTTCAATGATGAAAGAAAATGATTTTATTAAAGATGTAAGTGCAGTTGTAGGATATCATGTTATGCCTTTTTTAGAAACCGGAACCGTCGGACTCCGTGATGGAGGGTTGATGTTTGCAGGGGAAGGTTTTAAGATTTTTGTAAAGGGAAAAGCTGGACACGGTGCACAGCCTAAAGGTTCAATAGACGCTTTATTGGCTGCAAGTGCCATCGTCCTTAACACTCAATCTATTATCAGTCACGACACCGATCCCAGAGAAAGCGCAGTTGTTACCATATGTACAATGAAATCCGGGACAAGACATAACATTATTTCTGATTTTACAGAAATGTCGGGAACAATAAGGTGTTATACCGAGGAAAAAAGAAGCGAACTTCGCAAAGATCTCGAGAGAATTGTCAAAAATACTGCGGAAGCCTATGGTGCAGAGGGTTGGGTTGAATGGAGTATGTATGTTCCACCTGTATATAATGACAAAGAGCTCGGAAAAACCATAAGAAATTGCTGCCAAAAGGTCCTGGGAGAGCAAGGTATAATTGACTGTGATGGATTGACTCAAAGTGATGATTTTTCATATTATCAACAAAAAACCTCCGGATATTATATTTTAATCGGATGTACTCCTGCTAATTCATCATATGTAGATATCCATAGTCCCGACTTTCTCCCTGATGATAACTGCATCCCTTATATTACAGCCTGTTGCGTTGAAACAGCCTTGGCTTTGTTAAACAACTTTTAAAGGAGAAGAACTCATATGGATACATTTGTAAGCACTACTCCTATTGCAGCTCTGGCGATTTTATTGCTGTCACAGCTTTTAGGAGATTTTATATCCACAAAAACGAAGGCCTTTGTCCCCGGCATGCTTGTATTTGTAATTATCATACTTGCATGTGTTTGGACAGGAATTGCACCCGATAATCTTGTAGAAATACCGGGATTTACATCAGCATACGCTTCCGGTATCATTTTGATGTTTTTAGTTGATATGGGCTCATCCATAAGTCCAAAACAGCTGAAAGTTCAATGGAGAACTGTGTTAATTTGTCTCGCCGCAATGGTTGTAATCGCATTAATCGTTATCTTCATTGGCGGAAGTATTTTCGGTAAAGAATATGCTATGATTATCGCTCCACCACTCTGTGGAGGTGTGGTAGCCGGCTTGGAAATGATGAATGCTGCTCTGGCACTTGGAAATGCCAAGGCAGCCGGTGCAGCGGCTTTAATTTTGGCAGTGCATTCTTTGCCCGGGTTTATACTGATGCCTGTTTTCTTGAAAAGAGTATGTAAAAGAACTCTAAATGATTCTTCAATGAGCAAATTCCTACCCCTTGGCAATGATGACATTGAAAATAAAAATACGATTCTTAACAGAATTCCGCAGAAATACAAAAGCATGGCTTATTATTTGGGTCAGTTGGCAATTCTTGCGGTCATAGCCAACTCAATTGCAGGTCTTTTCGGAGGCAAAGTCTCACCTACAGTTTTTGCTTTAGCCTTAGGTTTCATATGTTCCCATTTAGGAATTATAGAAAAAGACTGTATGGAAAAATCCGGATCTAAAAGCTTCCTGATGTGGTCGTCTTTAATAACTGTTTTTTCCACATTGTTTGCTTTGGATCAAAAAACCCTAATGGGCATTTTAGGGCTTGTACTTGGCCTATTGTTACTTGGTATTATAGGAATTTTCCTCGGTTCAGGAATTATGGGGAAATTACTCAAAGTACCAAAAGAGCTTTCATTTTCACTAGCGTTGAATTGTTTGCTGGGCTTTCCTATGAATTATATGCTGACTGTAGAATCTGTCAAAGCAGTAACCGATAACACAGACGAACGAGAAAAACTGATGAATTCAGTGTTGCCCGCAATACTGATTGCAGGATTTGTAACGGTAACTATAGGAAGTGTCGTATTTGCCTCAATAATGAAAAACTTCCTGTAGAAAGAGTATATCTATTGTCATACCACGGACGTTGAATTATCATAATACAATATAAATTCTATTGAAACGGTAAATGTTGATACCCATGCTGAAATTTCACTAATTGCTTTTCAATTTTAAAACCGGGGGATTTATACAAAAACCTGCAAACACCCCCGGCTTTAATTACATTGAAACAAAGCCCTTTCAACCGGGAAAGTACCCATTATTTGTGAATAAAATTTTATATATCTCTAGAAATTTGTCCTTCTTTTTTAACCAGCTCTATGGCCTCTTTTCCCTTAATATCTACAGGTTTAAATCTGATAATCACAAAGCCTTTCCATTCTCTATCGATAGCTTCGTTCATTTCCTTTTCAGCGCCCGGACGAATTTTTTGACTTAAAAGTTTGATTTTATCTAATTTTTCTTCATCACTATCCAGAATAGAAACTTCACCTGTAGCTATAACGCTTCTGAAATACGTGGTGTACTCCTCCGGTACAACATTATTTTCATCAATTACTGTAACACAGGCTTTTGAATTATTTCTGATTGCATCTATTTTGTGACCGATCTTGGCAGAGTGAAAATAGAAATTCCCATCATTACCATAAACATAAGTCAGTGGAACACCGTATGGGTAACCATCATCGCCTATTAGCGATAAGATGGCCGCATTATTTCTCTCAAGAACCTCTGTGATCGCTTTCGCACTTAAACTTTGTCGCTTTCTTCTCATTTCTCTTGCCATATCTCAATCTCCTTCATACATTTATTGAAATTTTGAAATTCATGTCGGCTTTGATAAAGTAGCCTATTGTATATATACGATTACACCTGCATTTCCAATGTTTATTAGAATCCCTCTCTCAACCATTACAAAATTCCTATACCTTATCTCTCGTTTTTCGCTTTGCCTCCGAATCGCATTAACACTTTTTTAATTGCAGGCATTATACGACCAAGGATAGTTTTATCTCTCTTTGCAAGGATTTCTACAGCATGATTCAAATCATAAAGGCATACTCGGCTGTGGTTTATCCATCTTTGCCACTCGTCTTCAACTTCCAGGATATCTCTTCCGCCACACGGAATGACCACATATGCTTCTCTATTGTTTTTCATGCCACGTTTTGTAAGATTTCCGGAACCGATGATGAGAACACCTTTGATTGTTTCTGTATTTTTCGATGTTCCGGATAAATGAGCCATATTTTCGCTATGTATTTTTCCACCGGCAATTTCCTCTGTAAGACCGGTTGAGCAATAACCTTTGAACCAACTGTACTTAGGATGGAGGATTGAACCTACACCACTATGTATGTATACTTTGACAGTCAAATGACCCTTATATTCCTCCTCAAACAATTTGAGTGTATTGAGAGCAGCAATATCAGTTATATCATCTGTACCAACAACCAGATAGTAATATCCCTTTGAGATAAAGTCCCTAAATCGCCGATCTCCGAGAATGGCCTTAACTCCCTCCGAAGTGGCAAAGGCATATACACCACCACCTTGGGACATGTGCGAAAGACCGTTGAGCAAGGATTCACCCAATGGTTTCGTATTCTCATACGTAGGGTCTTGAAGGTTGAATTCCATTAAATCCCCCTAATCCACAAAGATACTTCCTCCCACAAACTCCCTGATTATAGAGTTATTTACAATTACCGAATCATCTTCGATCTCACGGAAAAATCTCAGAAACCTCAGCAAGCGTCTGGCTTCTGCGTACTCGTCTTCATCAGGTCCAACTTGCTCAAGCAGGGGCTTGGCATATTTCTTCAATACTGCAATCTCATATACATGATATGAATTAAACAAAACATCAGCTTCATCACTGTATGGGAAAATATTTTTATCTTCACCTGCACGAACCTTATGCCAACTGGCTATGGTGCTCTTTGCATCATGTCCTCTGAACTGGCTGTCTCTCACCATCCTTCTCAGCATTCTTTCATCCGTGGTCGGTACCCTGTTATGTGGATCGATGTTGAGCTGTGTAAGAGGACTTATGTAAATTTTGAACTTTTCGTCCTTCGGAATATAAGGCGTAAGTTCGTCGTTCAATGCATGAATCCCTTCAATTACAATAGGCTGATCTGATTTTATGGAGATCTTTCTCTTTCCGAAAGTCTTGGTGCCGACCAAAAAATCAAAGCTCGGGAGGTCAACTTCCTTTCCGTTCAGAAGATCGTTCATATTGGAGTTAAAGAGTTCAATATCAAGTGCTCTTAAATTTTCAAAATCCGGTTCTCCATATTCATCCAGAGGCGTATCCGCTCTCTCTACAAAATAGTCATCAGTTCCCATATAGAGGGGCGACAGTCCGTTTACTCTGAGCTGAATACACAATCTGCGGGCGAATGTGGTCTTTCCGGAAGATGAGGGGCCGGCAATTAAAACGATCCTCTTTTTCTGCCTCTTGATCTGATCGGCTATCTGACTTATCTTCTTCTCATGAAGAGCCTCTGATAGAAGCATCAAATCCACATATTCGCCGCTGGAAATCTTCTCATTCAAATCAAACACATAATTTATACCCAGAAGTCCATCCCATATTTTCTGCTCAGCGAATGTGCGATACATCTGGTTTTCTTCCCTGAATTCGGGAATCACATCCGGATTAGAAGGATGTGGGAACCGCAAAAGTAGTCCCTTCCTGTACTTCAAAAGTTCAAAATGCCGCAGATAACCTGTAGATGGCACCATCAGTCCATAGAAAAAATCTCTATATCCATCTAAAGTATAGAACCTCACCGTTTTCAGATTTAATTCTTCCTGAAGAATGCGTTTCTTTTCCTCCATGCCATCTTCAGAGAGAATCCGAATAGCCTCGTCTCTTGAAACTTGTTCCAAAATTATAGGCAAATCCGCTTCAACCAACCGTCTCATCTCTCTATCAACCGCCGATACATCTTCGTCCGAAATGCCATGCTTTTTCTGAGCTTCTATATAAAGTCCTTTGTTAAGTGAATTTTGAATCACTATCTGTGCTGATTCTCCCCACACCGTGTTCACGGCACGAAGCAGGAGCAGAGTCAAGCTATACTGATACACATAGTTTGCGGCTTGAGTCCTGATATCAAGAAGCTCAACCTCAGAGCCATCCTTAAGCAGATAATTCAAATCCTTATAATCGTTATCTACATTGGCTGCATAGATTGAGTATGGGAGATCTTCCTTAAACGCCTTATAAACATCTTCCACTCTCATACCATCTACAAAGGCATAATCTCTCCATTCTTCGCGAGGCCCAAGCTTTAATTTGATTTTCATCGCATCCTCCCTACACAAATTCCGTTTATCCCAATTAAATAAATGCTGTCAAAATCTAAAAATGCCGCAAGCTTTGCACAACCTGCCCGTCTACGCTCCGGATTTGCTCCGTACCCGTCACAAATTAATTCTATTCGTCTGCCTTCACTTTCTCAAGGCCATTTTGGGCAAGCTCAAGAAGGGTTTCCATTTCCTCCACAGTCAGAGTAATCCCTCTCCCGCACTTGCTGTGATCATCATTCCAATCACGAATATCAAACTTCTCGGGCATATCATTCCAAGAAACCATATTAAGTTCCCTGGTCCAACCTCTATCCGTCTGTCTGATTGCACCGAAACTCCTGGTTATTCTGTAGGTAACCGTGCTCTTATTCTCCATCACTTTCTCCTCCTTAATATAGTTATTAGTGTAGGTGATATAAAGAATAATTCATCTTAGGCTGTATTTCTATGAGAAAACTTCTCATAATCAAAATATGCCATACTAATGCCGATTTTTGTCACTTTCTCAACATCTCACCATTTATATTGCATATTCAATCCTTTAAAGATTTCTATTAATTATTAATCCCTGAACAGCTTAAACAGCTTCTTAAAGAAAGTTTCTTTTTCTTTCTCCTTGGCTTCAGGCTTTTTCTCCACAGGTTTTTCAACGGAATCTGTCTTCATAGCAAATTGAAGGCTGTTCACGTTGGTATTTTTTGAAGAAACAAAGGACTGTACAGGTTTCTTAGAACCATTCACATTCCCCATGAGATTGTCTATTTTGTTCTTTGCCTCGGTTTTCATCTTGTCGGCTTCTCTGTCCAATTTGGAATTTCCCTCTTTGAGAGCTTCCGATCCTTCTACCAATTTCTGCGCTGAATTATTAAGATCAGAAACCCCGGCAGCCATCTCACCGTAATTATATGCGATCTTAGAAACGCCGTCAGTATAAGCTTCAACGCCTCCATCAAGTTTTTCGTATTCAAGTACAAGTCGATTAATTCCTTGGGCAAGGAGACTCATTTTCACAGAAATCTCCGAAAGACTATCCACCAGCTCAGAAATTTTTTCATCGAACTGTTTATATGAGCCCTGAAGCTGAGTCCCACCGCCAACCAAGACTTTTAGCTTATCGTTCACACCGTCAAGATATATCTCAGTTCCCTTAATACCGGCATTGTTTCCTTCGGCCAGTGTCTTAAGTTCGCTGATACCGTTGATCTGCACCCTCAGTTCAGCTGCCTTATCCTTTAATCCTAATGCCTCCATCTGGTCAGCCAGAGAATTCAGAGATGCAACCAGTTCATCTACCTTAGATGCTGCAACTTGATTCCCCCTTTGAAGTTCATCTAAATCAAGACCTCTCTCCATCAGGAGGTTTTTATATGCCTGATAATTTACACCCTGTTCCAACTGTGTCATACCGTTTACAAGAGACTCTATTCCCTGTGCTATCTCCTTTGATCCGTCTTTAAGTCCGGTAAGATTCTCGGTCCCCCCTTTAAAATCTTCCAGTCGTCTGTTCACCTCTTCCAAAGCTTCTCTAAATTCTTCGGAACCTCCGCTGAGTTCCTTAGAATGAGAATCCAACTGTTGTAAAGCTTCCTCCATACGGTTAACACCTGTATAAATTTTATCCGTCCCTTGCGTTTTGAAAGTTTTCATTCCATCAGATAATTCAGCAGAACCATGGCTCAACTCACCGGTAGCACCCTTTAATTCATCTATTTTGTCCAGTAGCTCCCGGTCATCCACTTTTATGTCCAAATTCAGTGGCACGGCATTTACAGTCATTCCATCCATTTGAAAATCATCGACATCTGCCTCAACGGTGAAATTTGCACCCTTGCCCGGGAGAGCAGTATACGTAAGCTGTTTTTTAGCTCCTACGTTGGCAACAGTCATGTGATCAGCTTTTATATTTTTAGCCTTATATGTATCGAGCAAAATATTTGTCTGCAGAGCATAGTCCTCAAAGAAAGTCCCCTCAACGGCCTCGTTTTTGGAAATATTCACAGTAATAGTCATGGCACCCGACTTGCCTACAAGCTTATCAGGGGTGGTATCCTTTCCGTCCAGAGAATATCTTACTTTAACTATCCAAGGCAGTTCTTTGCCTTTTAAACTGCCCTCATAGTAAAGTCTGCCCTTAGGAGCTGTTAACGTTACCATTCCCAGCTTGTTAGCAGCTTTTTTCGTAGAATTCAACACTTTGATACTGTCGTAATCCCCGTAGTCAAGTACTTGAGTCTCTTGCGCAAGTTCAAAAATGTTCACCACATTCATATTCTTCACCGTGCCGTCAGCGGTCATGTTTACATAAACGACTTCTTCCTTTGGAGTATTCTCACGAGCTTCTTCTCCATATATCGGCATGGAAAATGTCAAAAGCACAGCTACTATAAGGAAAATACCAATATTTCTAAAGCTCTTCTTCCTTTTAAAAGCAAATTTTTTGTCCCTGATCATACAACCCATTACATTTTTCTTCTCATCGGAATTTTTCATCATGATTCAGCTCCTTTTAGCTCTTGTTCTTCTCGTCTCTTCCCTCTGAAATACTTTTTTATGAATTCAAATCTGGTCTCCTTAACTGCAAATCTGTCGAAAATGTAGAGAACCTCAGGCAGAACAAACATTACCATTGCCAGTGAAAATAAAGCTCCGCGGCCAATGAAAAACCCAAGCTGTGCCAGAAGCTGATTGGAGGAAATATTCCCCAAAAGCAGCCCTACAACGGTTAGAGCACTTCCCGATGTGCATATGGAAACCGTAACGTCCGATACGGTTTTTTCTGCTGCTCTTCTTTTGCTCAAGGTCTTTCTGTTTTCTCTGTATTTATCTGTCATCAAAATCGCATAGTCCACTGTGGCTCCCAACTGTATGCTGGAAATTATAAGATATGCTATATAAAAAATAGGATGATCGTTAAAATACGGCACTGCCAGGTTAAGCCATATTGCGGTTTCTATACACAACACCAGTATGCAAGGAACAATTAATGAATGTAGAGTAAACATAAGAACAATAAAAATTGCTATAATTGCCACCATATTCACTTTATCCAAATCCGAAGTCGCCGTCTGCATCAAATCATAGGTGCTTACTCCCTCTCCGGCAAGGTAATAATCCTTACCGAAATGCTTATTTGCCTTATCCCTTATATCCTGTATGAGATCAAATGTCTCATCACCCTCATATGGTACATCCACGGAGATTATCATCCGTGAATAGTGTTTTGACTCAAATTTATCGAGAATATTCTTATCTAAAAAATTCCCCGGGATTTCTGCTCCCACCTTGTCCACATAGGAAACAACGGAACTTACCCTATCCATTTCTCCTACTTCCTCGGAAAACTCCTTCTGCTCTGCCGTTTTTCCCTTTGGAGCCATCAGCACATAGACATCTTTCTCCCCGAATGTCTTATTTATCTCGTTTGTTTCCTTGCCAAGCAATGTACCTGCACCATATATGTTAGATGAGCCGAAATCGTACTCATTGCTTCGAGAGGCTAAAAATGCCGGAACTATCATTAGCAAAGCAACTATCAGCATTGGAATTGCATATTTGTGTACTGTTTTGCCAAAACCTGTAAGATCAGGAATGAATGATTTGTGCCTGGTTTTATCCATAAGCTTATACATTACCATTATAAGCGCCGGTGTGAAGGTGAATACCGTAATTAAACTGATTGCCACTCCCTTTGCCAAGGCTAATCCCATATCAGGGCCAAGTCGAAGACTCATGAGAACCAGTGCCAGAAATCCTATGACGGTAGTTAATCCACTCCCCATAATAGATTGGAATGATTTTTTGAGAGCCATGACCATTGCTGCTTTTTCGTCGTCAATCTCTTTGTGACACTCCTCGAACCTATGAATGAGGAAAACTGAGTAATCCAAAGAAACTGCCAGCTGCAAGATTCCCGTTGCCGCATCTGTCACGAAGGAAATTTCCCCAAATATGAGATTACTTCCCTCGTTGATTATAATTGCCACTCCAAGACCTATAAGAACTATTATCGGCTCTACCCATGATCTGGTTGTAAGCAGCAAAACCAGCAGAACGAACAACACTGAGAAAATTTTAATGAGCTTTACCTCCTCAACACTTTCCACTGCAGCAACAGCTGTTGAAACAGCACTCCCTGACATCGCATTGTCCTTGCCGATAATTTCTCTTATCTCATCAAGCGCATCTATCCTTGCCTGTTTCTGAATAGCTACATTAAAAAGCGCATTTCCGTCTTTGTAGTATGTGTCCTTAACACCCTTGTCGATATTCTCAAGGGGCATCGCAGGGTCAACAAAATCATCAAGCCACGTTACTGATGACACTCCCTCTACATCTGATATTTTTTTCTTGTATTCAAGTGCCTCCGGAAGAGTCACGTTCCGTACCAGAACCCTTGCATTCGGGATTCCGTCCGAGAACTCTCTCTCCAGGGCTTCTATGGATTTAGTTGAATTGGTTTCCTTTGGGAGATAATCACTGATATCGTAATTAACCGATACCAGGTCCCTGGCAGGGAAACTAAGAAATGCTAGTATGAAGAACAGAACAATGATGGCTTTCTTATGCTTCACCACCAATTGGAAAACAAACTCTTTAAATCTCATAATTCACGCCTTCCTTCCATGGCCTTGTACAGTGTAGTCTTATCGGTAAATTCCAGACCTCCTCCAATTGGGATTCCGTTGGCAAGTCTGGACACCTTGATTTGGGTCGGCTTCAATAGTCCGGCAATATACATGGCGGTCGTTTCTCCGTCAATTGTAGGATTTGTAGCTAAAATCACTTCTTCCACCGGATTTTCTCGTAATCTGATTATTAAATTTTTGATGTTTATATCTTCCGGACCTATGCCCTCAATAGCAGAAATATGTCCGTGAAGAACATGGTACAGTCCATCAAACTCCTTCATTTTTTCAAGTGCGACAACGTCCTGCGGCATTTCTACCACACAGATTATATCTCTTCTCCGTCTCTTATCGCGACATATACTGCAAGGGTCTGTATCCGTCCAGTTTCCACACACTGAGCATTGATGCATGGATTTTTTTGCCTCTCTTATTGCTTTGCTTAGAGCCTCAGTATCGCCCTCAGGCAAAGACAGTATATGAAAAGCAAGTCTCTGTCCGGACTTTTCACCTATGCCGGGAAGTTTGGCAAGCTCACGGATAAGTGTTGCCAGCGGTTTGGGATATCGAATCATTTTAAAGCCCCGGGATCCCCAGTCCCCCTGTCAGTTTGCTCATTTCACTATTAGAATCCTCATCAACCTGACGCATTGCCTCATTAACAGCTGCAACCACTAAATCCTGAAGCATTTCAATATCATCAGGATCAACAATCTCCGGACTGAGAGTCATCTCCAAAATTTCTCTTTTTCCGTTAACCTTTACAGATACCGCTCCGCCACCTGCAGTGGTTTGATATTCCTTTGCCTCAAGTTCTGCCTGCATCTCCTCCATCTGTCTCTGCATCGCCTGAACCTGTGCCATCTGCTTTTGCATATTTGCAGCTCCTCCGACAGTCCTTCCTCCCGGAGCTCTTTTCTTACCTGCTCTCATTCCTCTACCCATATTAGTTCCTCCTAACAGTTGTTATTTGTCATTCTACGCTGATTGGTATATCACCAAGGAGTTCTCTGAGTCTTTCCAAGGTGTCATCCTGTTCCTCCTCCGATGTTCCGTTCGGTTTTCCCCTCACGGTAATCCTGCCTTTCATGGGTCTTCCCAAGACAATAGTGGCAACTTCAGAAATCAATGCCAATCCGTCCGTTAACCTCTTTGCTGTAATTTGATTCTCACTTTCTATTACAAAGGTGCTTTCACTTATATCTGTAATCTCTGCTCTTCCCTTTAATGTTCCTATCGATGGTCTTTCTTTGATAACCATATCACAGATTGCCGACCATATATCTGCATACTCCTCCGCTGATTCCGGTGCCTTATGGGGATCAACACCTTCATTGCCGGATTCCATATCTTCCTTTAATGTGGAGACCTCCGCTGACCTTCCGGAAGGTTCTTTGTTTACATATGGAGGCTCTTCATCAACTGTCTGCGAAACAGGTCTATATGATGCCTGAATGGATTTTTCCTGAGTACACACTTTCTCTTCCTTCAACCCCGTAGCTTCTTTTGTCGTTCTCTCAGCTCCGATGTTCTTACCGACTCCACGGCCGCCAAAAAGTTCCATAAGGCTCATCAGGGCAATATCCAGGAAAATTCTTGGCCTTGACGAATTCTTACTATCCCCCTCAGCTTTAGCTAAGATCATCAAGCCATCAGTAATATTCTGTAAATCTATCTTTGCACTCTGCTCAACCAATTGTTCCAAACTTTCTGAAGACTTCTGTATGATATCCGCCGGATTATTGACCAGCCTTGTTACCATAAGATTCCTGAAATGACTCATCCAATCCTTCAATATCTGCCCGGATTCTTTGCCATCCTCTAATTGACAATTTATCAGAGAGAGACCATCTGCAACATTTCCGTTTATTACGCTATCTGTCAGTTCAATCAAAAATCTTTGAGAAATTGCACCTCCATATGTAAGCACAACCTCCTCAGTAATAACCTTTTCTCCTGAGGCAAGGCATTGCTCCAACAAGCTTAGTCCATCCCTTACCGAGCCATCCGCATTCGCTGCCAAAATATCGGCTGCATCATCTTCAAGGGTAACACCATGTTTTTGGCAAATTCTCTTATAATGATCCACAAGTTTATCACGCCCAAGCCTTTTAAAATCAAGCCTTTGGCACCTCGATAAAATAGTCTGAGGCAGTTGCTGAGGATCTGTGGTAGCAAGAAGAAATACAACATTTTCCGGAGGCTCCTCCAGCGTCTTCAAAAGAGCATTGAAAGCCGGTGCTGTCATCATATGCACCTCGTCTATTATATAAACCTTCTTTCGCCCTACAGCCGGTGGATACTTCACGCTGTCTCTGAGCTCTCTAACGCTGTCAATACCTCTGTTCGACGCGGCATCCAGTTCTATCACGTCCACGAAAGTCCCGTTACTTATGGATTCACAATTATCACAGTGCCCACAAGGTCTGCTTGAAACGTCCTCCTCAAGGCAGTTGAGTCCCTTTGCCAGAAGTCTTGCTATTGTCGTCTTTCCGGTTCCTCTGGTACCGCAAAATAAATATGCATGCCCAACTGTATCCGTTTTTAGCTGATGTTCCAACACCTTTACTATGTGTTCCTGCCCGACGACCTCTCTGAAAGTCTCCGGCCTTTCCTGTCTGTAGAGTGCTTGATACATTCTTCTCCCTTTAGAATTTCAAACTTCGTTATTTCTCCTGATAATGAAATCGCCCTCAGTTAGCTCCACAGCCGAACGGAGAAGGCTTTGCTGCGGCACATAAGAGCCTCCACTTATTGCTGCTTCCTTCCGGACCTGACAAGGTTCGTGGTGTCTTATTGCGCAGGACCCAAACCATACAGGTGGAGCTAACTAAGGGCAATAATCGATTAATTCATACCATTCTTGATATCTTTATATTATCAGAGTGGACGATTCATAATTATATCCAACATTTCTTATTTTGTCAAATTGCTAAATGACCTCTGTCACGGGATAAAAACCACGAAAACATTCTAAACATATCGCCGGCACAGCTTACAAAATCACTGTTTTGCAGAGTTTGTCAAGGTGTTCAACAACGGTATCCTGATAATCTTCAGCACACAATACAACCAGATAATCTCCTCCCTTTACAAGAGTTTCCCCACTGGGAATTATCTCCTTGCCATGACGAACAAGGGAAATTACAAGGGATCCGGGCGGAAGTTCCAGATTCGATATCTTCTCACCATCCATTGCACTCCCCAGATAAACATCTGATTCCAGAATCACTTTCTTGCTGGCTCTCTTCCTCAGCCTCCTCCTATATTCCATCTCTTCTTCACTTGTTTCTTCCCCACCGTTTTCCTTCTTTGCCATTAGCCTGTCCAAAAGCAAATCGTAAATTGGGGCTGTGCCTGTCAGGTCAGCTATCATATAAGATACAAGACCGACTATAACAAGCGGGAAGAAATTTTGCAAATCCCCGGTCATTTCTGTGATAAGAATTATACCCGTTGCAGGTGCGCCAACGATAGCAGCGAACATTCCCACCATTCCATATATTACAAAATTGGCAATATAAAGTTCATTGCTTCCATTTAATGTGTTGAATATTTCTCCGAAGATTCCTCCCACAATGGCTCCCAAAACCAAAAGTGGCAGAAATATTCCCCCGGGAACCCCTGATCCGAAACTTATTGCAGAAAACACCAATTTTACTAAGAAGAATATTATCAGACTTACTATTATACCGAAGCCGATTTGGTTATCCATGATTCCCCACTGAAGTACAAAACTGCTATGAGCAATTTCCCCCACGATGCTATGACCGCCTCCAAGAGCCTGTGGCATAAACATCATAACCGGAAGTATCATAAAAAAAGCAATGCCTATGGCAACCGGTTTCGGAAGTCTATCATATGTGTTAAGAGCCTTCATCATCATGCTGTTGTACAGATTCCCAAGAAGTCCCAGAATAATGCCCATAATCAGAAGAAGCCAGTAAAGCCTCAACGGTAACCTGTGTGGAATGACTAAATCAAAAACAGGATCCAGACCGAATATATAGGCTGAGACAAAGTTTGCACTAATACATGCCGCCATTGTGGAAACGAGAATTTCAACCGAAAAATTCTTGTGAAGCTCCTCAAGAGCAAAAACCGCACCTGAAAAAGGTGCGCAAAAAGCGCCTGCCAGACCTGCACCCGCTCCGCATGTCAGTAACATTTTTTCCTCCACGGGTAATTGCCTTGTCAGTCTTGAAAAACCCTTTCCTACAAGAGCACCGAGCTGTATTGACGGACCCTCTCTGCCGATGGACAAACCTGCACCGATTGCAAGTACCGCTCCTACGAATTTTGATACTAACAGCCTATATACAGGCTGCTTGATTTGTCCCCGAAGCTCAGCTTTCACCTGAGGAATTCCACTTCCCGACGCCAAAGGCTGCCATTTTGCCATAAGGTAAACAAAAAAAGCGACCACAGCTATAATCCCAATCAGCAGAAATATCCTGCCCTGGGAAATCATTGGAAGAAGAAAGCTGCCTCGCCATACCTCAACTTTTTCTATGGCAAGGCGAAAAAGACCTACGACTATACCTGTCAAAAGGCCTACAAAAACTCCTTGAAGAGCCATCTTATGTCTCATCTTCTTAAATCTTTCAAGCTGAAATACGGTCTTATTTTTGCTCATTTTCTTAATATAACTTATATCCCCAAAGCCTGTGGCAATGGGGATTTTCAATTTGTCTTACGTTCCGTTTATATTTGTATACTTTCTGACTCCATACTTATGATACAGTTCAGTATATCAGTTATTATACAAGTTAGTAGTCATGTACTCAGGATCACAGGTCGCATCAATCCCCAGAGCCTTTAGCGTCTGCTCATCGTTGTCACTTAAAATGGCAGTACAATGAGCTCTAAGACCGTTAAGTTCCCCCAGCTTTTCCGCAGCTTTTCTAGCTTCCGGATTCTGTGTTCCGGAAATTGTGAGAGCCATAAGAACTTCTTCTAAATTTAAAGAGGTACGATCATATCTCAACGTTTCGGTTTTCAACTTCTGAATTGTTGACAAAACCTGAGGTGTTATCAGAAGAGCATCATCGTGCATGTCACACATCTTCTTGATAGCGTTCAAAACCGCAGCAGCTGCTGCTACCATCCTCCTTGAGCTCCTGCCGGTGACAATCTCCCCGTTTGGCAGCTGTAAAGCCATAACTACAACATTCTCATACCTATCATCAGACTGTCTCTTATATTCCATGTATTCCCTTGCCGGTTTGACCACAACTCTGTCTTCTACAGTCATTCCCACTTCATGCATGAGCAGCTGCGATCTCTCAAGAGAGCTTTCACTTATCTTCCCCTTCTTGTAGTCGCATTTAGCGATCAGATATCTCCTGATGATTTCCTGGCAAGCAGCCTCCTTGCAAATTTCATCATCGGTTATGGCATAGCCTGCCATATTTACCCCCATATCTGTGGGAGACTTGTATTCAGAAGGCTTTTGCGTTATCTCTTCTATTATTCTCTTCACTACCGGGAAGACTTCAACATCCCTATTGTAATTTACGGTCATTTCCCCATAGGCTTCCAGATGGAAAGGGTCGATCATATTTACATCCTTAAGGTCAGCAGTCGCTGCCTCATATGCGATATTGACCGGATGCTTTAAAGGCAGGTTCCATACAGGGAATGTCTCAAATTTAGCATATCTGACCTTTTTCCCTCTTATCTCCTCATGATACAGTTGAGACAGGCAGGTTGCAAGCTTTCCGCTTCCACCTCCCGGTCCTGTAACTACAACGAGAGGCTTTTCAACCTGAATATACGGGTTTGCCCCGTAGCCTTCCTCACTCACTATGATTTCAACATCTGTGGGATATCCTTTGGTAAAGGTATGCTTATAAGTTTTGATTCCCCTGCGCTCCAGTTTTGCAATAAACATATTCACAGACGGAGCATCTTCGTATCTTGTTACCACTACACTGTTTATAGATAAATCGTACTTCCTGAATGTATCGATCAGTCTCAAAACTTCAAGGTCATAAGTTATACCGAAGTCTTGTCTTGTCTTATTAGTCATTATATCTCCGGCATAGATACAGATGATCACTTCTGCCTGATCTTTGAGGTTTGCCAGAAGTTTAATCTTGGCATTCTCATCAAATCCGGGCAACACTCTCATAGCATGTTTATCGTGAACCAGTTTTCCGCCGAACTCCAGATACAGCCTTTCGCTGTCTCCTGATTTTATTCTTTCTAAGATATGATTCGACTGCATTTCAAGATACTTATGGGGGTCAAAGCCTAATCGCATATATTTGTTTCTCCTTTACCTTTGCTCATTTACTTTTGATTATATATATCCATACAAAGTCACCCCTTAACCTTTAGATAAAGAGGAGCCTTTACTGTCTAGTCCGTAACGCTTATTCTTATTGTGTTTCTACCGTCCATGAGTCCATCAAGGCTGATATGATAATCAATATCCACGTCTCCGTAGCCATTTTCATCCAATCTGTTATTTACATGATTTGTGAGAACTTCAAGAGGTATCATTCCCATAGGAGTCTCATACTCACTAAAGTAGCGCTTACCTCTTTCAAAGACAATCTCATCCGTACTTCTGTTATCTCCGGTTCTTTTCATCTTTACTCTATTGTCATCCAAAATCAGGGTTGTCATGCACCCTTCAAGCCCTGAAAGCGGGGATTCATCGTAAAGAAGATAAGTCTTTCCGTTCCTTCTGTAAAGTTTCCCTTCTGTTATTATTTCCACATTACCATCGGAGTCTTCAGGCATTCCGAATTCTCCTCCCGAAATTTTCAGTGTCACATTCTTCATATCTACCACCCCAATCTATCAAATCAAACATCTTATCTAATGTTTAAGATAACACCGATATCAAAACGGTGACAAACCGTTCTCAGCCTTGGTAAACCTTGTTGAAAACAGCAACTGCATGGGTCTTTCTACTCTTTCCCTTGCCTTCAGAAAAACATCATGCTTACATCTTTAAATAATACCACAAAATCCAATAACTTAAAACCTTTACTTATGTCTACTTGCCATGGTATACTAGGTTGACAATCACAGAAAAATAATAGCATAAATGTGTCCGGTTCATACACTTACATACATCACCTGATTACATTTATGTGATTTTCCACCACTCAGGAGGTTTAAATGCTGACCAGAACCAAAGTTTTAAATATATTGATGACAGAAGATATAGGTTATCACTCAGGCCAGGAGTTGGGAAAACGCCTCGGTGTATCCAGGAATGCCATCTGGAAGTCCATCGAACAGCTTCGAGAGGACGGCTACGAAATAGAAAGTCGCCCCCGTGTGGGATACAAACTTGTTGGCGGAGCACACAGTTTAACTGAAAGTTCAATACTTTCTCACTTGAAATCACCTGCAAAACTCTATGTTTTTGACAGTATCGACTCAACTAACAACTTTGCCGGTAATCACGCCGAAGAGATAAAGTCTGATAAGCCTCTGTTTGTCATTGCTAATAAGCAGACCGGCGGACGTGGCAGAATGGGCAGAGAGTTCTTTTCTCCTGCCGGAACGGGTATCTACATGACGATTGGAATAAAACCGAAATTCGCCATAGATAAGGCTCTCTTCGTTACAATTGCAACGGCCGTCTCTGTCTCTAAGGCCATTGAAGAAATTGCTCCTGTCAAGGCAAAAATCAAATGGGTTAACGATATTTTCATCGGCAAGAAAAAAGTCTGCGGCATTCTGACTGAGGCAGGAGCCAATCTTGAAACGGGTAAAATCGACAAAATACTGATAGGCATCGGAATCAACTGCTTTAGTCCCTCATCAATGCCTGACAATATAAAAAATGTTGCAGGGGCGATTTCCAAAACGAGAAACTCCTTCTCAAGAAGCAAGCTGGCAGCTCTTGTATACGATAAAACCGTAGAAATATTGAAGGAACTGGAACCAAAAGCACAAACTCCGATTTCCATGTTTGAAACTCCTCTAGGTGGGTCTACCGCTCCTAAGTTCCTGCAAGATTACAGGCTCAGATCCAATGTGCTTGGAAAACGCATTTCTGTATTTCCACATCCCGGAGCCGAGCCTATTTCTGCAAACGCGATTGATATAGATGATAACGGCGGCCTTGTGGTAGAATACATGGAAGGTCCCAAAATGAGACAGATTGAATCTCTGACCACCGGAGAAATCAGTATTAAAGTTGAATGATTGGAAACTCTGAATAATAAAAGAATCAGCCGTCCCATGGCCTAGTTCCCGGACGGCTGATGAAATTGTCTTTTAATCTGTCTTCCAACCTAGAAAGTAGGAACTACAGCTTTTCCATACTTTTTCTCTATGAATTGCTTTACTTTATCTGATGTAATTGCCTTATATAATGCCTTTGACTTCTCGCTTTTTTCATTTCCCTTTTTAACAGCTATTACATTGGCATAAGTTGTAGCTGCTTCACTATCGGAGGATTCAAATGCTATCGCAGTATCCTCTTTGAGTCCTGCACTTAGTGCATAGTTTCCGTTTACAACTCCCATTGCAACAGATGACATACTCCTTGGAATAACAGCGGCCTCAAGCTCAACAATTTCAAGATTCTTCGGATTCTCAACGATATCCTGTTTTGTTGCAGTAAGACCAACATCTTTCTTAAGTTTAATTAATCCTTGGGCTTCAAGCAGCAGCAGGGCACGTGCTTCGTTTGTAGTATCGTTCGGTACAGCTACCTTGTCCCCTTCCGACAGTTCACCGATACTTTTCTTTGTTCCCTGATAAAGTCCAAGCGGTTCATAGTGGACGGTTCCAATGCTGACAAGCTTAGTTCCCTGCTTTTCATTAAATTCGTCCATATATGGCTTATGCTGGAAATAATTTGCGTCTATATCTCCTGCATCAAGAGCCTTATTAGGCTGAACATAATCCTGAAACTCCACAACCTCCAAATCATAGCCTTCTTTTTCAAGTTCTGACTTGGCCTCTTTGAGAATTTCAGCGTGAGGAGCCGGACTGGCACCCACCTTTATCTTCTTGTCCCCCTTGTCTTTCTCTCTACAGCCGGTGATGACAAATGCTCCTAATACTAAAGTGATGGCAATCACTGCAGCCAGGAATTTGCTTTTCTTTGATTCCATTTTTTATCTTCCTTCCATTTAAAATTTGAAACAACTCCTTACTTTTACCCTATAAATTTGTCATAAATCACAAATTTTCAGGTTAAATTCTATTATCTGTTCTTCTGGAAATCCACATGCCGAGTTCCTGTAAAATCTGAACTAAAATTACGATAACTGCAATCGTTATCCACTGTACTTCTGCGTTAAATTTATACAGTCCATAGTTGATGGCAACAGCTCCAAGACCTGCACCGCCCACAATGCCTGCCATTGCGGAATATCCGAGTATCGTAACCAGAGCCACTACACTTCCGACAAGTATTGCAGGTTTTGCTTCTGTGAGCATCACCTTCCTGACAATCTGCCAATCACTGGCTCCCATAGACTGAGCCGCTTCTATCACACCTGAATCTATCTCCAGAACCGACCCCTCAACAAGCCTTGCTATAAACGGCGTTGCTGAAACAACAAGAGGCACAATCGTAGCCGCAATTCCTATTGTTGTTCCTGTAACAAGCTGTGTAAAAGGGCTTATCGCAATTAGCAAAATCAGAAATGGCACCGCTCTGAATATATTTATCAGAGTCCCCAAGATTACATTCACAACAGCATTTGGTCTGATTCCGTTCTTCCCTGTCACCACAAGGGCTATCCCAAGTGGCAAACCGAATATATATGCAAATAGAGTGGACACCAGTGTCATGTACAAAGTGTTAAGGCTCTGTATCGCTAACATGCTAAACATCTATACCCACCTCCTCAATCTCATCAAATTTAATTCCCTGACTCTTCAAAAACTCAAGCTGTTTATCCGCAGCTTTCCTGTCCTCGGAAAGCTGTATGATCATCTGTCCCACAGAGACTCCATCAATATTCTGTACATTGGCATACATTATGTTCACAGGTTCTCCGCAGGCCATAATCATGTTGCTTATAACAGGTTCAAACGTCGACCTGCCGTCAAAAACCATACGTACAAGACGTTTTGCGCTATAGGTTGTTGTCATAGTCCTTCCCGGGAACACAAGCTTCTTGGCAGCTTCCGTCTGAGGGTTTGCAAATATTTCAGTCACAGGCCCGGTTTCTGCAATGACACCATTATCAATAATTGCTACAGTATGACATATCTGTTGAATAACACTCATCTCATGAGTTATCACGACAATGGTAATTCCATATTCTTCATTTATTCTCTTGAGCAACGATAAAATTGCTCGTGTCGTTTTCGGATCAAGCGCACTTGTGGCTTCGTCACACAAAAGAACTTTTGGGTTTGTTGCCAACGCTCTTGCAATTGCAATCCTCTGTTTCTGTCCGCCTGAAAGTTGAGACGGATAAGCCTTCGCCTTATCGGAGAGTTCCACTACCTCAAGCAGCTGTTTTGCTCTTGAAATCGCCTCCGCTCCGGAAACGCCGGCAATTTCCAATGGGAAACAGATATTCTCAAGGCAATTTCTCTGCATGAGCAAATTGAACTGCTGAAAAATCATGGCGATCTCTCGTCTTTTGAGATTGAGCTCCTTCTTACTTAACGACATCATGTCCACGCCATCAACCATTACACGCCCTGAAGTTGGCCTTTCAAGCAGATTCATACACCTGACTATGGTACTCTTGCCGGCTCCTGAGAGGCCTATAATTCCAAATATTTCGCCCTTATAAATTGACAAGTCAATACCCTTTAACGCCTGCACAGTGTCAGACTTTGACTTGAAAGTTTTCACCAAACCCTCAAGTTTTATAATTGGCGCCTTATCCGAAGGACTGCCCTTATCGTAACCTGCATCCTTCGGTCTGTAATCCATAACCTCAAAGGCCACAGGGACGGTCCCATTTTCATCTGTCTTCATCGTGAGTTTGTATCCGCTGCCCGGAGGCGGAATCAGATCCCACCAGGTTTTTCCCCTGTCCGGGAAATACTCCCCAAGAATCGCCGCTATCACTCCTCCATGAAGAACCGCAATTGAGCAGACTTCTTCTGAACGGTCCGACTTCTTAACCCTTTCTCCGTGCAATTTAAAAAGTTCCTTGGCTCCTCTACTCACCCTTCTATGAAATTCATTCCGAGATTCTCCTCCCGGCGAAGATACATCCCAGGTTTCATCAAAAACCCATTTCTTAAATTCCGGGTCATCCTCAAGTTCCTCATATGTATGCATCTCAAAAGAACCGAAATTCATCTCATTAAGATCCTTTATCTCCGTGCTATTCCTGTCACCGAACAAAATCTCAAGTGTCTCCTTAGTACGGGAAAGTCCCGAAGTAAAAAATGAATAATCATCCTCTACAGGATAAGGATTGTCTCTGGCTATGAGTTCCAACTCACGTCTGCCCTGTGGAGAAAGTGATATATCAGATGCGCCGTAGTACCAACGTTTCTGGTTGCCCTTGGTAATCCCATGCCGGATTATATAAATGATTGACTCCATCAAAATTTCCTTCCTATATATTACAAATTACAAAACTCACGAGAGCTGACCTATCGGGCTTCTCTCACCGGTATAGCTATTACTTATCGGTTCTGAAAAACTAAATCGCGGCTACTTGAGCCGCATTGGTATACCACAAAATACCCTTTCAACCTTACTGCATCTCTCCGCAAGTGCGATTAGCATTCTTCCGTGGTTTTCTCGCCAAGATCTTTCCAGACTGTCCATTGGAACAATTCCGCAAGAGATGTCCCTGGCTATGAAGATTTTATTTTCAAGCTTCTCCGGCGGAGTATCTTCGATTATTCCCATCAAAGTATCCTTGGAATTTTCCCCCTTTTCTTCTGCAGTTCTGGAGAAATTTTCAAGACTGTTTATAACGGTTTTCTCCATATCTATATCAAGAGTCCCCATAAGACAGTGAAAAACGTCCTCATCACTCAAATTATATTTTTTAAGGGCATACGCAAGTTTGCCCTGATATGCTCCTCCAAATATCAACTTCATACAAACTCCAATTTTAAAACTGAATCAGCAGGGCTACTATTAAAATGCCTAAAAGTTCCGACATGCAGAGGCTGAACCCTGAAATGTCACCACTCATTCCACCCAGCTGCCCGGTTGCGTGAACTATACAGGCACCGGAGGCTATAACCATTCCGATTGTTAATACTACGGGTAAATAGAAAGCTGCCCCACTCAATGCTGCAATTATCATAGCAATAACGATTCCCGCAATAGCCAGAAAAACTGTCATGATTAATGCATTCTTTCTCTGAGCACGTGTAAAACCGTCACGATATTGGCTATGTCCTATGGGTTTCAAGGTCAAAACCCAAATCGCCGACATGGTCCGGCTGATTACAGGGATTAGAAAAAGTCCCCATAGTGGGGCTCGTTTTAATGATATGACAAAGATCACAATCCACCATGCAATCAGCAATACCACAGAGATTACAGAAAAGGCTCCCACCGTTGAATCCTTCAGGATTCTCTGACGCTCTGCCATATCTCTTCTGGAAAGAAGCGCATCACATGTATCCATAAAACCATCCAGGTGAAAGAATCCGCTGATGAAAAATATGAATGTTAAAGTTGCGATGCTTTCAATGTATATGGGCAGTCCGATATATTGAAGAAAAAGGCTCCACACGCACCACAAATCTCCTGCCACTATTCCAACAGCAGGCAAAAATCCAAGCATGTAATGCCGTTGGTGCTCGTCCCATTTTTTGTACGGGCAAGGAAGCGCAAGGAAATATCCCCATGCCATAAAAAATGCCGTAACTATCTTCATCCTTCTCCGCTCATTTCTCCTTTAAAACTAATGACCTGTCCCGCTGATATTTCCACAACCTTGTCGTACTTTCCGGCAAGAAAACGCTCCAGCATGGCCAGATTTTCACGGTATTTCTCTGTAATTTCGTCAAAGTCAAAACCGTCACAATTAATGAAATCCGACACCATAACTATGTCGCCTGCAATGTTTGAAAAGGTATCCAAGTCCTCCTTCATTTCATCAAGGACTCCCAAATACATCTTGCCATCAGATCTGAACATATTGTTCCCGAGCAGTGCCGTTAAGCTATCTACCAGAAAAACCCCCGACGCATCAGGAATATCCGCAGGTTCCTCCAAAGATAAATATCTTTGTCCATGCCCATTGAAAATTTTTGAAAGCTTCAATGGTTCTTCTATTGTTATGAAGCCCCACCCTGCCCTATCTTCTACATGTCTTTTGATTCTGGCTCTGTCCTCATCGTCCACCGGCTCCATGGTTGCCACGTAGTACAGGGGGACCTCTTTCTCTTCGGCCAGATTCTTAGCAACCCTTTGAGCGTACATGGATTTTCCGTTTTTTGCTCCACCGCTTATGAGCACTTTCATAATCTGTCTCCTTTAGCCTCGCCCATCTCCATAATATTATCAATTACCTGATGACAGCCTCGTACGCCGGGAATCACGGATACAATTTGCATTGCCCCTAATTAAAGAGATTTTTCTCCCTGATCTCCGTCATATAATCGTCATTGATTTCACCCTCTTCAAATGTTGCCATTTCGCAGATTATTGAGGAGGCAGTTTCCAGAATATTGAAAGCTATGGGACATCCGCTTCCCTCACCCAGTCTCATTCGAAGATCAAAAAGTGGATAAAGTCCCAAAGCATTCATGGCAGCCTCATATCCCGGCTCCTTGGACTTATGAGATGCGAACATAAAATCCGTTATATTAGGGGAGACGGCTTTTGCAGCAAGTGCAGCAACAATTGAAATCACTCCGTCAACCACCACCGGCAACCTGTAAATTCCGGCTCCCAGGAAAGCCCCCGTCATAGCACATATATCATATCCTCCTACGTTAGCGAGAATATCCAAGACATCATAGCCTTCCTCAATACATCTTTTACTCGCCTCTCTGACAATGGCAACTTTCTTCTTTAGACCCTCGTCCTTAAGTCCTCCACCACGTCCCACAGCATCCTCTGCCGGGATTCTTGTAAGAGCACACAAAACAGATGAGCTTGATGTAGTGTTCCCGATACCCATCTCACCAATTCCAAAAGCATCCGCTCCTGAATCCTTGATGGCTTTTGCTGCCTCTATCCCTATGAGTATTGCCTTGACAGCATCCTCTCTGGGCATGGCCGGTTTCCTTGCCAAATTGCATGTGCCATCAGCCAATCGTCTATTGACGATTTCAGTTGGAATTCTGCCGTCTTCGCCGATCATATTTTCGGTATAAAGAGCATCCGGAATAGGCATGGCTACTCCCACATCGATAACTAGCAGAGGAATGTTAAAATGCTTGGCCATAGTACCGACTCCGGTAAGCCTGCGAGTGAAGTTTATGGTTTGTGCAAGAGTTACCGACTGCGGAGCCGAAGCTACACCTTCTTCAACGACTCCGTTGTCTGCACACATTACCGCTATTGCAAATTTACTTATTGGAGTCTTGACCTTACCTGTTATACCTGCAACCTTGGCAGAAATATCTTCGAGTCTTCCAAGGCTCCCCGGCGGTTTAACAAGATAATCCTGTCTGTGTCTGGTTTGTGCCATAACCTCTTCGAAAGGTTTGCCAATCTGTGCTACAAGACTTTGTAATTTTTCCTCTTGGGTTTCCATACACTACTTCCTCTCTGATGGGCTTAGGAATCTCTCCGGCCTTTTATACATTATATGGTTCTCTTATACATGTTCTATGCCATTTAATTCTAGCATAAAAACCTTTTTTATGCTAGAATTACAGTAGAGTTTTATACAAAAAGCCATCGGTAGAGAAGATGAAAAGGAGATTGTTCATGAAGGTATTTGTGATTACAGAAGATGTGAACCCTCAAATGATTCGAAATCACCTGGATGACAGCATGGAGTTTCACAACTTACCATGTAAGACCGAGGAAGAAATCATAGAGAATTGCCAAGAGGCAGAATGTCTTGTAACTGTGTACGAACCCTTGTCAGCCTGCGTGCTTGACAAGCTTCCTAACCTTAAGTACATTTGCTCTGCAGCAATCGGTTTCAACAATATAGACGTAAATCATGCAGTGAAAAACGGAGTATTCGTTTCCAACAATCCTTTCTATTGCATAGAAGAAGTTGCCGACCACACTATGAGTTTGGCTCTCGATTTAGTTCGGAAAACTTCACTCTTCAACAGAGATGTAAAGGAAAAGAAGGTTTGGGATTATCAGGCCTATGGCAACAGCCTTTTCAGAATGAGTTCTCAGGTAATAGGTCTTATCGGATTCGGCGGTATCGCAAGGGAGGTTTCCAAGAGATTCTTGGGTTTCGGCTGCACCGTATTGGCATATGATCCATTCGTAAATGAATCCGTTTTTGATAGTGGGGGAGTCTCCAAGGCTTCACTTGAGGAAATACAGAAAAATGCTGATATCATTTCTATACATCTTCCTCTTAATGATGAAACAAATAGAATGATAAACCACGACTTTTTTACGGAACTTGCTAAAAGTCCGTTCCTCATAAATTGTAGCAGAGGTCAACTCATAGACCAATCTGCCATCAAAGAAGCTTTAGATTGCGATTATATCAAGGGAATTGCGCTGGACGTTCTTGATGACGAATATCCTAGGCTTGAAGAAATAGATTTTATCGAAGATGATAGGGTGGTCATAACACCACACGTGGCTTTTTTCTCCCAATCATCGATCGATGAGGCGGATTACAATGTTGCCGACTACATCAATATGTTTGCTAAGGGTGAAATTGACAGAATCCCAATGGTTGGTAAACCCTTAAGATAATTGCCAAATATATTATTAATTTATGTTAAGTGTATATGCTATCAAAAAGAATGAGATTTATTTGAGAAAGAGGTTTAACTATGAGCAAACAAATGCGCAGTAATATTTTACTGCTTATCACTGCCTTTATCTGGGGTTCCGCTTTTGTTGCCCAAGTAAAGGGTGTTGACTACTTGAGCGCCTATGCCTTTAATGGAGTCAGATCCATAATAGGCGGACTTGGACTCATTCCTGTAATTTATTTTCTTGACAGGAGAAAGACAGTTGAAACTAATGAGCCAAAACCTGATATCACATCACCCAAGGGAAAACGCATTCTATATCTCGGGGGACTTCTCACCGGTATCGCACTGTTTATAGGAGCATCCTTTCAGCAGTTGGGAATCGCTGCAGGAACAGGATCTGGTAAAGCAGGATTCATAACATCTCTCTATATAGTAATTGTACCCGTATTGGGAATTTTTCTGAAAAAAAGGGTTAAGCTAATTATTTGGTTCTGTGTTCTTCTTGCCGCTGTGGGGCTTTATCTTTTGAGCATCAAAGGAGATTTCAGTTTTGAAGATGGAGATTTTCTTGTATTCATTTGTGCTTTCGGATATTCATTGCACATTTTGATTGTTGATTACTTCTCACCAAGAACAGATGGGGTGAGGATGTCCATGATACAATTCTTCGTATGTGGAATCCTAAGTCTCATCGCTAACTTCATCTTCACTCCCGAAGGTTTCACATTAGAAAACATTTGGGCATGTATTATTCCTTTGCTATATACAGGAATACTCTCGTCCGGAGTAGGGTATACTCTTCAAATCGTTGCCCAAAAGGATGCCGAGCCTGCAATAGCGTCTTTACTTATGAGTCTGGAATCCGTATTTGCTCTGATATCAGGAATGATCGTTCTGGGAGAAACTCTCTCTTTCAGAGAATCTGTCGGTTGCCTTATGATGTTTGCAGCTGTCATAATATCTCAGCTTCCTTCAAAACAGGTACTTGCCAATATGATAAAACGGGGTAGAAACTGAGCATAACAAATTATGGAATAGGATGGCTTCAATTTCATAATCATATTAAAATGTTATCAGTCTAATTGCATATATTAAAACATGAAAACCAAGAGAGTATCCTTAACAATGGTTTGTGCCAATGATAATGGATACTCTTTTTGCTGTTTTATTACCTATGGAAACGGAATGATTCAGTATGTCTATCTGTGATTATGCTTTGTTCTTTACATTAATAGTGATCACATGCTCGGCTTGGTGGAGGTTTATTGCTCATCTTTCCTTTCGCTTTCGCTTTCGCTCGACGAACTAGTTCTGATGATATAATTAATTATATGAGAGGCCTTGATAAAATACCGTGAGTCTTCTTTGATGGAATTTATCTGTTGTTGAACAAATTTATTCCCATATAATTGAGTTCCGGCTAGTTATTCAATTTCCACGATTCAGCCTTACTTTTTGCATTGATTAAATCTGAGTTTAGTCCATTATTTTTTTTAAGTTCATCATGAGTTCCATGTTCTACTATCTCTCCATCTTTTAAAACTAAAATTTGATCTGCGCTTCTTATTGTCTTTAGTCTATGTGCAATCATTATAACTGTCTTATCCTTTGTCAAGGACTCTATGACTTCTTTTAATTTATCTTCATTTTCCGGGTCTATATTTGCAGTAGCTTCATCCAAAATTATTATAGGTGCATCTTTTAGCATTGCTCTTGCTATAAATATCCTTTGTTTTTCTCCTGAATAGTATGATTTAATAACTTGTATGTTAGAACGATAATGTATACGACTAATGCAACAGAGAGTTTAAATCGCACATACCGAAGTCATGAAGTCATCTTCTTTTCTAAAACGTTTTTATTTTTCTATTGAGTAACTGTGCAAAATCACCCCTTAACTATTTCCTCTATATCATATCAAGGTGCAGGCAAACAGCCACAACTTCCTGCCATCCGTTCCCATGCTCTGACTTAATCTCGTGTTACATTCCAACAGCAGATGTTAAAAAAAGGCTTATCCTCGTCTATTGATACATTTACCAATATCTGTTGAATAAGCCTTTTTATTGCTTTTAAATTACTTGACATGTACAAAACGATAGTTACATACCATACTAAAAGTTTAAACATTGATCCAATATCTTTGAATCTGTTTTCCTTCCTCTAGAACTTCATTTTCTAAAATCCCGCCGTTTTTTTGGATGGATTTCGACGAGCCTATATTATCCTTGTCACAAATTATAAGGACTCTTTCTATTCCGAGCTTTTTACATTCAATGAGTGCCAACCGTATAATCTCAGTTGCAAATCCTTTCCTTCTCTCTGAAGGCCGTATTCCATCACCTATATGACCTCCACATCTCAGCAAATTTTCGTTTAAATAATGACGAATATTGACGGCTCCCAAAATTATATTCCTTTGTTCATCTAACAAAAAGAATGTGGAATCCGGCACCAGGCCATTTGAATGTTCCTTTGTCTCTAAATTTTCTAAATAGTAATCAAAATCATTATATGCATTCTTAAATATAGCGTACGGCGAATGATTGGTGCCATCTTGCTTATTAAATTCAACCCATTCATCAAGCATTTCTATGATTTGTTCTTTATATTTAATGTCACCTTTCACCAGTTTTAAGTTCATATCTAAGCCTCATACATTCCTTTGATACATATCCTTCAAGATATCGACCCGAAGTTATTTGTCAAAACGTAACGAGAAGGTTCGTTAGAAGTGTTACCAGCGGAATAGCGATGATTGTCCTCTCAATGAAAACAAGGAACAACTGCCAAACATTTATCGGAACCCTTGACTTAACTACGATCAGTCCAACTTCTGTCATGTAAATTATCTGAAGAAGTGAAACGGCACCCATTATAAACCTAGTCTTCTCAACAGGGAAGTCTGCAAGCATAAGTGGAGGTATATACATATCTGTAAATCCCACAATAGCAGTAGGTGCAACTTCATGTGCTCCCTCGATTCCAAACAGATTCAAATACCATCCGAACGGAACGGAAATGATATCAAATATCGATGTATATTCAACAAGGATCAGCACTATCGTTCCCCACGCCATAACGATAGGGATAAGATCCAAGAACATGCTTGAATAAACATGCAGACCCTGCTGTATCATATGCTTGCCATTGGTTTCAGCCGCACGATGACCTGCAAGATTAAGAGCCCACTTCATCTTCGAAACTCCTTGTGGGATCTCCTCATTTATCTGTTTGCCTGCAATCTTATCATATTCGTCAGGAATCCTTGAAAGTGGCGGAATCCTTGATACAACCATAGCCAATACAATCCCGCAAAGGAGATTGATCAGATAGAATATACTGAACTTCTCGTCCACACCGATTAACTTGGCAATAACAAAACAAAACGGTATTGAAACAAAGGAGAAATTACAAGAAATCGTTGCTGCTTCTCTGGCACTGTAATAACCTGTCTCAAACTGTCTGGTTGTAAGAATTGCCGCAGCGTTGGAAGTTCCAAGCCATGACGTCATCAGGTCAATTGCAGATCTTCCCGGAACAGTAAACAATGGTTTAACGACTTTTCTGACCAGCACGCCTACAAACTCCATAATCCCAAAGTCTGTAAGGAGAGGCATGGTGAAAGCAATACACAAAATCACGGAAACCAGCGTTGCGGCAACCCCAATCATAGATCCTCCGGTAGCTTCCGAGTATATCATCTCAGGGCCGACCTTAAAATATACCATGTAAACCACAACAAGGCCTATAATTCTGCTTACAAAATATAGCGGCTTCGGAGTAAATAGCCTCTTCAAAGGCTCATGATCGCTTATAAATTTCGGCTTGAAAATCATATTAATGATAGTTACTACAGCTGAAACAGTCGTAAATATCATCACAGCGATTACAGACCAGTCGATTGCATCTGTCTTTAGCCAACCTGTAACGTAATCAATAACAATACCGATTGGAATTGTAAAGGTGTTGTCCTTTGGTACCGGAATCAAAAAGAGAAATACTCCAACTGCTGAAGCAATAACAAACTTCCATATATTCTTCGGTGCCACAGGAGTCATTTCAAATTCATTGTGTAGATTTTTTTCTTCCATTGTATTATGGCTCCTTTTACTTTTATTTTTACTTAAATTCTTCAATTTTTTCGATTCGATCGAAGGCCTCTTTAAGAGTATCCACATTGACGGTGCATGCAATTCTCACAAATCCCTCACCGCACTCTCCGAAAGCGTTACCCGGAAGCATGAGCACATGTGCTTTCTTCAAAATCAAATCACACGCTTCCACACTTGAAAGGCCACTTTTCCTGATGTTCATGAAAAGATAGAAACTGCCCTTAGGAGGTGTCAATACAGATAGCTTAGGGATCTCATTAATCCTATCAGCCGCATAAAACATTCTCTTCTTATATTCTTCAATCATAGGCGGCTGGATTTCTTTCCTGTGCCTCAGAGCGTAGATTCCTGCACGTTGTGAGATCGAAGGCGCTGTAAATACCACATTCTCGTTAATTTGTTGTATAATCCGGATAATGTAATCCGGAGCAATAATGTTGCCTACCCTCCAGCCGGTCATAGTGAAGTTCTTAGAAAAAGAATTCAATATTATTGTTCTTTCCTTCATATTAGGAAGAGAGGCGAATGGAACAAATTCCCTCTGATAACTGAAAGCTGTATATATGTCATCTGCTATTACTATGAGATCATGTGCCTCTGCAATTGCTGCAATTTTTTTCATGCTCTCAACTGTCAGCGCATTTCCTGTAGGATTACTTGGCGAATTAATAATCAATGCCTTAGTTCTCTCAGTTATCAGTGCCTCCAGGTTGTCGGTATTGATTTGAAAATCGTCCTCCTCATAAGTCGGCAACTCCACCGGAATACCCCTTGCCAATTCAACTTGCTGAGGATATGGGGTAAAATACGGTGCCTGCATGATAACCTCGTCCCCTTCGTCCAAAATTGCCTCAAGGGCAAGATACATACCAAGGCAGGCTGAAGCAGATACGAAGATCTCCTCATCCTTGACGTCCATGTCGTACTCTTCCTTGTAAAATTTGATAATTTCTTCTCTAAGCTCCGGATCCCCTCTAAAATCTGTGTACTTGGTATGCCCCTTTTTGGCATCTTCAAAGGCTCCGTTGATTATGATATCATGAGTAATAAGATCAGGATCTCCTAAACTTAAATTTATTACATCATCAAATGATTTGGCCATCACATCTGACTGACCCATAGCTGTACTCTGATCCTTCCAATATCGCTTAGCAATAAATCGATGTTTCATTTTTTCCTCCTTACTTCGTATTTATCTTTATTTTGCTATACAGTTCTATCACCCTTATCACTGTACAGAGGTAAAGTATTGTGTATAATCATAACATAATTCACCTCGGATTACCACTGTTAAAATATAAATAACAGTAGAAATTATTCGGTATTCCATTTTAAAGCCATCTAATATATAATTAATATGTAAGTGGAGCAAGTATCCACTGAATTTTTATTTTTAATTATATTGCAACTATTTAATTATTTAGAAGGAGTTATAATTATGGAACAGTTTTTCAAACTGAAGGAACACGGCACGGATGTCAAAACTGAATTTATTGCCGGAGCCACAACCTTCTTATCTATGGTTTATATCTTAGCTGTAAACCCAAGTATATTATCCGCTTCCGGTATGGACAGCGGTGCAGTTTTTACCGCAACCGCTGTATCAGCCTGCATTGCTACTTTGTTTATGGCATTCTTTGCTAACTACCCTGTAGCACTTGCTTCCGGTATGGGGCTAAATGCATATTTTGCGTTTACGGTATGTGGAGAACTTGCCGAAAAAGGCATCAATGATCCATGGAAGATTGCATTGGCAGCAGTCTTGTTTGAAGGTATAATTTTCATCGCACTATCCCTTGTCAATTTCAGAGAGAAGCTCGTTAACGATGTGCCTTCCAATCTGAAATTCGGCATAACTGCAGGAATTGGCCTTTTCATAGCTATAATCGGACTTAAAGGAGCCGGAATAGTTGCGGGAAGCCAGGCTACGCTTGTGGATCTCGGTCAGGTCAGCTCTCCGCAGTTTGTTCTTGCCATGGTTGGACTTATTATCGTTGCAGTACTTCATCATTACCGTGTTCACGGATATATTCTAATCGGAATTTTAGCTACATGGGTTCTCGGCATGATTGCTCAGGCTACCGGTTGGTACCAGATTAATCCTGACGCAGGAGCTTTCTCCCTATATCCCAGCCTAGGCAAAAGCTTTATCCCAACTGCACCTTACCTTTTCGAGTTTGACTTTTCATGGATTTCCGGTAACATCATCAATTTCCTGGTAATTGTATTCTCATTTCTCTTCGTTGACCTATTCGATACTGTAGGTACATTGATAGGTGTTGCAGAAAAAGGGAATCTCCTTGATGAAAAAGGACATTTGCCTAAAGTAAAGGGCGCCTTGCTTGCTGATGCATGCGGTACAGTTCTTGGGGCTTGCCTTGGAACTTCAACTGTTACGTCTTACGTTGAGTCGAGTGCCGGTGTTGCCAACGGTGGCAGAACAGGCCTTTCTTCTGTTGTAACGGCAGGTTTCTTTCTGATTTCCCTTTTCTTCGCACCTGTTTTTCTTGCAATTCCATCATTTGCAACTACTCCTGCCTTGGTTTGGGTCGGTCTTCTGATGATGAGTTCAATCAAGAGAATGTCATTTGAGGGTGATATCGCAGATGTATTCGGTGGATTCATGGCTGTAATAATGATGCCATTCACTTATTCAATTGCTAACGGAATTATGTTCGGAATACTAACATGGGTTATCCTTAAGGTCCTCACTGCAAAGGTTAAGGACATTCCTCCTGTGATGTGGGTAGCAGCCTTGTTGTTTGCAATCAGACTCTATACGCTGTCCTAGCATTTTAAAGGAGATGATTTAAATGTTTTATGAAATGGAAATCTGTGGCATCAAGAGAAAACTACAGCTCTTCCCTGTTACAGATGATACTGCAATAGCAGCATTCATACTTTTCGGAGATGTGGAAATCACTAAAGCGACTGCCGAAGCCCTTCTTAAAAAAGCTCCGGAATTTGATGTGATTCTCACCGCTGAATCTAAGGGAATTCCTCTCGCATATGAGATGGCCAGACAGGCCGATACAAATGACTACGTCGTGGCTAGAAAGAAAACAAAACTTTACATGGAAGATGTAGTTAAGATCGAAGTTAAATCCATCACTTCAGATTATATACAAACCTTGTATCTTGGTAAAAGAGAACGGGATCTGATTTGCGGAAAGAGAGTTCTCATAGTAGATGATGTCATCAGTACCGGTCAATCCCTTTCTTCCCTTGAGGCTCTTGTGGAAAAAGTTGGTGGCAATATTGTCGGTCGTATGTGTGTGCTGGCAGAGGGAGATGCCGCACGACGTAATGATATCACCTTTCTTGAAGAACTGCCTCTGTTTAATAAGGACGGATCCGTTAAAAGCTAAATCATATAAAGAAATTTGATGTCAGTATATAAAAATACCTGCAACGTGACTTCCGATAACGGAAATAATGTTGCAGGTATTTTGTTTATACCTGATCCAACTCTATGTCTGTCAATCTTACTTTTTATCTCCGGTATAAATTTTCTATAATTATTATACATGTCATTATGAGAATATAAAGATAGGGCTTTCCTCATACACCTACCGTATCCAGTCCCCAATCCTTGGTATTAGATTCCTATGCATCAACTCCTATATACATGTCTGTGCCCGGATACTAATATTTATAGGCGCCGAAAGTTCCGATAACTAACACGCACCACTTCACCCTTCGCTACAGAGCAGAGATATGTCCGTCATCCGTATTAAAGCTATGCCCTCCTTCACACCATTAATTCTACTTCTATTTTTATTGAAATGATTTCAGCCGCGTCATAAATTCTATATTCGATACTTGCAGAAAAAAACCAACATCTAAAACCTGCCTTTGCTAATTACCAAAGGCGGTGTATCTTGCCCATGTCAACTATTTGTTCACAGCAAATTTCCGCGTCAATCAGCAGAAATGCGTTCCAATCTTATTAAACAGGCGGAACCCAAATCACTACCTTTTAGTCATTGCTCTCTGCATCTTACGATCCGCATCCCTTTTTGCAATGGATTCTCTCTTATCGTACAACTTCTTACCTCTGGCAACGGCAATTTCCATCTTAGCCTTGCCCCTGTCATTAAGATAAATCCTGAGTGGAACTAATGTAACCCCGCCTACCTTCAAATGCCCTATCAGCTTGTTGATTTCTCTCTTGTGCAAGAGAAGCTTTCTTGGTCTTAAAGGATCCACATTGAATCTATTGCCTTGCTCATAAGGACTCACATTCATTCCGAGAATAATCACTTCCCCGTTTATTATCTTTCCATAGGCCTCCTTGATACTAACTCGACCCTGCCTGATGGATTTAATCTCAGTCCCTGTCAGGACAATACCGGCCTCATAAACCTCGTCGATGAAGTACTCGTGTCTGGCCTTCCTATTGCTCGCTAAAACCTTCATTTCCCAAACCTTACATCAAACCAAAGCATAAATCATGCTCTTAAACCACCTAAATTAAACCATTGTTTTTACCGCCTTCATTTTGTCAAAAGGCATATACCTGTACACAACCTTTCCAAGAATCTTGCTCATCGGAACAGTACCCACATTTGCAGACCTGCTGTCTGTGCTATGAAGCCTGTTATCCCCAACGCAGAAATAATGCCCTTTTTCCACAATAACCTCAGGCATATTATATCCTTCCATACCCTCAAGACTGACATTATCAACAAGTTCTTTCCCGTCCACCAAAACTCGTCCCTCTTCAATCTTAATCTTCTCCCCGGGCAATGCTATGATTCTCTTGATGAGATACTTGTTCTTTCCCTTATCGTCCTTCAATCCGGACTTAAAAACCACAATATCTCCCCTTTCCGGCGGTGTCCTCTTATATGCTACACGACTGACAAATACACCATCTCCTGAACTCAAAGATGGTTCCATGGACCTGCCGGAAACATTTACAGGCCTCACGAACTGCATGAGTATGAAACTCACAACCGCTGCAATGGCAATCTCTTTCACAAAAGTCTTCATACAAATCCCTACAATACATACCCCATCATCCTAAAGTTCTATTTTATTATCTCAATACTGTTGAATGGATATAATCTCACAATGGCCTTCCCCACGATTCTGTTTCTATCCACAGGCCCTACTTCACTGCGCCTGCTGTCAATGCTAACTGTCCTGTTATCTCCCATCACAAAATATTCACCCTTCGGTACAGTGTAGTCCTTCACGTAACCCGGTGTACCCCCGTCATTAATGTACGGTTCATTCAATACTTTCCCGTTTACGTTTACCTCATTATCCTGAATATTTATAATATCTCCCGGCAGTCCAATAACTCTCTTTATCAGGATTTTTTTATTTCCGGATGGATCTTCATTGTTGATTGGAATGTCAGATTTGAATATTATCACATCTCCCCTTTTAGGATCGGCGATTTTGTATGAAATCTTGCTGACTATGATATAATCCCCACCGTAAAAACTTGGCTCCATTGAATGTTCCCTTACTACAGTAGGAACGATAAGTTGCATTATTATAACTGCAAGAAAGGCCGCTATAATAATGCTTTTCATCCACTCTTTAAATTCGCCTCTCTTCACATCTTTCGGAGTTTTCCCTTCATACTCATTCTCATGAGAAGGATACTCATGACCGCCGGTTCCGATTCCCTCAGCAGTCATTCCACTTGCTTCGACTTTGATCTCATTTTTCTCAGTTTCAGATCCTTCTTCCTCTGTTATTATTTCATCAGCATTGGCTTGAGTTACTTCATTCTCAACAAACTTATTTTCATTTTCCATTAAAAATATCCCCTTTGAATATCTTTTTCATAGCCCTGTCCATAACCTTATCAGGTGCTGCTTTGAACTCCCTACCTCTCAGATCAGCGAGACTGCTGTCGTCTCTGATATCTTTGAATTTAAGCTTATATGCACAGAGCATTTGATTCCTGATTTTTAAATCAGGTACTGCTTTCCCTCCATACTTTTCATCTCCAAGTAATGAATGCCCTATAGATGACAGATGTGCTCTTATCTGATGAGTTCTCCCCGTCTTGAGCTCCACTTCCACCAATGAGTACCTCTCACCGTCATATTCACCGGTCGCTATAGGATATACCACAGTGTGAATCGGTTTGCCGTCTGAATCAGGCTTTTTATCAATATATGCCTTGATAATGCCTGATGACTCCGTTTTCCTCATATACCCCTTGATTTCCAACTCTTCGTACAGAAATCCGTGACATATAGCCAGATATTTCTTATCTATCTGCCGGTTCCTGAAAATTTCCGTCAGGGTACGCATTGCCTCCGCATTCTTCCCGAAAACAACCAGGCCGGATGTATTTCTGTCAAGCCGGTTAGCGGGCGCCGGCGTAAAAGTCTTGGATACTCTCGGCACATAGCTACCTGTTTCTATGAGATAGTCGATAACCTGATTGGTCAGATGCTTCTTCTTTTCTCTAAAATCACCATGAGTTAAAAGTCCCTTCGGCTTATTCACCAAAATAACATTTTCATCTTCATGTACTATTAAAAATTCCCGTCCTGCCTTACCCGCATTTCCCTGTAACTTTTTTTTTGATAGGGATTTGATTCTATCATCGCTTAAATAGAGGGTGATTACATCTCCCTCATTAAGAAATAAATCAATTTTTGCCCTTTTGCCGTTAACTTTAACGTCCTTTCTTATCATCTTATAGATGCTGCCAAGGGACGCTTCAGGCAGGTATTTTCGCAGGAAACGATCCAGTCGTTGACCTGCATCATCAGTTTTAATATCTATACTTAACACGCTTTACATTATACACTATGTAAAGATAAAATGGAAATTCAAATGGTATAAAATGCTGTTTATATTGAGATTTTTTCTGTTTTGTGTTAAATTTATATTATAAGTTGGGATATCATAGGGGGGTATATGAGACATTTAAGAGAATTTATATATGACAAAAGTGACATATTAGTTGCGTTGTTTATTCTTATTATCGCCGGGCTGTTGATTTTCTGGCGTTTTGAAGCGATTGCCGACTATCCTTCAACTCTCGTAAAGAGTGGTGACGTTCAGACCGCAAGGGATAATTCTGATAAAACTCGGAACAATAATAATGCTTCAAAGGCTAAGGAAAAGACACCGAGCACTGATAAGGATGGGGAAAAAGAATCCGACAAATCAGGCGATGACAAGAATAGCTCTGGTAAAACCGATTCAAAAGATGACAGTAAGAGCAGTGAAAGTTCATCGGCAATATACGATGGAGGTGTGACCGGACGGGCTACAACTGTTATCGTACAGTCGGGTTCAGCAACTGATGCCGTTAATAGCCTAGTCAATGCAGGCTATTTTGATTCTTACGATGATTTTGTGTCCACCTGCCAGTCGTTAGGAATTGACTCAGGTTCTATTAAGGCCGGAACGTTTAGCATACCTGCAGGCTCCGGCAAGAATGATGTAGCCAGGATTGTTTGTGCGCTGTAATACCGTTTCTCTTTACTGTGTCAGTTTTTAAATTGCCAGATAGACTATTCCGGTCTAATCGAGGCATTCACTGAGATTCGGTGTTAAATTTATTATTTATATGCTATGAGGAGACAAGGAGGAAGAGATGGCATTAATTACAAGTAAGGAAATGTTCCGCAAGGCTTTGGAAGCAGATTACGCTATTGGAGCATTCAATGTTAACAACATGGAAATCATTCAAGGCATCGTTGAAGCAGCCGGTGAAGAAAATGCTCCCCTTATTTTACAGGTTTCAGCCGGAGCACGAAAATACGCTAAGGCGCCTTACTTAAGACATTTGGTGGAAGCTGCGATTGAAGATACAGGTGTTGATGTTTGCCTACATCTTGACCACGGTGAGGACTTTGAGATCTGCAAACAGTGTGTAGATGATGGCTTCACCTCTGTAATGATTGACGGATCCAAGCATCCGTACGAAGAAAACATCGCCCTCACAAAGGAAGTTGTAGAGTACGCTCATGCTCATGGAGTTGTTGTAGAAGCTGAGCTTGGCAGACTCGCCGGCATAGAAGATAATATCAACGTTGATGCTCGCTCTGCAAGTTTTACAGATCCTGACGAGGCGGCTGAGTTTGTGGAGAGAACCGGGGTTGATTCATTGGCAATCGCTATTGGCACCAGCCACGGTGCCTATAAATTCAAAGGGGAACCCTACCTTGATTTTGAGAGACTCAAAGAAATCCATAAGTTAATCCCTGATACTCCGCTGGTACTTCACGGTGCTTCAACAGTTCTCAGGGAATTTGTTGACAGATGTAACAAGTACGGAGGGGAGATCCCGGGTGCCCAAGGTGTCCCTGAAGAAATGATAAAAGAAGCCGTCAAACATGGAGTTTGTAAGGTAAACATAGATACAGACCTGAGACTTGCTATGACTGCTGAAATCAGAAGGGTTCTTGTTGAGCAGCCGGACGTTTTTGATCCTCGTAAGTATCTGGGGCCCGGAAGAGATGCAATCAAAAAGATGGTTCAGCATAAAATCAGAAATGTGCTAAATGCTTCAAACAAGAGATAGGATTAAAGATTCTGTAAATCACATAATTGTCATAATGCCTGATTAAACTGATAGAGAGATAAAGCCTTCGGTACTGAAGCTAATCAATACCGGGGGTTTTGTATTCTAAGATCGTGTATCCATTCTTTTTCTTACCGTAATACACTCCCTATCCCAAGGCGATGATCCCAAAGATGAGTACAACCCCAATTGAGAGTTTGTAATTTTCTGTTTTTGTAATTATATTGTATAAGGTGACGATAAATATAGGTATGCTTACAATAAAACGAGCCGGAAATCCCTTATATAGAGGATCTTCTATCCTTCGTTTTTTCTGATTGCAATAAGCATCTTTCTAATATCTATCTCTGTAATCGATAGGGGAATGATAAACAGAAAAACAAATTTCATATATTGATGTCTCCAACGCCTGTGCCAGACCAAATTGCTAACCGTCGCTATTCAATATGAGCTTCGTAATCATTCACATTTTATTCATAATTTGAATTTAATTATTCTTTTTTCAACATTTGTAGTATCTTTAGTATTTTATATTATGGTATTAGTAAATACCATATGCGATACTGTTCAATTCATCAGTGTTATCCTAACTAATAATTGTAATTGAGTTCCGTATTTACATTTCATTAATTTTCATCTCAGTCCGGAACAGATAAATAACTCTGTCACCTTATTCTACTCATTCTAACACGAGTATACCATTGACATTCTTATACGTTAATCATCAGATTTATATTTTGGGGATACCCTGATTTAAAAATTCGCCCACAAAAAAAGATATGTCAATTGAAAACACAATTGATATATCTTTTTCAATACATTTTTATCCTATAGCCCCGGTTATCTATTCACCATGCCTTCCATGGCCTCATTAAGAAGATCTTCCTTCATAGCCCACAGCTTCTGAGACAAATCCACGTAATATGTCTGGGGGTTCTCAAAACGTAAAGTTTCATCCCAGAGGGTCTTCATCTGCTCTTCACAGCGCTTCCTCACGTCCTGAATATCCGGACACTCGTACACACACTCCCCGTTTAAGAACAACGGAACCCTCATGTTCTTAGAATAGAAATTTGTAAGAGTCTTCCTCTTCCATATAGCGTTAGGGTCAAAAATCTCATACCCCTCATCTTCTCCGACTTCTTTAGGGACTTCCTCCCCATCAACAGTGATAACATCTGCCAAAGCCTTGTTATTATCTTTGTCAAACAGACGATAAAGCGTTTTGAATCCGGGGTTAGTTATCTTCTCCACATTCTCAGAGACCTTAATCTTAGGAATGATATTGCCATCTTCATCTTCAAGGGCAACCAGCTTATAAACCCCACCGAATACCGGTTCAGACTTCGCCGTAATCATTCTCTCTCCGACACCGAAGGAATCAATCTTCGCCCCTTCGAGAAGCACATCTCTGATTATATATTCATCAAGACTGTTTGAAATCACAATCTTGCACTCTTTAAGACCTGCATTATCAAGCATCTTCCTGGCCTTTTTGGTCAAGTATGCAATATCTCCACTGTCTATTCTTATCCCCATGCTCTTCGGCTTTAACTCTTTGAACACCCTTATAGCTGCCGGAACACCTGATTTAAGCACGTTGTATGTATCCACAAGCAAAACACAGTTTTCCGGATATACCTTTGCATAAGCCGCAAAAGCTTCATATTCGTTAGGAAACATCTGTACCCAGCTGTGAGCCATGGTTCCTGTAGCAGGAACATGATAATCCCTATCTGCCATTACACAAGCTGTCGCCGAACACCCGGCAATGTATGTTGCTCTTGCACCATAGATTGCTGCCGAAGTCCCATGGGCACGTCTTGTTCCGAATTCCATAACCGGTCTTCCTGCTGCCGACCGGACAATCCTGCTTGCTTTTGTAGCAATAAGGCTCTGGTGATTGATAATGAGCAAAATCATAGATTCCACAAACTGTGCCTGAATTACAGGACCCCTGACTGTAAGAATAGGCTCGTGCGGAAAGATCGGCGTCCCCTCCTCAATAGACCAAACATCACAGCTGAATTTAAAATTTCGAAGGTAATCCAGAAATCTCTCACTGAAACAGTTTTTCCCTCTGAGAAACTCAATATCTTCCTCGTCAAACTTCAAGTTCTTCAGGTAATCAACTACCTGCTCTACACCGGCCATTATCGCATATCCTCCTCCATCAGGAATCCTCCTGAAAAACATATCAAAATATGCGATCTCATCTCCCATACCGTTTTCCAAATACCCGTTTGCCATAGTGATTTCATAAAAATCAGTGACCATAGTCAGGTTCTCTTTGTTAATCATCTCTTCTCTCTTTTCCTGTAGGTTTCATTGAACACAAATGATTCTTTTGTTTCTAAACCCACTCCCTATTAATTTCGATTCTTCTAAAGAATTAATTTAACATATTTTATTATACTCCATCAGAGCATCTTCTTCAAGAATTCTCCTGTATACGATCCCTTAACTTTAACTATATCCTCCGGAGTTCCCTCAGCTATTACTCTGCCGCCACCGGTTCCTCCGTCCGGCCCGAGATCAATAATATGATCGGCTCTCTTTATGATATCCAGATTATGCTCTATTACCACAACCGTATTCCCTGCATCTACAAGAGTTTCCAGCACGTGAATCAGTTTATGCACATCGGCAAAATGAAGTCCGGTAGTCGGCTCATCCAGTATATAAAGAGTCCTCCCCGTCTGCCTCTTTGATAGTTCAGAAGCCAACTTAATGCGCTGAGCCTCTCCACCTGAAAGCTGAGTTGAAGGTTGTCCAAGACGGATATAATCAAGACCCACTTGATTTAATGTCTCTAGCTGTCTCATAACAGTTGGAATGTTTTTAAAGAAATCCAACGCCTCTGCAACCGACATATCCAACACTTGATAAATGTTCTTTCCCTTATACTTTATTTCAAGAGTCTCCCTGTTAAATCTTTTCCCTTTGCACACTTCACATGGAACATAGACATCCGGCAGAAAATTCATTTCAATCTTTATAATTCCGTCACCCTTACAGGCTTCGCATCTTCCACCCTTCACATTAAAACTGAATCTGCCCTTTTCATAACCCCTAAATTTTGCCTCAGGGAGCGAAGCAAAAAGCTCCCTTATAGGGGTAAACATTCCCGTATATGTGGCAGGATTTGATCTTGGTGTTCTTCCGATTGGTGACTGGTCAATGTCTATAACCTTATCTATGTTTTCTAACCCCTTAATGGCCTTGACTTCACCGCCCTCATCAGAAGCACGATTCAGCTCATGGGCAACCCTCTTGTACAATACTTCGTTTATAAGGCTGGATTTCCCTGATCCGGACACACCTGTAACGCACACGAGTTTCCCGAGGGGTATATCCACATCAACATTCCTAAGATTGTTGGCTGCCGCACCCTTTATTGTGATTTTTTCTCCGTTACCTTTCCGCCTGTGTTTAGGAACAGAAATTTTCTTAGCACCGGAGAGATACTGACCGGTTATGGATTCCGGGATCTTCTTGAGTTCGTCAACCGTCCCTTGGGCAATCAGCCTGCCACCGTTCACACCGGCACCCGGGCCTATATCTATTATCTGATCCGCCGCATACATCGTATCTTCGTCATGCTCCACCACAAGCAAAGTATTCCCCATATCTGTAAGCTTTCTCAGTGTAGCGAGAAGTTTAGCATTATCCTTTTGATGAAGTCCAATGCTGGGTTCATCCAAAATGTACAAAACCCCCATGAGTCCGGATCCGATTTGTGTAGCTAATCTGATTCTCTGCGATTCACCGCCACTAAGTGTTCCGGCACTTCTGCTGAGCGTCAGATAAGAAAGTCCCACGTCCAAAAGGAAACGTAGTCTTTCCTTGATTTCTTTCAATATCTGCTGTCCGATCGTTGCTTCTTTTTCCGAAAGAGTGAGATTTTGGAAAAATTGATATGCGTCAGAAACAGACATATCACTCACCTGAGCAATGTTCTTATCACCAACGGTAACAGCAAGGATCTCCGGCTTCAATCTGGCACCATGGCAGTCCGGACAAGGCTTGTTTGTCATATATCGCTGTATCCTCTCCTGCATAAAGTCCGAAGCAGTTTCTCCATATCTTCTCTCAAGATTATTAACCACCCCTTCGAATGGGTGATCCATTTGGGATCGTCGCCCGGAACGCCTGCTCACATATGTATACTTCAGATGTTTGTTCCCTGTCCCATAAAGGAGAGCCTTCATAAATCCTGCGGGCTGCTTCTCTAAAGGCAAATTAATATCAACCTTATACATATTTGCCAGGGCATCCACCTCTTGACGATAAAACCCCGAAAATTCCATGGACGCATAAACTCTCCCCAAGGCACCATCCGGAATCGACTTACTGTAATCAAGGAGTTTTTCGGGAATTATCGACTGAATGAATCCCAAACCGTTACAAGTCGGGCATGCTCCAAACGGGCTGTTGAAAGAAAATGATCTGGGTTCCATATCCTCAAGACTGACTCCGTGCATCGGGCAGGCAAACTTTGATGAGAATATTTTTCTCTTCCCGTTATTCTTAACATCTTCCACCACAACAAGGCCGTTACCGTGAGCCAGAGATATTTCCACAGCTTCTGAGATACGGCTTTCCTGTCCCTCTCTCACCACGATACGGTCTGTCACTATTTCTATCGTGTGTTTGAAATTTTTTTCGAGCTTGATATCGTCCTGATCCAGAAGATATTCATCGCCGTCAACTATGACACGATTAAATCCTTCTTTCCTTATTCTTTCAATAACCTTGACATGTGCACCCTTACGTTCTTGAATGACAGGAGCAATTATTTTGATTCTTGCCTCATCACCCATCTCCATTATATGATCCACAATTTGATCCACAGATTGACTGGAAATTTCCCTCCCGCAGATCGGGCAATGGGGAATGCCTATCCTGGCATAAAGGAGCCTCAAATAATCATGAATCTCTGTAACCGTCCCTACAGTTGACCTGGGATTGTTATTAGTGGTTTTCTGGTCAATGGAAATTGCAGGTGAAAGCCCCTCTATGAAATCCACATCAGGTTTACCCATCTGTCCCAAAAACTGCCTGGCATATGCAGATAAACTCTCCACATAACGCCTCTGCCCCTCTGCATAAATCGTATCGAAAGCAAGGGATGTCTTGCCGGAGCCGGAAACCCCGGTCAAAACCACCATTTTGTCCCTAGGTATGCGTACATCTATATTTTTAAGGTTATTCTCTCTTGCACCTTTGATAAAAATCTCTTTCGTTGTCATAACCTTCCTTTCAATTTCTTAGTACAAATTTTGTCGTTTTAGTATACTCTTTCTGATTCAATATAATTCTTCTGCCGGGACTAAATTAAAGCTTTGCCCTGTATTCTAATATCTGATCCCTCAAAACAGCTGCCCTTTCAAACTGCAAGTCATCTGCTGCGGCACGCATTTCCGTCTCAAGCTCTTTCACATATTCAATCAGTTCCTTCTTTGTGAGCTCATCCGGTTTTTTCCCCTTGTATTTAGACGGCTCCTCCGCTGCCTTTGTAGCCTCGATCACCTTACGTACAGCCTTTTCTATTCCCCTTGGCGTTATACCGTTTGCCTTGTTGTATTCATCTTGAATTCCACGCCTTCTGTTGGTTTCATCTATGGCGGTCTTCATAGCTTTACTCACGGAATTCCCGTACATTATAACACGTCCGTTAACATTTCTTGCCGCACGTCCTATTGTCTGTATCAACGAAGTCTCCGTTCTTAGGAATCCTTCTTTGTCCGCATCTAAAATTGCTACGAGTCCGACCTCAGGCAAATCAAGTCCCTCACGCAACAGGTTTATACCCACCAGAGCGTCAAATTCACCAAGTCTTAAATCTCTGATTATTTCAAGTCTCTCAAGAGTGTCTACCTCAGAATGCAAATACCTGACTTTTAACCCTACCCCCTTGAGATAGTCCGTAAGATCCTCCGCCATTTTTTTTGTTAGAGTCGTGACGAAAGTTCGGTTTCCAAGGCTGTTATTCTTCTTTATTTCCCCAATGAGATCGTCCACCTGACCCTCTGTAGGTCTTACTTCAATTGGGGGATCAAGAAGCCCTGTCGGTCTTATGACCTGCTCTGCTGTAATTCCTCCGGACTTTTCCTTCTCGTATGTTGCGGGAGTTGCGCTGACAAAAAGAATCTTCTTAGCAAGTTCCTCAAACTCCTTAAATTGCAACGGTCTGTTGTCAAGGGCAGACGGAAGCCTGAATCCATAATCTACAAGTGACTGCTTTCTGCTCCGATCTCCGGCATACATAGCTCTTAGCTGTGGCAGCATTACGTGTGATTCATCTATCATCAATACAAAATCCTCGGGAAAGTAGTCTATCAGAGTGTATGGTCGGGTACCCGGAGGCAGGTTGTTGATATGTCTGGAATAATTTTCAATTCCCTTACATATACCAACTTCTCTTAGCATTTCCATATCGTATCTGGTTCTCTGCTCTATTCTCTGTGCTTCAAGGAGTTTTCCCCTGTCCTTAAACCATTTAATCCGATCCTCAAGTTCTTCTTCAATGGTAACAAGAGCTTTGTTCATTTTATCCTTGGAAGTGACATAATGAGAAGCGGGATAAATTGCAACGTGATTCCTGATGCCAAGGATTTCTCCGGTCAAAGGATTCATCTCCTTGATGGCCTCAATCTCATCTCCGAACATTTCAACCCTTATAGCTTTATCTGAACCTGCGGGGAATATATCTATCGTGTCTCCGCGCGTTCTGAATGTTCCTCGCTGAAAGTCCATGTCGTTTCTCGTATACTGAATATCCACAAGCTTCATGAGAATATCTCGCCTTGATTTAACTGTATCCGGTCTCAGAGAAAGCATTTGGTTTTCGTAATCAAATGGACTCCCCAAACCATATATGCAAGAAACCGATGCCACGATTATGACATCTCTCCTCTCTGCAAGAGCTGCCGTTGCCGAGTGCCTCAGCTTTTCTATTTCCTCGTTGATTACGGAGTCTTTCTCGATATATGTGTCCGTTGACGGAACATATGCTTCCGGCTGATAGTAATCATAGTACGAGACAAAATACTCCACTGCATTCTCAGGAAAAAATGCCTTAAACTCACCGTGCAGCTGAGCGGCCAGTGTTTTGTTGTGGGAAATCACAAGAGTCGGCTTCTGTATTTTTTCAATCACATTCGCCATTGTGAAAGTTTTGCCTGAACCGGTAACTCCGAGCAGAGTTTCGTAATTTTTCCCACTTAAAAATCCTGATGCAAGCTTATCTATCGCTTGGGGCTGATCCCCCGTAGGTGTATACTCTGAAATAAGTTTAAATCTATCCATTTGCACTCCTTAAACCAGTGTGTCTTCAACTCATATTTCCCCATACGTTCAAAGAACCGCAAAGTCAGGCAACATCAACGTGCCCGGCGTTACGGTCCTGAATTATCTTTTTAATCTATCATATAATTTTAAATCTATAACAGTTCGATGAGCCTTCCAAGCTCCTCATCTCCGGCATCCGGCTCCTTCGTCTTCTCAGCCTGTTCCCTGTAAACATCCATAAGGTCACTGAAGACCTCAGCAATTGATGGTGGCGTATAACTTATAGTATTGGCACCGGCTTCAATAGTTTCCTTGATACTCTCATCTGTAGGACCACCTGTCGCTATGATGGGAATCTTCGGAAAATCTTCCCTTATCTTAGCCACTATCTCCGGCGTTTTAGCTCCCGCCGATACATTCAGAATAGTTGCCCCCGCATCGAGTCTTGCACCGACGTCCTCAAGACCGTTAACAACGGTGACGATGATGGGAATATCTATAACTTTATTTATCAAAGCTACATTTTGATTGCTCATAGGTGCATTGACAACAACACCATACGCTCCCTGTGCTTCCGCATCCTTGGCCATTACTGCTGTCCTGAATCCCTGGGTCGTACCCCCGCCTACACCTGCCAAAACAGGTATCGATGAAGCGTGTATGATAGTTTGAGAGATGATCTGCTGAGGTGTGTACGGATATACTGCCAAAACTGCATCCGCATTGCAATTCCTGATGGTAGCAATATCTGTGGTGAATATTACAGACTTAATCCGTCTCCCCATTATAACAATGCCCTTTGCAGACCAAATCACTTCAGGCACCTGCAGGCTTTTTGCCCTGAGCGTTCCCGTTATTCTCGGTATCTCTCTATTCATAAAACTCACTCCTTATATCTCTCCCAAAGATACATCAATGGTCAAAATCATATGCTAAACAAAAATGTAAACTAGCACAAATATTATATAGCAATTTGTGGTATAATTCAATTATGATTACAGAGACGATTATTAAAAACACCGTGAAAAATTACGAAAATACAGCGGACCCCAATGTGAGGTCAGATTACGGTAATACCGCTGCTATAGTTGGAATATGCACCAATATCATACTTGCCGCATGCAAACTTATCCTTGGCATTCTGGCTTCCAGTATTTCAATAGCCGCAGATGGTATCAACAATCTGACGGACACCACTTCGTCCATTATAACACTGGTGGGCTTTCGCATAAGTCGACGTCCCGGAGATAAAGAACATCCCTACGGCCATGCTCGCAGCGAATATATAGCAGGAATGGTAGTTTCAGTCCTGATAGTTGTCGTTGGCATAGAACTGTTCCGTTCCTCATTTTTAAAGATTTTAAATCCTACAACTGTTTCCACAAGCCCTTGGGTCTATGGAATTTTAGTTTTCTCAATTATTCTCAAACTGTGGCAAAGCAGGTTCTACAACAAAATAGCTGCTTCTATTAACTCTGTAGCTCTTGCTGCAACAGCTACGGACAGCAGAAACGATGTCATCACAACAACAACAGTACTGCTGGCAATGATAATATATCACTTCACAAATTGGAACATCGACGGCTATGCAGGGTGTTTTGTCGCAATCTTCATAATGAAGTCCGGATATGAACTGATCAAAGATACTTCAAGCCCACTTCTGGGTGAAGCCCCCGACTCTACCCTTGTTAAAATGATAAAGACTGAAATTCTAGGCTTTAATGGCGTTTTAGGGGTCCACGATCTTGTGGTACACAACTATGGACCCGGACAGATATTTGCCTCAATCCATGTAGAAGTTGACAGCAGAGAGAACGTTATGACAAGCCACGAACTCATGGATGAAATCGAAAAAGTTTTCATTGAGAAGCACGACATACATATCACTTGTCACCTTGATCCGGTGGAAGTGAACAATCCAAAACTGGAGGAAATCGCTAAGATAATTAAGGAAGAAGTAAAGAATTGGAATGGTCTGAGAGATCCTCACGACATAAGGATCGTTCCCGGAGAGCATCATTCAAATATAATCTTTGACCTGGTAGAAACTCCTGAAGAAAACGTAGATATTTCGGCTGCAACAGATGCCTTTTCAAACAGACTTAAAGCGCTGGATCCGACATACGAAGTGAATATTCGATTTGATTCAGACTATACAAGGGGAAACTGAGTACGTATGAATTCGAACAGTTATTAACGGGAAAGTTTATGTGGATATGCTCTCGCATATCCACATTTTTAGTTCCTATTTTATTTAAGAAATTCTTATCAAATTCACAGGCTTATCACCCTCCTCTGATATTCAGGATTTCTCTTCCTCTGTCTCTTCAGACCGTTTTGCCGGAATTTTCATCTCCCTGTGTACAGGAAAGCTGAATTCTGTGACGTAGAGATTACCATCTTCTGCACATGCATAATCTCCTCCCAGATCCTTGGTAATCTTCTCGCAGGTCATAACGCCAATTTTGGTACTCTCTACTTTTTTTGCCTCCTGGCTGATCTGATTTTCCAACCTGAAACGGAAAAAAGAATCTTGTTTGTCAGGATCAGGATTATCCATGAATGCTTTTACAAGAACAGGTTCTCTTCTATCTGCATACTTCATTATATTCGAAAAAATATTATCGAATAATCTTCTGAGGGAAGATATGTCCGTTTCCACCTTCTTATCTGTAAGCTCGTATTCCATATCCACCTGATATCCGTAGCTTATCAGCTCTGCGATATGCTCACTTAAAAGCTGCTGGAACAGAATATCTCCATCAAGGACCTCGAGTTTCTGAGGGTTCTTCTTGCCTCCGAATACAAGAAAATATTGGAACAACTTGTCCGACAGATCTTTCAGCTGAAAGGCTTTGTTACGACATGCTTGTATGAACTGATGCAGTTCCTCCTCATTCTCATATTTGCCCCCCTCTATTATATCCAGATAACCAACAAGAGATGTCAACGGTGTCCTTATATCGTGAGACATGGAAGTTATCAGCCTGCTGTTGGCATCCCATGCTGCCTTCTCCCCCTCAAGCTTTTCTATAAGAGAGTCCCTCATACTGTCGATACCACTGGCAAGTATTCCTATTTCGTCACTTCCGGAAGTCTGAATTTCTGCGTCAATATCTCCTGATGCGATATTTGTAACATCCCTTGAAATCTCCGCAATCCTTGCCGTAATGCTAGTGGTATACGCCATTACCACACCCAAAACAACGATAAATCCCACGGTAAGTTCAACGATTTTCATGATTCTGCGAAAACCCTCTTCCCTGTAGATTTCCATATATACATAGTAATCATCATCAGAAAAAGAAACTATCCTGTCATTTCCGTTTATATGTTCACCCTCATTCAATCTGGGCCCTTTATTTTTGTCAGTGGATTCTGTAATGGTAGTCTTTGCCGTCTGTAGCTTTGTACTCTTAGAGTGGCCTTCAGCAATCCAACCATTTTCGAAATAGCCTCCGTAATTGTCATACACTACCAAATATGTATAGGGGTGTTCCTCAAGCCACTTCTGCATCGCCTTCGAATCCCCTGAGGAAACCTTGTTCTTTTTAACAAATTCTCTAAACTCGGCAAAACTGTCATCCAGGCTTTTGGAATATGCATTGTGACTTGTATAATACGTATATTCAAGAGAATTTTCAAACTTACTGAGTCCCCAGTATACGGCAAGAGCTATCAGAAGACCGACGGCAACAGAGATTACCACCTTCATATTCAAAGGAATAATCAGGCGTTTTCCCTTTTTAATTATCAATTCTGTACCCCTTTCCCCATACTGTCTTAACTATCGACGGATTATTTATATCCTCTTCTATTTTCTTTCGAAGATTAAGAACATGAACCATTATCTTGTTCCCTGCACTCGGAGTATATGCATCCCCCCAAACCGCCTCATACAGATCCTTGTTCGCCACAACTTCTCCCCTGTGGTCAAGAAGATGACTCAAGATAGCATATTCCTTATCTGTCAGATTAATTCTCACCCCGGCCTTGGTTGCAATCCTTTTGTCCTTATCAACAGCCACATGGTCAGACAATACTTCAATTCCATGTCCAACCTTTGAATGCCCCTGATACTTGTTATACCTCCTCAGCAGAGATTTGATTTTCAACAAAAGATCTGTCTGATCGAAGGGTTTAACTATGTAGTCATCTCCCCCTTCCATATAGGCATCCACTTTGTCATCATCCTGTGACTTAGCCGTCAGAAAGAGAATCGGCACATTTGAAAACTTTCGCAATTTTCTGCACACTTCGATCCCGTCCATTCCCGGCATCATTATATCCAAAATCACAAGATCCAGATCCCTGATTTCCAAAACCTTAAGTATAGCCTCCTGACCGTTCGCTCCGGTTTCTATCTCATAGCCTTCGCTTCTTAAAAGGACCGAAAGAACCTGTCTGATATCCGCATCATCATCAACAATTAATATTCTACCCTTACTCATTATCTAACATTCCTTCCTATAATGAACTTTGCCAATATAACAAAATAGTATAACCGCTCCCACAACGCTCATGGCGACAGAAACCAACAGCAGAGCTTTCACCCCCATAAAATCAATTATATATCCACCCAGAACACTGGCAACTACAGTAGACAGGGCCATCATGATAGTGAATAAAGCCTGACCTTTGACTGATTCTCCGGGCTCCATAACCTGATCGGTGAAATGAATCATAGCAGGAAGAAAAGTTGCAAAGGCAAAAGGCTGAAAAACCTGGGCAACAAACATAAGAGTTGTCGACCCCGCTATATAAAATGTCAGAATCTTCAGTGTAAATGCAACGCAGGCAATCTTCATCAGAGTGCTGCACGAAACCTTCTCCAGTATTTTATCAAAGAAAACCAGTGTCGGAATTTCGCAGAATGCCATAATGGAAAAAATCGCTCCCATATCTCCACTTGTTCCACCTGCGTTCCCGACAATCTGATATAGGAAACTGTTCAAAACTCCATTGTTGAAGAAAATGAATACAACAGCTATATTCAAAATAAAGAAGAGCTTATTCTTCCCTATAAATTTTGACAGTGTTATCTCATCTGTATGAACATCTACAGGAATCTGAACTTCGCCCGGTCCGAAATCTTCTCCTACACTCTCTTTAGCATCCGAATTCTCAAACCGATTATCGGCTTTCACATTCAAAAGACTCCCTTTACCTGTAATCTTGCATGCTTTGATATAATTCCTTCTCAAATGCCATATCACAATGAGAAGCAACAGCAAAACAGCCATGCCGGCAATTGGTATAGTACGCACTCCAAAAGCCTCAACCAGATAACCCAAAATCATGCATATAAGTGAATATCCAAGAGAACCTCCGCTTCTTGCTAATCCAAAATTTACATGATAGCCACTTGTGGAAATCTTAAACGCCATATAGTTAAAAAGAGGCTGGAGTGCAGTAACCCAAGCTATGAGACCGACAAAAATCACTGAAAGGGCTAACGACCTCCTGTCGAAGATAAATATTCCCAATGTCCCGATGAGCATTACAAACCCTATAACTTGAGCAATTCCAAATACGGATATCCTCTTAGATCTATCCCCCATATCTGCTATGAATGGCTGAAGTATTATCGCAAGGACACATCCGATTCCGAGAATGCTGCCAATGTCACCGCTTGAATATCCTTTATCAGAAAGGAACACTGATGCAAAGCTGCCTACAATTCCGTAATACATCCAATAGTAGGCATGAATAAATCCATACTCGATATTGAGAATCTTCCTCATCGGACCCACCTCTGCAAATCCTCAACTCTAAGATCCTCAAGAGTTTCCACATAAATATCCGCCACCTCTTTGATTGTTCCCTGATCCTCATGACTCACTTTATCATATACTCCCACAACGGACATTCCATATGCCTTCGCTGTATTCATAGAGTATAGTCCGTCCTCAAAAAGCCACGTGTCCTTCGCCTCTGTTCCCATTAAATGCATAGCCTGCCTGAAGATGTCAGGAGAACTTTTCCCCTTACCCACTTCAGATGTTGTGAAAATACCGACAAAATAACCACCTATGCCTACTTTATCAAGCCCCATCTCTATCAGAAAACGGTCAGTTGACGTTGCAATGGTACATGGAATTCCTTTAGTTCTCAGGGTATTCAAAAGATTCATCGCCCCCGGTTTAAGTTCTACCCTATCTCTGTAGTAGTCCTCCACCTGATCGTGTATCCCCTTAGCCACATCTTCCTTATCCCCGGGCACGTGGAAATTCTTCTGTATATATTCCACGACTTCGTCCATCGTCATGGAAAAGAACACATTCCCTATGTTCCTGTCAGCATTAACTCCCTGACTTTTCAGATAGTTATACCCTGCGTTATGCCATGCGCCCATGGAATCAAACAAAGTACCGTCAACGTCAAAAATTGCTCCCCTAATCATGCTTAATCTCCAAATCTTCTTTTAGCACTTATAATTATATCAATAATAAAACACCCTTTCAAGTTATTGAAAAACCTGAAAGGGCTAAATATTTACCGAAAGAAACACCGAACCATTTCACTACTTCCAGACATCTGTATTATCAAGACCTATGGAAGCTGCTTTAAAGACAGGGTTCTTACCCTCCGCTTTCTGCTTGGTGTAATCCTTCATAGCAGCTATCGCATGCTTACCTAAAATCAAAATTGCGAAACAGTTAATCAAAGCCATAAACGCCATGAGTATATCTGCGGTATTCCAAGCTAAAGCAAGGTTTGAATTTGCTCCGATGAAAACTGCGATTACAGCCATAACTCTGAAAACTGCCAAAGCTATCTTGTTCTCTGTAATAAATTTAAAATTAAATTCAGCGTAGAAATAGTTCCCTATAAGAGATGTGAATGCAAAGAGGGCAACCGAAAATGTCAAAAGACCTACACCAACCTCACCGAAAACAGTACTCACACTGTTTTGTACAAGCGGAATTCCGTTCAGTTCTCCTCCAACCTTGAATTGTCCGGTACACAGGATGATGAAAATGGTATTGGAACAGATCAAAAGTGTATCTATGAATACGGAGATGACCTGAACCAGTCCTTGTTTAACCGGATGGCTCACATCAGCTGCAGCAGCAGCATTAGGAGCAGAACCCATTCCTGCCTCATTGCTGAAAAGGCCACGCTTAACTCCCCAAACCACACATGAACCGGCAAAACCGGCAGTAATCTGTTTGAAGTTAAAAGCCTCTCTGAAAATGTCGGCAAATATTCCCGGCACCTTTCCTATGTTGTACACGAAGATTACAAATCCCACAAGAAGATAGATTGCCGCCATAATTGGAACCAGAATGGAAGACCAAGTTGAAATCTTCCGAGCACCTCCAAAGAAAAGGAATGCAGCGATTGCTGCAAGGAGCGCACCGATACCCAGAGCAACCGTTGAATAGTGATCTCCGGCATAATGCTCAAATGCAGAAGCAATATTGTAAGACTGAAGTCCATTAAAGCCAAAGGCAAAGGTAAGGATCAAACATATAGCGAATATGATTCCCAGCCATCTCGCTTTCAGAGCCTTTTCTATATAATAGGCAGGTCCGCCCTTAAAAATCTCCCCGTCGGGCTCTTTGTATATCTGAGCGAGGGTTGATTCAATAAATGCAGAAGCTCCACCGATTATCGCCATTATCCACATCCAGAAAACCGCTCCGGGACCTCCCATGACTATGGCAGTAGCAACACCGGCAATATTCCCTGTGCCAACCCTTGAAGCTGTTGCAATCATCAGTGCCTGAAACGAGGAAATCCCACCATCATGACTCTTCTCGGTAAGAACTCTTATTCCCTCCGGGAACATTCTGAGCTGGACAAAACCCGTTCTGATGGTAAAATATACCCCCACAGCAATCAGCACCCAGAACAAAATATTGCTATATAAGAAGCTGTCAAAGCTATCGGTCCATACCGTTAACGCATCTATAAATTCTTTCATAAGTACCTCCCAGTGTTAATAAAATTTTAATTTTTATTGGAACAAGTAACAATAATGATTCCATAAAAATAGGTTAAGATCGGTTTAGCAGAACCTCATATTCTCGATAAATATTATAATGTTCAGCTAGTTCATTTCATAAAAATTACTGGATTATCTTAACACATAATATATCCTCAAACAAGGAATTTAACAAATAAATATATGTTGACATCCCCATACTGCAGTGATAGAATAATTTTGCAAATTGAAAATGATTTTCAAATTTAAAGGAGACCATTCAGGAGGTACCATTATGGCTTCTAAGTACGCAACACGACAAAGAGCAGCTGTTTTGTCGTATATGCAAAATAAGGGTGAGGCATATTCTTCTGCTTCGGAAATACGCAAAGGACTTGCGGAGGCAGGCGAGAAGATGGGTTTGACAACGATTTACAGGCACCTTAAGAATCTTGAAGATGAGGGACTTGTGGTCAGCAATAAACTTGAGGGAGTTTCATGGACTTCATACAGAGCTTCAGGTCGAAGTGGAAACAGTGTATCCCATGGAGACAGTTCCGAAGAATCTTCCTTCTATCTTCAATGCGAGGATTGCGGTAAGATGGTTCATTTTCAGTGTCATGAGATCGATCATCTATACCAGCACCTTAAGAGCGACCATCAGTTCAGCGTGAATCCTGATAAGACGATCTTTTATGGACATTGTGGTTGCAAGCACTGACATCACCCGCTATCAGCAGCTTGTACTAATTGCAATATGCCGTTGTATCCTGTTCGGCTACGGGTCTTTTAACTCAGGTTATCGGCTTCTCACATGCTTTTCCTGAACATTTAATACATAAGAAAGGACAATTCAGCAAAATATGAAAAAGATGAGCAAAGTGCTAGCCCTAGGGCTGGTTTTAGTATTGATTATAGGATGCCTTTATGGCTGCGGTTCCGGAAAAAACAAGGAATCTTCCGGAAAGTCCGGAGAAAAGCTAAAAGTTGTAGCGACGATTTTCCCAATTTATGATTTTCTCAGAGAAATCGGAGGGGACAAAATCGATTTGACCATGCTTATGACACCGGGTGCTGAAACTCACAGCTTTGAACCGACTCCAAAGGATATTATGAAAGTTAACGATGCTAAACTCTTCGTCTATGTCGGAGGAGATTCAGATGAATGGGTGGACAAGATTCTGGACGGGACTAAGGAAAATAAGGATATGAAGATTGTCACTCTCATGGACTGTGTAAAGACCGTTGCAGAGGAACACGTAGAAGGTATGACTGTTGATGAACACGAACACGATGCTGATCACGATTCCGATCACGACCACGACTCCGACCATGATGAAGACTCCGATCATGACGACCACGACAAGGCATCCGGAGAACACGAAGAGGCTGAGCAGGATGAGCATGTTTGGACGTCTCCTGTTAACGCAATGGAAATCGTTAAGAAGCTCACCAAGGAATTAAAAGCTCTCGACCCTGACAACGCAGATTATTACCAGAAAAATTGTGACGCATACGTTAAGAAATTAAAGTCGCTTGATGATAAATTTGCAGAAGTTGTAAAAAATGGAAAACGTAAAGAGATAATATTCGGAGACAGATTCCCATTCAGATATTTTGTTGATCGATACGGACTCAAATATTATGCCGCCTTCCCGGGCTGTTCAACAGACACGGAGGCCAGTGCAAGTACAGTCGCATTTCTTACTGACAAGATTAAATCCGACAACATACCTGTCGTTTTTCACATTGAGCTTTCAAACAACAAAATAGCCAACAGTATCGGTGAGGCTACAGGTGCGAAGGTTCTGTTAATGAATGCTGTTCACAACGTCTCTAAAGATGATTTTGAAAATGGTGAGAGTTATCTTTCCCTAATGGAGAAAAATGTAAAAGCACTCGAAGAGGCATTGAATTAAACTATAAATTGCAATTTATCGATTATTCCGGTATTGAATTCAACCGGAATAATCGTCTTTTGTAATCGAAATTTAAACAGGAGGGAATATGGCTTTGATGACATGCCGCAACTTGTCTTTTGCCTATGATGGCAAGTATGTGGTTGAAAACCTGAATTTTGAACTTCATAAAGGAGATTACCTCTGCATCGTCGGTGAAAACGGAGCCGGAAAAAGCACACTTGCAAAGGGTCTTTTGCGTTTAAAGGCTCCCTATTCCGGTGAGATCATCCTTGGAGATGGTCTCAAGCCGAATGAAGTCGGCTATTTGCCGCAGCAGACTCCGGCTCAAAGAGATTTTCCCGGAAGCGTTTACGAAATTGTACTCTCAGGGAGACTGAATCGGCACGGGCTTTATCCCTTCTATTCCAAGGTGGATAAAGAGGTTGCCCACAGCAACATGGAGGCCCTGGGGATTTCCCATCTTGCCAAGGCTTGTTACGGCAACCTGTCAGGAGGACAGCAGCAGCGTGTCCTCCTGGCCCGTGCCCTCTGTGCTACAGATAAGGTCATACTTCTTGATGAACCGGTTACAGGTCTTGACCCCCTAATGACCCAGGATATGTATCAGCTGATTTATAGACTCAACAGTGAAATGGGCATAACTATAATAATGATTTCGCATGATATACATGGAGCCATCACCTATGGAAGCCGTATACTTCACCTTGACAACAGACAGCTGTTCTTTGGCACCACGGACGAGTATATGGCGACAGATTTAGGGAAAAAGTTTACCGGATGCCCGGTTTGCGAAGATATTTCGGAAGATCACAGAAGTCATGGCGGACATCACCCTCACGTAGCTGAGGAGAGTTCAATGAAAGCAGGGAGGGAAGAGAGATGACAGAATTTGTTCAAATGCTTCAGTTTCCATTCCTTCAAAGAGCGCTCATCGTGGGAATCCTGGTATCCTTGTGTGCAGCACTCCTGGGAGTCAGTCTCGTATTAAAGAGATTCTCCATGATTGGAGATGGTCTTGCTCACGTAGGTTTTGCGTCACTTGCAGTAGCTTATGCCTTTAACGCAGCACCCCTCATGGTCAGTATTCCTGTCTGTCTTGTTGCAGCCTTTTTTGTTCTGAGGGTCACCGAGAACTCAAAAATCAAAGGAGATGCCGCTACGGCACTCCTGATGAGCGGAAGCCTTGCAATCGGTGTCATGGTCATTTCCCTAACACAGGGCATGAATACAGATGTATGCAACTACATGTTCGGGAGCATACTGGCAATGAGCACCTCCGACGTAATACTCTCCGTCGTGCTGTCAACCATCGTCGTGATCCTGTTCGTGTTTTTTTACAACAAAATATTTGCAATCACTTTTGATGAGGACTTTTCAAGAGCTACAGGAATTCACACAAACTGGTATAACATGCTCCTGGCTGCCCTGACCTCCGTCACAGTGGTCCTCGGCATGAGAATGATGGGAGCCCTGCTGATTTCGAGCCTTGTCGTGATGCCTGCAATATCAGCCATGAGAGTCTGCCACAGATTCCTGACGGTAGTCATAACATCTGCCGTAATATCCGTACTCTGTTTTGTTGTCGGAATATATATTTCATACACATTTTCAACGCCAACCGGGGCGAGCATAGTCATTACCAATCTTTTAGTTTTCGGCGTTTGCTCCCTGGTACGTTCCGGGAGGTCACACTAGTGAAATTCAGCAAAAAATTTACTCCTGTTATTCTGACGCTGTGTCTTGCCTTAACCCTGGCGTCATGTGGAGCCAAGAGTTCATCTGATGGCAAAATACCAAACTCATCTACCAATTCCTCTGAGGATACATCAAATAAATCATCTGATTCAACTAATCAATCTGCTGCTTCCAAGGACGGTTCTCCTTCAAACGGGTCCCAGGTAAATGGTGATCAAGATATGGCTAAGGAAGAGTATCCACATGATGTCGCCAAACACAGAAAAACCTTCCCTAAAAAGGGAGTTGATCTCGTTTTTAAGGATAAGAATTACGTATCGTTGATTAACGATTGCTTTATAAATCCAAAGGATTATGTGGGCAAGACAGTGGAGATAGAAGGATTTTATATTTGGGACGGTTTAAGAACTTATGTAGGAAGAAAGGGACCTGTGTGTCCCTACTGTACGGCAGGTTATGTTGGTATAGAATATCACGGTGATGAAAAATCTGTAATCAATGCCCCTCCGGAAGGCGCAAATACCACTCCGCCGGATGGTGTCTTCGTGCCCGAAAAGAAAAATCCTGATCCTAAATATGACAGGTTTGTCATCGGTGATACGTGGATTAAAGTAAAGGGCTACGTCCGTCAAGGCAATGACCCTACGGCCGGGGCATTCACCTATATTGAAGCTATATCAGTTGAAGTTATGCCGGAAAAAGGAACAGAGACGGTGAAATAATCCGTCAATGTTCCTTTTTTGCTGTTGCAACTATATCGATTCCGGTACCTGATACATTCCTCAGTATAACATCTCCCACTTCCACCGGAGCTGTCAGTTTAATCCTCTTTATTTCGGAAAGCACCTGAAAGATGAGCTCCTTTGGAACTGCACTCTCCGTTTTTACAGACACCATCTCATATATTCCTGTTTTTTCGTCTTTTCTGATGGGAACTGATGACGTTACCATACGTCTGGGGTTCAGCACCTCATCTTTTCCGTAAATCTCTCCTCTGGGACATTTGTTTCCTTCTACTCTGATATTATCTCTATTATCTCCATAAACCTTTAAATCACAACCTATTGGACAGTTTATACAGATTAATTCTCTCATCACTTCTCGATTCAATTAAACCCTGCTTTCATCAAATTACTCTAGAAATCCCTATAGTTCTTAACATATTCAGCTGCACTTCTTCCTGCTGCATAGGCCTGCTCAGTCACATGGTCAACAAGGTCGTGAACATGAACCACATTTCCACATGCGAATATTCCTCTCCTACTGGTTTCCGATTTTTCGTCCACCTCGGGGCCTCCTGTAGAATCCAGAATTTTCACCTCTGCCGTCTTCGAAACTTCGTTTTCAGGTATAAGTCCCACCGACAGCAAAAGCGTATCGCAATACCGATATTCGGCTGTTCCGTCAATGGGGTTCAGGTTCTCATCTACCTGAGTTATTGTAACACCTTCAACTCTGTCTTTGCCATGTATTTCTGTAACCGTATGTGAAAGAAGCAACGGTATATTAAAATCCTCAAGACATTGGACGATGTTTCTTTGAAGTCCACCTGATTTCGGCTGAATTTCTGCAACGCAGTGGACCTTCGCACCTTCAAATGTAAGCCGTCGGGCCATTATGAGACCGATATCACCTGAACCCAAAATGACAATATCTTTTCCCGGCATTTTTCCTTCGATGTTCACAAGTCTCTGTGCAGTGCCTGCTGTATATATTCCCGCAGGACGTGTTCCCGGAATATTTAAAGCCCCCCTGGATCTCTCCCTGCATCCCATGGCAAGTATGACTGCTTTGGCCGAGATTTCTATAACTCCATCTTTCATAGAGGTTGCATAAATTTTATATGGGGTACCATGCACTCCTGATCCTGCATCAATATTCAAAACCATTGTGTCCAGAAGGAGGTTTATATCTGATGCCTCGACCATATCTATATACCTGTGGGCATATTCAGGTCCTGTGAGTTCTTCTTTGAAGATATGAAGCCCAAATCCGTTGTGGATACACTGGTTCAAAATACCTCCCAGCACATTATCTCTCTCTACTATGAGAATTTTCGACGGGCGGATTCCCTGTTCGTGGGCTGACACTGCTGCTGCAAGACCTGCCGGTCCTCCACCGATTACTGCAATATCCACTCTATATTTCTTCATTTCCCCTTACCTCTTCAGTTCCCCTACTTAAGTTTCCCAACGTCATAGTTTCCTCGGTATTCCCCGGAAAAGTTTCACTGAGAACAAAAGATTTTCCTCCGCTCTTGGTTATATCTTCAACGGTACAGTCGAGGTTTTCTGCCAGGATTTCAAGAAGCTTCGGTGTACAAAATCCTTCTTGACATCTTCCTGCACCCGTCCTGACTCTTCGTTTTAATCCGTCCAGAGTGGTGGCACCAAGGGGTCTGTTTATAGCTTCTTCAATTTCGCCTTTCGAAACTTTTTCACATCTGCAAATCATCTGTCCGTAAGATGGATTTTCTCTGACCATCTTATCTCGTTCTTCAGGTGCTGCATCCCAGAGAGCAGTGAATCCTTTTCGCTTTCCATTCCATTCAGGCTTCCTGTCCATTCTGAAGAGATTATGTTCTGACGCACTTCTTGCTACTATTTCTGCTACATACTCGCCCATAGCAGGAGCACAGGACAGTCCGGGAGATTCTATTCCAATTACATCTATAAATCCCGGTGCACCATTGATTTCTTCTATTAGAAAATCGTCCGCCGGTCTGTGGGCACGTATACCTGCAAAAGACGTTATTATTTTGTTCTTGGCAGGCATTTCCTTGAGACTTTTCGCTCCTTTCTTCAAAACTTCTTCCAAGCCTTCTGCTGTGGTGATGTTATCTCCCTTATCATCTATATCGACAGCGTTTGGACCGATCATCAGATTCCAGTGTACTGTCGGTGTTACAAGCACACCCTTCCCAAGTTCTGTTGGAACCTGGAATATTGTTCGCTGTACGAAAGTCCCGTATTCGTGATCACAGAGGCAATACTCTCCTCTTCTCGGTGTAATTTCTTCTAATATATCTTCTTTACCAGCTCCGGCTATCTGTCTGACAACCTGATTATGAATCAAATCACCATAGACCCCTGCCGCATTAATAACCATAGTCGCTGAAAGCTTCTGCCTGGTATCTTGTGAATTGTCATAGCTGTCATGGCTAAAACCTTTTTTTTGTCTATTCTTGAAATATGCAGGTGGATCGTAATCAATAGTAAGAATGTAGCCGCTGTCCTCTATTTTCACATCGGTAACTCGACTGTTCAGCTTGAATTCCACTCCGTTTGTCACAGCATTTTCTGCGAAAGCTATGGTCATATTAAAAGGACATACAATCCCCGACTGTTCAATGAGCAGTGCAGCAACAATATCTTCAGAAAGAGCGGGTTCCAGTTCCCTTGCTTCATCTCCCGAAATTATTTTCAGTTCTCCCACCCGGTTTTCAATTGATTGTTCCGCCAGTTTCTCGAGTTTGGAAATTTCTTCTTCACTAAAAGCCACTACCATTGCTCCATTTCGTCTGAAAGGAAAATCAAGTTCTTGCGACATGGCTTCCATTTTCTTTGCTCCTTTTGAATTGAGCTTTGCCTTTAAGCTACCGGGATATGCGTCAAATCCTGCATGAACTATCCCGCTATTTGCCTTACTGGTTCCTTCGCAAACATCGCTATGAGCCTCTATAACACATATTTTTAGTGCATATTTAGAAAGTTCCCTTGCTATGGCAGAGCCTGTTACACCGGCACCTATAATTGCAATGTCATAATCCATCTTCCAACTTATCCTATCTGCTTTTTCTCTTGTTCATTATCTGTTTGATTGTGATATTAAGATTATTTTAGCACATCTGTCTCGGATTTCAATATTCTTAAAAATTTTCCGAATTTTACGGATATTTTTGCAGAATTTTTATTGACAAGATGGTTTGTCGGTGTTAAACTATTTCTTGCGATGTTGGCTCCGGAGAGCCGGATATACACCCATAGCTCAGTTGGCAGAGCACCTGACTCTTAATCAGGGTGTCCAGGGTTCGAACCCCTGTGGGTGTACCATCAAAGAAAGCCCTTGAAAACATTGGATTTTCCAACGTCTCAAGGGTTTTTTTATTTCTCTTTTTCTTCCAAACTTTATGCCTTAAAAGTTCCCGAAAGTTCCCAAAATCCCCCCGAAGTGTGGTACAAGGTGTGGTACAAATGTGGTACAAATGTACCATGAGTTATTTATTTTTCTCAATTTCATTCCTTATTAAACGCTTAACCGCTCCTTGCTTATTAGATTGATCAGCAAGCCACTTTAGAATATCTTTATCAGTATTATTATTCAATTTCATTCTAAACTGTGTTGTATTTTTCTTGTCGTATTTTTTTTGACTGAAATATTTAACTTCTTTACTACCATCTTTATATTTAACTTCAACTTTTGCTTCCATAATTTACTCCTCCTTGACTACAATGCGAATTTAGTTTAATATTAGGGTGATGGTAAATCCATCACCCTACCTGTTATTTTACTTTTTAGGTTTGATAGTGATTACAAGTTTGTCTACTATCTCACTATTTAACGCTTTTTCAAGTAACTCTAGCAGATTTTTTATTTCTTCTTTCTATGGTTTAATCATAGCATAGGTGTCTACCTATGTCAACCCCTTTTTTATAAATTTTTTATAGTTTTTTAAATATTTTATTCATCCTCAAAACCGTTGAAATTTCAATGCTTTCAACCTTTTCCCTTTTCTTTCTCTAAAAATTCATGAAAAACTTTTCTGAAAATTTCCGTTACGCCTTGCGTCTTTTTCTCTTGCTCTATGTAATCTATGATATCCTTATCTGTATCATATCTTA
>JALENW010000019.1 GCA_022766365.1 Clostridiales bacterium | reverse complement strand
CGCTTGTCTACTATGCCCATCCCTACACATCCTGCGATAAGGGAACCGTAGAGCGGCATAACGGCCTGATCAGAAGGTTCATACCAAAGGGTAAGCGGATTGATGACTTTACCGGCCAGCAGATCTCCGATGTGGAGACCTGATGTAACTGCCTCCCACGGAAAGTCCTGGGTTACAGAACCCCGGATGAAATCTTCGAGGAGGAAATCGACCGAATCTACCAGGCTACTGCCTAGCGGAGGGTGTCCAACTTGTTATTGCAATTTACGTGTTTTTGCTCTATAAAAAAATTAGAAAAAGACTTGATTTATAGAAAAATGAACGTTAGAATAAATAAAAATCACCATCTTATAGAGATGGAAAAAGAGATGAAAATCAGCGTTATGAAAACAGTAACGGTATTTCTCGTGGTGTGCATATGATTTGTGTACTCAACTCCTTCAACCTAATTTTGGATAAGTAATACAGATACTACAGATTGTAAAACCAATGAATTAAGCTACAATAAAGATGATTCCACTTGGAAGGAGTTCATCCCGGATTTGTCCCTTGAGTAAAAGTTGGAGCAGCGGTAGCAATAGATTCAGGTATTGATGTTTTTACGGTTGTAATATATTAAACGTAGCCATTATGTTGCTAAGCGGTGTAAATGCGCTTATGGTCAATATGAAGCTAATATATGGTCAATATAGAGCAGGGTTATTCCATGTGCTTGGCCTTATATATCTTCTCGGTTTGGATGATTGCTTTTAAGGTGCTTTAAAATGAATATTATAGATATATTGAGGGGATTGGCTACTTTTAAATACATGCTCATATTCTTAGGCATATCAATTTTTTCTTGGATTTTTACTTATTTGTTGCAACAGAAGCAAAAAAATAAGGACGATAATAATTGAGTTACGAGTATAAAAAGAATTGTATTTTATGGTAGTCAAGAATACAAAAAAGTGAATCCGATAGAACTTGTTTTCTTTTGTCGCGATTGATTTTAAAATTAAATGTGAAACAAAATAAAAAGTCGTATTAACTCACTGCGTGTAAAATGTTAACAGCAGCAAAAACACACACGGATAATAATATGGGCTATGCGGTATTTCATAAAAATTTTGTCTGTTTATTTGATCGGGGGTATCTCAAACCCGATCTTTTTTTTTATGGCTGATTAATGACTTAAAAATATTTGACATGAGACCTGAAAGATGATATTGTATGCTAGTAAATATTTAAAAATTTTTAAATAAAATATTTTAAGTATTTTTCGAAAGTGCCGTGAAAATGAGTAAAATCTAACATAGGCACGCATTATAAGTACGAAAAAGGAGAAACAAAATGACTTTAGACAAGATTAAGAACAAGATGGTAGAAACATTGAGTGTAGATGAAGAAAAAATCAATCTTGAGGCTAAGCTTGCAGATGATTTGGGCATCGATTCCCTGGATGCGGTAGAACTTGCCATGGCACTTGAAGAGGAATTTGATATCAAGCTATCCGACGATGAACTTCAAAAGCTTGTAACAGTTAAGGATATACAGGATATTGTCGAGAAACACCTTGCCAAGTAGTATAGGGCAACTCCCTAAGAAAAGTAGAGCATATTAAAATGGACAATAAGAAACTTGTAAAAGAGATTATTGACATCTTTAGGGAAGCAGACTTAGCTGAACTTGAAATTGAAATTCCGGACTTTCGTTTATCTTTGTCAAAAAACTCCGGAGGATATTCTGAGACAGCTGGGATAAATCTATCCGGGGGTGGCTGCACTGCACCTCCGGAATCAATTTCTAAAGATGATAATCCAATTTCTTCACATTCTGGAACACATGCAAAAAGTAATGGGGATGGCAACAGGCAATCTGCAGTTCAGGAAATGTCTTGCTCAGTTGGAGAAACCGTCAAGAGTCCCATAGTAGGGACCTGTTTTGTCGCTCCCGGACCTGACAAGCCCCCTTTTGTAAAGCGAGGAGATGTAGTGGAAGCAGGGCAACCGCTTTGTATCATTGAAGCTATGAAAATGATGAATGAAGTGAGTGCACCATATAGACTTAAAGTTGTGGAAATAAACTGTGAAAACAACACAATGGTGGAATTTGGTGAAGTTTTGTTCGAGGTAGAAAAATGCTGAAGCGTGTGCTGGTGGCAAACCGTGGGGAAATAGCGGTAAGGATAATAAGAGAATGTATCGACAGGAACATTGAGACCGTGGCTGTTTATTCTACAGAAGATGAAAGTGCTCTTCATGTTATCTTGGCAAACGATGCCGTATGCATTGGAAGTCCATCACCTCGAGATAGTTATCTGAACATGGAGAATATAATTGAGGCTGCTTTGGGAAAACAGTGTGACGGGATACATCCCGGGTTTGGTTTTTTGTCGGAAAATTCAAAGTTTGCACGACTCTGCAGGGAGAACGGCATTAAATTTATAGGGCCATCGCCGGAGATTATTGAGGCTATGGGAAACAAAGCAGCAGCGAGAGAAATGATGATAAGTTTCGATGTGCCTGTAGTTCCGGGTTCTGACGGTGTTTTAAAAAATGTGAAGGATGCCGAAGAAACTGCGAAAAGAATCGGATATCCTGTTTTGATAAAAGCATCAGCAGGGGGTGGTGGCAGAGGAATGAGAAGAGTTGATTCGCCGGAGTCCATGGAGCGAGCATTTGAAGAAGCCGGAATGGAGGCAGAGACTGCTTTCGGAGATCGAGACCTGTACATGGAGAAACTCATTTTGAATCCAAGGCATATAGAGGTTCAAGTAATAGCGGATGCATATGGGAATGTTATTCACCTGGGGGAGCGTAATTGTTCAATACAGAGGAAAAATCAGAAGATGCTTGAGGAAGCTCCGGCATTTGGCCTTGATGTGAGAACAAGAAACGCTCTTTGTGAAACTGCTGTAAAGGCAGCCGGAGTTTCAAATTACGAAGGAGCGGGTACTGTGGAGTTTGTCCTTGACGGAGAGAACAATTTCTATTTCATAGAAATGAACACCAGAATTCAGGTAGAGCATCCGGTAACCGAAATGATAACAGGGATAAATATTGTAGGAGAACAACTGAAAATCGCCTCAGGACTTCCGTTGACAATTGCCCAGGAAGATGTGAGGTTTAAAGGGCATGCTATTGAATGCAGGATATGTGCAGAAAGGCCGCTTGAGAACTTTGCACCCTCACCGGGAATGGTAGACTTCATACATTTTCCCGGGGGCAACGGTGTAAGAGTTGAAAGTGCACTTCATTCCGGTTCGAAGGTCAGTCCTTACTATGATTCTATGGCAGGAAAGATAATTACATACGGGGATACCAGAATTGAAGCAGTGAGAAGAATGAGAAGAGCCTTAGGGGAAATGATTGTCAGAGGAATTGAGACCACTCTGTCTTTTCAATATATGATTCTTTACAACAAATCATTTTTGAGGGGAGATTATACCACAGCCTTCATGGACGAAAACGCAGCAACTATGATAGAGTTTCTTAAAACGGCCGATGATATGGACGGCATGATTTAATTTATTAAGTTTACACAATTATGAACAATTTTTTTAAAGAAAAAAAGAATCTATTTCGAACTATCAACCATCTTTTGAGGACGGAAGACAACATAGAACAATTAAAACGAGACAATGAATTGCTAAGATGCCCAAACTGTGGAGAAACCGCCAAAAGACATGAGTTACGCGAAAATCTGTACGTTTGCAAATCATGTGATTACCACGGACATTTGACTGCATATGCAAGGATTAAAAGTCTGTGTGATAAGGGTTCGTTTCGTGAATTCAGCAGGTGGATAAAGGGATATGATCCGCTACATTTTCCGGGATATGGAGAGAAAATCAAAGAGACTCAGGATAAATGCGGAATCCCTGAAGCAGTCATCACGGGAACATGTCGAATTGATGGAAACAAAGCAGTCATATGCGTAATGGACGGTAGATTTCTCATGGCTAGCATGGGCATGGCGGTAGGTGAAAAAATAACCAGAGCAACAGAATATGCAGGGAAGAAATCCCTCCCTCTTATCATATTTTCGGCTTCGGGGGGAGCCAGAATGCAGGAGGGAATCATATCCCTTATGCAAATGGCAAAGACATCAGCTGCTATCAAGAAATTCAGTGATGAAGGGAATTTGTTCGTTTCCGTAATGACAGATCCTACAACAGGGGGAGTAACAGCAAGTTTTGCATCTCTAGGCGATATACAACTTGCTGAGCCAAAAGCTCTGATCGGCTTTGCAGGAGCGAGAGTGATACGCCAGACGATAGGTGAAGAATTGCCTCAGGGATTTCAAAGTGCTGAGTTTTTAATGGATCACGGATTCTTGGATCAAGTGGTTCACAGGCGGGACATGAGAAGAATCCTGGCGGAAATTTTAGAGTTACATAATAAGTTGCCCCAAAAGGCAAAGCGAAAAATTGTGACGGCTGACTTATGGATGAGCATGAATCGATATAAGACCTTTGATTGCAAGGATAAGAAATGGAAAACTGAGGAACAGATGGAGGCTTTCGAAAGAGTAGAACTGGCTCGCTCAAAGGAAAGACCGACCTCAAAGGAGTATATTGACAGTATCTTTGACAGCTTTATTCCCATGGCAGGGGATAGGCTATATGGAGAAGACAGATCCATCATAGGTGGAATCGGCAAATTCAGGGGGTTGCCTGTGACAATAATAGGGCAGCAGAAAGGACGAACTTTAGAGGATAATTTGAAGTGCAGATTCGGTATGCCTAATCCTGAGGGCTATAGAAAAGCGGAAAGGCTTATGCTACAGGCGGAAAAATTTGGAAGACCTGTGATAACTTTTGTGGATACCCCCGGTGCATATCCCGGAAAAGAAGCAGAAGAAAACGGGCAGGGGAGTGCTATAGCCCACTGCATTTTCACCTTGAGTTGCATCAAAGTTCCGGTGATAAACATATTCATCGGAGAAGGAGGCAGCGGAGGAGCGTTGGCTATAGGTTTCGGGGATAAGATGATAATGATGGAAAACAGCATTTTTTCTATCCTATCTCCGGAAGGGTTTGCAAGCATATTGTGGAAAGATCCGGAAAGATGGAAAGATGCTGCAAAGCATATGAAATTGACGGCCTTTGAGCTTTTAAATATGGGTATTTGTGATCAGGTAATAATGGAGGAAAAAGATAAAGCAGGCGGTATACGTTTTTCTCAGGAAATGTTTGAAAGAGTAGGAGATGAAATCGCAAAAGCTCTGGAAGAAACTATTTTTCTCAAGCCATCGGCTCTGGTGGAAAAGAGATACAGAAAGTTAAGGCGTATCGGGAAGGATTTAGTATAGTATAGATGAAGTTCATAGGATTTGGGAACGCTCACGGACGGAAACAGGTGACAAACTACGATCTGTCAAATATTATGGATACAACAGATGAGTGGATAAGAAAAAAGACAGGAATTGAAAGCAGATGGTTTGCCGAAGATGAAACCAATGCAGATATGGCATATTCCGCTGCCTGCAATGCTCTAGAGGATGCTGACATTAAGGACATGGAAGAAATAGACGGAATAATCGTCTGCACTTTCACACCGGATAGAGCAACTCCTTCGGTAGCGAACGAAGTTGCAGGTCGCTTAAATCTCAAAGAGGAAATTCTATCCATTGATATCAATGGAGCATGCTCGGGATTTATATATGGTTGTACAGTTGCAGAAGCTCTGTTAAGAACAGAACGATACAACAAAATAATTGTAGTAGGAAGTGAACGAATTTCTCAGGTCATGCCTTTGTATGACAGAAACACAGATGTGCTATTTGGAGATGCAGCCGGGGCTGTAGTGTGTACCGGCTCGAATGACGGATATTTTATATCCAAGAACGGGCTCATAGCAAACAGTGAGGCTTTGTCATGTGAAAGGTTCGACCCTCAGATAAAGATGCAGGGGCAGGAAGTATATAGATTCGCAGTAAACAAGGTTCCGGAGCTTGTCAGGGGAGTTCTGAAAGAAAGCCGGTTTGATGGTTCAGAAATCGATTGGTTTGTGTTTCATCAGGCAAATGAGAGAATTATAAAAAGCAGCATGGAGAAGCTGGGAATTCCCATGGAAAAGACGTTTTTAAATATTCAAAATTTCGGGAATACGTCTGCAGCCAGCATACCGGTAGTTCTTGGTGATATGAGGAAAAAAGGACTCTTGAAAGAAGGAATGAAGGTGCTTTCTGTCGGATTCGGTGCCGGACTCACATATGGAGTCATGATTTGTAAACTATAAGGAGACAAAAGGGAAATACATAATGATAATTAGTGAGATTTTTGATATAAAATATCCGTTTTTTCAAGGTGGTATGGCACAGGTAGCGACAGGCGCATTTGCAGCCTCGGTGTCAGAAGCAGGAGCTATGGGAATCATCGGTTCAGGGGCGATGGATGAGCATGCTCTGACAGAGGAGATAAAAAAGGCTAAGGACATCACCGACAAACCTTTCGGGGTAAATCTGATGTTGATGAACCCAAGAGCGGATAAGATGGCCGAAATTATAGGAGATATGGGAGTTTCTCTGGTTACAACAGGTGCAGGTAACCCGGGGAAATACGTGAAAATGTGGAAAGATGCGGGAGTGAGAATCTTCCCTGTTGTGTCATCTGTTGCGTTGGCAAAGAGGCTGGAATCTTTAGGTGTGGATGGTCTCATTGCAGAAGGATCCGAAAGTGGAGGGCATATTGGAGAATTGACCACCATGGTGCTGCTACCTTTGGTGGCTGAGGCTGTGAATATACCTGTCGTAGCTGCCGGAGGTATAGCTACGGGCAAGCAAGTACTCGCTGCTGAGATTTTGGGAGCGTCGGGAGTCCAGATGGGCACATTGTTCCTCGGCAGCGAGGAGTGTCCTATACACGAAAATTACAAAAAATCCATATTGAATGCCAGGGACAGAAGTACGATAGTAACCGGAAGAATATCAGGGGCTCCTGTGAGAGTACTCAAGAATCAAATGGCACAGGAATACCTTAGGCGAGAGCAGGCAGGCGCCGATATGATGGAACTTGAAAAATATACTCTTGGTGCTCTCAGGAAGGCTGTGAAAGATGGCGATGTGAAGCATGGATCTTTGATGGCAGGTCAGAGTGTTGCTTTTGTGAATGAGGTCAAACCTGTTAAAGAAATGCTTGTTTCGATAATGAAGGAGTATGAGAAAGCTAAGGAGAAGATATGAAAAAATTCCGGGAAGTTAATGAAAATATGGGCAGCATCGGGAAGAAAATCATTGAAAAATTATCCGCAGGAAATCCCAAATGGAGCAGGTTGGACTACCCGATAATTCAAGGCGGAATGGGTGTGGGAATATCCATGGGTAATCTTGCAGGGGCGGTTGCTGCAGAAGGCGGTATGGGAGTGATTTCCACTGCGCTGATAGGGTTTCGGGAAAAGAATTTCAAGGAGGATCATATCAAGGCCGATGAAAATGCTTTGAGAAAAGAAATCAGACTTGCAAAGCAGATTGCAGGCGGACATGGAATGATAGGTATAAATGCAATGACTGTTACCAAAGATTTTAAGCAATGTGTTCAGGTTGCAGTTGAGGAGGGTGTAGACTGTATTATTTCAGGTGCCGGACTACCTTTGAGCCTACCTGAATATGCGGGAAAAGATACGAGTGTTCTGCTGGCTCCTATAGTATCCGGTGCCAAGGCTGCAAGGCTTATGATGAGATCGTGGGAAAGAAATCACAAAAGACTACCTGATTTTTTTGTCGTAGAGGGCAGAGATGCAGGCGGGCATCTCGGATTTAAACCTGAAGAATTCTCCGATAATAATTATTATTCCCTTGAGGCCATAGTCAGAGATGTGGTTGATGTGGCAGGGGATATTCCTGTATTTGCAGCCGGGAGCATTTTTGATACAGATGATATTAAAAGAGCAATCAGTTGGGGAGCCATGGGAGTGCAGATAGGTACGAGATTCATAGCGACCCATGAGTGTGACGGCCGGGATGGATTTAAAAATGTTCTTTTAAGGGCTAAGGCAGAGGACCTGCGTATAATCCGGAGCCCTGTTGGATTGCCGGGGAGAGCGATTTTTTCAAAACTCTTGCAAGATGTTAAGGAAGAATGCAGAAAACCACCTAAGGAATGTATTAATTGCATAACAACATGTAATCCCCAAACTACGCCTTATTGCATAAGCGAAGCCTTAATAGCCGCTTTTTATGGGGACGAAGAAAACGGGCTGTTTTTTTCAGGTGTAAACGCCGGGAAAATTCACAAAATAGTTTCCGTGAAGGAACTTATGACAGAGCTAAAGGCAGCTTTCGAATAGGGAATTTATGAATGAGTTGAAGTGCACCTTGCTATATCATGGATTCTTACGTATGTAACTAACTCCTACTCTAACAGAAAGGAATTGAATAAATGAAACTTGCATTTTTATTCCCGGGTCAGGGAAGCCAGAAGGTAGGTATGGGTAAGGATTTCTATCAAGACGATAGATTCCCGAAATTTAAAAAAGTAATGGACATTTTAAGTGATGAGCAAAAAAACATCGCTTTTGAGGGTCCTGATGAAAGCCTTTCAAGGACATATAATACGCAGCCGACAATGCTTGCAGTGAGTCTTGGAATTTACAAAGAGTTGGAAGACAGAGGAATAACTCCCAATTATGCTGCCGGACTTAGTCTTGGGGAATACACTGCCCTGGCAGCAGCAGGAGTGTTTTGTGAACCTGAAGAAGCAATAGAGTTGGTGAAATATCGTGCCATAGAGATGGAAAAGGCCTCAGGAGATGTAGATTCTGCAATGATAGCAATTTTGGGAATGGATATAAGTGAGGTTGAGAAATTATGTAAAGAATGCTCCACGACAAAATGCTTTGCTGAAGTGGCAAATCTCAACTGTCCGGGGCAAGTGGTAGTTTCCGGCGAAAGGAACGCAGTTGAAAGGGTCGGGAAAACGGCCAAAGAAAAAGGGGCACTTAGGATAATTCCTCTAAAGGTTTCCGGTCCCTTCCACACTTCATATATGAAGCCTGCCGGGGCAGCCATTAGAAATAAAATCAGTCATATGAGTATTGGCACCGCCAAGTTTGAGGTTTTTTCCAATGTCACAGGTAATATATACAGGGAAAATGAGGATTTGGGAGATATGTTGAAGAGGCAGGTTTCCGGCAGAGTGCTTATGGAAGCTTCCCTCAGGAGAATGATTGCTTTTGGAGTTGATTGTTTTGTGGAAATTGGTCCGGGAAAAACCCTGGCAGGATTTAAAAATAAAATCGACAGAACCGTTCAAATTATTGGGATTTCCAATGTTAAGGAGTTTGAAAATGCTCTTGACATATTGAAAGGGAGATAGATATTTATGTGTGCAGATAGTTAAGATTATAAACTATTAGGAGGAGTGAGATCTTACTAAGTTTGAAGCTTTAAGGAGATAGAATGGACAAAAAAACAGCTATTATTACAGGTGGCAGCAGGGGTATCGGGAGAGCTATCTCTGTTGAACTTGCAAAGTCAGGAATGAATATTGTAATCAATTATGCAAGCAATGAATATGCTGCAAAGAAAACTATGGAGGAAAGTCTAAGAGAGGCTGAGCTTTCCGGGCATGAAGGCATCAAAATAATCACGGTAAAGGGAGATATCTCGGATTCTTCAGACTGTGAGGTTATATGTAATGTTGCGATAGACGAATTTGGAAGGATAGATGTACTTGTGAATAATGCGGGTATAACACGGGACTCGCTGGCAATGAGAATGAGCGATGAGGATTTTGACGCTGTCATAAAGACTAATCTATACGGACCATTCTTCATGATGAGACAGGTGGCTAAACCTATGATGAAACAGAAGTTTGGCAGAATAGTCAACATTTCTTCGGTAACAGGATTGATAGGGAATGCAGGACAAATAAATTACGCTGCAGCTAAGGCAGGTCTCATAGGCATGACAAAATCCTTAGCGAGAGAGATGGCCACAAGGGGTATAACTGTGAACGCAGTGGCGCCGGGATTTATTGATACTGATATGACTGCAGCACTTTCTGAAGATGTGGAAAATTCTATGGAGGACATGATTCCCGTAAAGAGAATAGGCAGTCCGCGTGATATTGCCTCTGCCGTCAGATTTCTTGTTTCAGATGGTGCAGGATACATAACAGGAGAAGTTTTGAGAATAGATGGCGGAGTTGCAATTTAGCCTCAATGCTTAGTTCTGAAATTAGTTTTGAAATTAGTTTTGAAGCCGCAATTTAACTTTAGAATAAGTTTTGCAGTTTGCAGTTTAAGGAGGAATGATGAGACGTGTCGTTATAACAGGTATGGGTGCGGTATCTCCCATAGGAATCGGTGTTGAGAATATGTGGGAAGGGGCCAGATCGGGAAGACTGGGTATTTCCATGATAGAAAGTTTTGATACCTCGAATTTTAAGGTGAAAGTCGCCGGAGAGGTGAAAAATTTCGACCCGACAGAAGTTATGGACAAAATGGAAGCAAGGCGTACAGCAAGGTTTACCCAGTTTGGGCTGTATGCTGCTGTCGAAGCATTTAAACAGAGCGGCCTTTTCATGGAGAAAGAAGATCCGATAAGATTCGGAGTTAATGTTGCCAGTGGAATCGGAGGGTTGCCGACGATAGAAAGGGAGCATTCTAAAGGCGAGAAGAATGGCTTCGACAGAGTTTCTCCGCTATTTGTTCCATCAAGCATAACTAATATGGCGGCAGGTCTCATAGCAATCAGGCTTGGATTTAAAGGAAGCTGTACATGTGTGGTTACTGCCTGTGCTTCCGGAACGGATGCTATAGGCGGTGCTTTTCGTCAGATAAGGGACGGTTATGCTGATGTTATGGCTTGTGGCGGTGCGGAAAGTTGTATTTCTCCACTTGGAATAGGCGGATTTACGTCTATGAGGGCATTGTCAGATTCAAATGATCCTGTCAGGGCATCGATACCTTTTGATAGGGAAAGAACGGGGTTTGTCATGGGAGAAGGAGCCGGGATTCTGATACTTGAAGAGTACGAGCATGCCGTGAACCGAGGAGCTGAAATCTTAGGAGAAATCAAAGGCTATGGAGCCTCATGTGATGCTCATCATATGACAGCACCTCTTGAGGACGGAAGCGGTGCGGCAAATGCTATGATGCTTGCTATGAAAGATGCCGGAATTAATCCTTCACAAGTAGGATATGTAAATGCTCACGGTACCGGAACGCCTTTAAACGATAGGGGAGAAACGAAAGCACTTAAACTTGCATTTGGAGATTATTCTAAGGATTTGATTATTTCATCAACTAAATCCATGACCGGGCATCTCCTGGGGGCCGGCGGAGCCGTAGAGAGCATATTGACTGTTAAAGCTCTCGAAAATTGCTTTGTGCCTCCTACAATCGGATACAAAATATTCGACGAGGATTGTGATCTGGATATTTGTCCAAATGTCGGGAAAAGCATTGCTAAGTGCGAATATGCTATGTCTAATTCTCTTGGGTTTGGCGGACACAACTCTTCTCTCATATTCGCAAAAATAAATTAAAGTTTTCAAATCTGTGGGAAATCTCAGGTAAATTGGTATATAATAAGGAGTAGTTTCATGAAACTTGATATAGAAGATATTAAGGCAATTCTTCCCCATAGATATCCATTTCTCATGGTGGATAGGATTTTGGATATGGAGCCGGGAAAGTTTGCCAGAGGGATTAAGTGTGTCTCGGCAAATGAGATGCAATTTATCGGGCATTTTCCGAAGCAAGCCATAATGCCCGGAGTACTTATCTTAGAGGCACTCGCACAGGCAGGAGCGTGTGCAATTTTGAGTTTAGAGGAAAACCGCGGAAGAATAGCCGTCTTTGGTGGTGTTAAGAATTGCAGATTCAGAGGTGTAGTTGTTCCGGGGGATGTTTTGGAGCTGTTCTGTGAAATTACAGGACAAAGGGGAGCTGTAGGCTTTGGACATGCCGTCGCAAAGGTGAATGATAAAATTGTCTGCGAGGGAGATCTTTCCTTTAGCGTTACATAGTTATTACTTTATTACAGAATTTTGGTTTCCGGAGAGTCATTGAGAATTTTGCTTTTTAAAGTTATGCTGAGGAGCGGAAGACAAAATAATTTTGGAAATACTGAGATCTGTTAATATTTCGATAGGGTTAAAAGATGCTTAAAGAAAATTTTTCTAGAGTGTATGACAAGTTTAAACTTTTGCTTTATAGTAGAGCTTTCAGAAGTTTGGGTGATGGTAAGAATGATGACCTTACGTCCTTTGAAGTTTTGTGTATGGAAATCATAGGTGCTCTTAGGGAGCCCACTATCAATGAGTTCGCCGAAGCCGCACAGCTATCACCTCCTAATGCTACTTATAGGATAGGGCAGCTCATTAAGAAGGGATACATAAAGAAAATTCAAAGCCAGTACGATAAGAGAGAGTATTATTTGGTAGCTACGGACAAGTATGCGAACTTATATGGGGTTGTCTACGACTACATTGATATTGTTATCAGCAGAATTGAAAAGAGGTTTCCCAAAGATAAGATTGAGGTTTTCTCAGAGGTACTCGGGGCAGTTGCAGATGAGATGACTCCCGAAGCTGAATCTTTTGTTGACGTTGCCTATAACAACGGAAATTTAAAAATTTCCAAGTCGGGATCTTAAACGGGGATTAAATTCTACGTGATTTAAGTTAATTTCTATTGACATAATAGAATTGAACCTTTGAAGATGACTTTTCTGCCCGGCCTTAGACATAACAGTGATTTGAGGGGTTTGTTTCTCCTGAAGTATAGTCAGAAGATAAAAGAAATAAAAACGATGTAGGCTTGAGTTTATATGATGTAGTGTAAGTACCGTGCAGGGACTCCATTTGATTACATGTGGTGATGTAAAATTAGAGGCCATAATTGTCAATATGCTTGTGTGTCATCGCGACGGGCGAAGTTTTCATATTTACCATTATCCATTAGATCATTCACTTTCGTATTGCCATGCGTAGGATAGTTTTCAAAAGAGTGAAGCTGAGCACATGGGAATCATCTGAGTCACCTGTGATGAGACGGATAATGAAAATATGAATGCTGATCAGCAGCATTTATAGCTGCTCAGAAAATTCGTCATTATCCCTAGGCTGTACTGAGCAAGAGAATAGTTGCCGTTACAAAGACACCAGTCATACATCAGGCCTCGCTCCATGATAGCGTAGGCCTTTATTATTTCGTTAACGGAGACATCATCTCTAAGATCACCACGTTCCTGCCCTGCCAGAATAATTTTTCTTAGCAGTTTGTAGTATGTTCTGTCTTGATCAAGAAGATGACGATTGCCCCTGGTGACGAGCTGTGATGAAAAAAGTCTGGAAAGCAAATCCACCGTAATCTCATTTTCTATCATAAAGAACAGTTTCTGATTAAGGTACAACAAAATACCCACGGTGTCAAGGTTTTCGGGCAGCTCCTCTGAAATCTCCTCATATTTTTCATCAAATAGATAAGAAAGGGAACTCAGTAAAGCGTCTTTTCCGCTGAAGTAGTGATAAAAGGAGCCTTTTGAGGTTTCCGATTCCTCCACAATATCATCAACAGTCGTGTCATCGTAACCATGTTCATAAAAAAGTTTCCATGCAGCTGAGATTATCTTTCCTTTTGTATTTCTTTTTTTCTTTTTTGCCATTTTTTACCTCATTCCGATATAATCAATCGCAACCATTCGCAATTATTTTAGCATAAATGACAGGTGAGAGCAAAAACCAAAGGTTTATAATAATTGAACGGAGGAATAATTTCTATAAATCGTGATAGGTGTTAGTTTGCATTGCTTGTGGCAACGGCAGTCTTGAGATTTAATAATTGTGTCAGAACAAGGGAGGTACGAATATGTTAAATGAAACCATCAGAAATTTAAGAAAAGCCAAAGGAATGTCACAAGAAGAATTAGCAGTTAAATTAAACGTAGTCAGACAAACAATATCGAAATGGGAAAAGGGTTTGTCGGTCCCGGATTCATCGATGCTTATATCATTAGCAGAGGAGCTGGATACATCCGTTAACGTATTGTTGGGAGAAACCATCAGGAAGGATTATGGAGGGGAAGTGAACCTAGGGGATATCGCTGAGAAATTAGAGGATATTAATTATAAGTTTGCCAAGGGACATGCGAGAAAAATTCGCATAATTCGCTATACGCTGATGTTCATATGTGGAATTACTGCGGTGATATTTGTAGTATTGTTATATATGAATAGTGAGTATTTGACATGGGATTACAAGAATCCGGAACTGGCTGTTGCGGGCACCATATTTCATGGATTTGAATTTATCTTTGTCAGATTGGTACCATTTATTATTACAGGCTCTGCAATCGGCATTATATTCACATATAAAAGGAAATAAACAACAGTTGTCATCAAGACCTTTGATGTGCAGAACTTATGAAGATATGTTTTTTAATAAAATACCGAATGATTGGGATGAATACCTAAATAACCTGTATGAAACAGAGCCACTCACAACAGGCAATGTTTAAGGTTGCTCCTGTATCGCAGGAATGAGAAATTTCCGGGCAAATCAGTGCTCCCGCCGGATAAATGCTGTAATGAATATATTCATTAAATATATTAAACTTTAAATTTCCTTTTTGCGTTGAAAATAGTGTATAATATGCATGTAAACAAATTGAAAGATATTTTAATTCAAACTCCTGTAGATGTGAATGTACAGGGAGAGGTGTAAAGAAATATACTTAGGGGATAACATATGGAAAAACCGGAACTCAGAGAATTTTTAAAAAACCATGCGGGAAGAAAACCCATATCGTTTCATATGCCGGGACATAAGAATGGGGAACTCTTCAAGAGAATTGGAATCCCTATGGAGGAGGTCGTTCGACCGGACTATGATATAACAGAGATTTCAGGCGCCGATAATCTTTTCATGCCTGAGGAAGCACTCAGACATACCATGGATAAATACAAAGTGCTCTATGAGAGCAGGGAAAGTTTTTTGCTGATAAATGGATCCAGTGCCGGCATTTTGGCAGGAATTCTGGCATCTGTTCCGATTGGAGGAAAAATAATCGTTGCAAGAAACTGTCACAAGTCAGTCTTTAACGCTCTGGAATTGGGACAACTTCAGCCTATATACGTATGTCCTGAAAAAACAAGGGATTACGATATTTCAGGACAGGTGACTGTAGATTCTGTGAGAAGGGCATTTGAAGAACACCCTGATGCGAGAGCCATCGTTCTGGCAAGCCCGAACTATTATGGAATCACCAGTAATATAGGTGAAATTGCAGGGATTGCACATGAAAACGAAGCATGCGTTATAGTCGATGAAGCCCACGGAGCACATCTTAAATTCATGGCTCCGGACAAGGCGGCAGAGAATCAGGGAGCAGATATTGTAGTGGTGAGCACACATAAGACCTTGGGGTCTTTCACTCAAAGCGGGATTTTGAATGTTTATGGGAATAGGGTAAATATACCGAAACTTGCTTCAAAACTTGAACTTATACAGAGCACATCACCATCTTATCTTTTGATGAATTCATTGGATTTAAATGCAGATATCATCAAAGAGCATGGAAAAGAGCTTTTTAAAGAATGGAGAAGCTGCCTCGATGATTTTGCAAGAACGGCAATCTGGATTAAAGGGTTTATGTTCATGATGGATGACAGTCTTGATGATACAAAGATTAATCTTGACGGGACTTTTTTAGGCCTTGATGGGCAGAGACTATCCAAGGAACTGGAAGAGAGAGGTATTTTGACGGAGCTTTATGACGGACCTATATGCATGTGTATGACAGGAATAGGAAATGGGCGAAATGATTACATGAAGCTGCTGTCTGCGCTTCAGGATATTTCCGGCGTTTATATTGATGCTGCGTTGGATAGAGAGCATGCCGTCGAGGAGAAGAAAGCAAAAGAAGGAGAAGAAATTTCCTATATAGCGCAAGCTGCTTTGGTTGCTATCGAACACGATGATAAGAACGCTCTGGATGAAATAGAAAGGCAATTGACGGTTTTGTTTGGAGAAGAAGAGGAGGATGAGACGCCATTTGATATTATGCCTTGGGGCAAGCTCATGCCCGCCTATGAGTTGGATTGGGAAATGCTTTCAGGCAGTGAAGAGGAGTTAGTTGATCTAAATGAGGCAGGCGACAGAGTAGCAGCTTCCGTTTTAGCCCCATACCCTCCGGGGGTGCCTCTTGTTGCCATAGGAGAGAGAATAAGCAGGGATATGGCAGAGTTCTTATCTGAACTTCGGGCGAATGGCAGGAAGATAGCGGGACTCAGGGAAGATGATAAGGTGATGGTTTACGTTAAACCTAAAAAGATTGAATAGATAAAAAATGAAAAATGAAAAATGAATATAAAATAGGGGAGGTTGCTGAGTGCTTCGGGATCAGTCGCGATACCCTTAGACATTACGACAAACTTGGTATTTTGTCACCGCCTCAGAACAATGAAAATGGATATCGTATATATAGCCGTGCGGATTTTCTCTGCATGGCATATATTCGTGACCTCCGTGAAGCGGGCGTATCATTAAAAGATATTGCTATGTTGATGAAAGACGGTTCTGTTGAAAAAGCTGAAGCTATTATGCAGGTTAGGCAGGCTCAGATCGATAAACAGATATCAAAGCTGGAATATATGTGGGGAGTGATTGAAGATTATAAGCTAAGCTATAGGAACATAATTGCCGCTTTGGATGAACCGCAAATAATTCAATCCCCACAGTTTGTTTTTCTTGAAATTACCGATGATGTGAAAGCCTTAATGGAGGCAAGTCAGGCGTTTAAAAGACTTGACAGGTTGGCCGTGCCGAGGCTTACTTTTATACATGGTATGCAGTACCTTTCTGATCCAAATTATGAGTCTCTGTTTCTTAGGGAGGAAAAGCGCGATAAAATGCTAAAATGGGCGTTATCATTGGTTGATGATAAGAATTATACGAAAAGAGAGATATTTTCTGAGATACCATTTAAGGTAATTGAGTCGAGTTTGTCTTTACATGCTTTCATTGAGACTGAGGCAAATAATGATTATTCGGGAGTTCTAAAGCTTATTGAGTATATAGATGAATCAGGTCATGAGATATCAGGTGATCTTATTTTTCGGGCGGTTGCCTTTAGAAACTTGAGTAAGCAAGATACGGATTATTATGAAGTGTGGATACCGCTTAAGAATAAATAAAAATAAAAATTAAAATATATAATTTAACTATAGACCTTGGAACCATTCCATGGTCTATAATTTTTTTATAAGGAGATTTAAGAGTGAAGAGAGGAGGAAGTCATGGGGAAAGACAATGAAATTATCAACAACGAAGTTAAAGTTAGGAAGAAGAAATCCAGAGAAGTACCACATATTTTAATTATTTTAGGAATAATTATTGTGATCGCAACAATAATGACATGGATTGTGCCGGCAGGCTCTTACGATCGTTACTTGGATGAAGCATCCGGGAAAGAACTAATCGATCCAAAAAGTTTTCACAGGGTGGCACAGACACCGGTAAACCCATTTGACATGTTTGTTAACGTGGAAAAAGGTTTAATTGAGGCAGCTAACATTACTTTTCTAATCTTCGCTGCTTTCGCAAGCCTTTATTTGTTACAGAGAACAGGTGCTGTTGATGCGGCCATTGCAGCCATGGTTAGAAAAACACAGAAGAACCCTAAGATGGCAAAGGTATTTATAGTAGTAGTTATGGTTGTTCTTTCGGTCTGGGGCAGCACGGGTACGATGTCATATGAGGAGATAATTGCATTCATACCAATTTTTGTTTCTGTTTCAATAGCATTGGGATATGATCCTATGGTCGGAGTGGGAATGTCAGTTGTTCCGGTAGGTGTCGGTTTTGCATCTGCAACTGTAAATCCTTTTACGATAGGGGTTGCACAAACTATTGCAGAAATCCCTATTTTTTCAGGACTCGGCTTCCGAATTGTTATTCTTGCGGTAATGACTGCAATTACCATAACCTATGTTTTGGTGTATGCAGAAAAAGTAAAGAAGCATCCGGAAAAATCATTTATGTACGGCATAGATATGTCCCACCTGGAAGTTAATGGCCAACAACTTAACACTGAGATGACAACGGCTAGGAAATTGACTTTAATAGTGTTGCTTTTAACTGTATGTGTTATGGGCTGGGGGCTGTTGACACAAGGATGGTATATAAACGAAGTTGCAGGATTATTTATGATTTTAGCTGTTGTAGTCGGAATAATTAATAAGTGGACACCGAATAAAATCGCTAAAACATATGTAGAGGGTCTGGCAAACGGAGTTATGGCAGCACTAATAGTTGGCTTTGCAAGAGCTATTCTCACTATATGTATCGCAGGAAACATCATCGATACTATTGTGCATGCTTGTGTAAGTATGATTGAAGGATTATCCTTGTATTTGAGCGGCATTGCAATGCTTGTTTTTCAGACGGTTTTAAATTTCTTGATTCCATCCGGTTCAGGCCAGGCAGCTGTGTCGATGCCGATTATGACACCTATAGCAGATATTATAGGTATGAACAGGCAAATTGCTGTGCTTATATTCCAGTTTGGTGATGGTCTATCGAACTTAATCATACCGACAGGATTCATGGTTATAGCTTGTGTTATGGCTAAAATACCTCTTGGAAAGTATTACAAATGGATAATGCCACTGTTTTCAATATGCTTTTTGGCTCAAATTGGATTTGTCTTTCTGGCGATAGCAACCAATTATTCATAACACAACTGAGGAGGTATGACGTGGACAAAGAGTTAAAGGATAAAATTCAGAAATCCGTCAACACATATAAAAACGAAACGGTGAGCAATAGGCGCTACATTCACATGCATCCTGAGATAGGCTTTGATACATCGGAAACGGAAAAGTTTATAAAGAATAAACTGGAAGAGTATGGGATAGAAATTATACCATCAAAAATAGGTGTTATAGGTAGAATAAATGGAGCAAGCGATAAGTATATAGCCCTTCGTTCAGACATAGATGCTTTACCGCTTCAAGAAGAAAACAAGGTGGAGTATGCGTCTAAATATCCTAACATAATGCACGCTTGCGGTCATGATGCTCACACTGCAACATTATTAACCGCAGCCAGGATAATAAAAGAGAATGCTGAGAGGTTAAGAACCGGCATTTTGTTGATTTTCCAACCGGCAGAGGAAGGTCCAAATCTTGGAGGAGCAAGACTTATTGTCAAAGAAATGGAGGAGTTAGGCATCATTAATCGGATAAAGTGTATGTTTGGTATTCATGTTTTTAATAACTATCCAATTGGAACAATAATGATAAGATATGGTGGAATGATGGCTTCAACTGATGAATTTGATATTGAAATAATAGGTCAGGCAGGTCATGCAGGTGAACCACAGAATACTGTGGATGCTATTTCAATACTTTGCAAGGTAGTTGGAGGTATAGAAACGTGGATGTCAAGAAGAATGAATCCCCTGGACCAAGGCATATGTTCAATAGGTATGGTAAAAGGCGGAAGTGCAAAAAATATTGTAGCTGAGACTGCAAGCGTATCCGGTACACTTAGATGTCTAAAAGATGATACGAGAGGAAAAATTATCGATGCCATAAGTAATATCGCAAAGAATTTCGCTACAGCTTACGGGGCAACGGCTAGAGTAAATATCCTCCATGGTTTACCACCTTTAATGAATGATGATAAGGTTACCGCATATGCTGAAAAAATACTTAGGGAGAATCTTCCCGAGTATAAAATCGAGAAGATGGAAGAACCTGTAATGGGTGCAGAGGATTTCGCATTCTATGCACAAAAAATTCCAAGCACATTCATACATGTGGGATCAGGGAATAAAATTAAGGGATTCACTCATCTTGCACATACACCTAAGTTCGATATTGATGAAGATGCAATGAACGTGGGAGTAAATATATTCTGTAATTTGGTATTTGAATATAAATAAACAAAAAGTTGTCGCTTTCCGATTTATGCATACTAATCCGGAGGGCGATATTTTTGTGTAAAATATTTGACTAGGTAAGATAATAAACATATAATCTCAATGTAGGATATAGATAATAACAATAAGGAATAGATAGGGAAACCAATGGAATTAAGTGCATTTGAAATTTTAGGACCCATAATGGTAGGACCGTCAAGTTCCCATACCGCAGGAGCTTGCCGGATTGCAAAGGTGGCGAAAAGCATAGCAAAAGAAAATTTTACGAGAGTGGAATTTCAGCTTCACGGGTCATTTGCATACACGTATAAGGGACACGGTACAGATAGAGCATTACTCGGTGGGATTCTGGGATTTGCAACAGATGATTCAAGAATTCAGGATGCTTTTAAACTTGCCGATGAAGACGGCCTTCATTATGAGTTTACCAAAATCGATTTAGGAGATAAATTTCATCCCAACACCGTAAAAATAATATTTTACTATGGGGACGGAAGCAAAGAATATGTAATCGGGTCTTCAATAGGTGGCGGCACAATGGTGATTGTCAATATCAACGGCATGGATGTCCGGTTTCGTGGTATACATCCGACTTTACTTCTCCAGTATCAGGAACAAAAGGGAGTAGTGGCATATGTTGCAGGTATTTTGAGCGGAAATGGTTACAATATTGAGAGCATAAATACTGTTAAGGATCCCCTTTCAGATATTGTAACTCTGACAATTGAGGTAGGAAACAGCATTTCCGACTACGTTAAGGGTGCAATAATGGGTGCCCAGATGTTTGTTACAGCAAAATATGTCGAAATCTGAAATCATAAAAGGAGCGAAGAGGGAAAGCAAATGTTGAATACAGAAAAGGAAATAATAGAAATCTGTCAGGCTGAGAATAAGACAATCGCTGACCTTGTGATGGAAGAAGAAATAGCTGCTGCAAGGGGGAAGAAAACTGAGGAAACCATCAGGAAGTATCTCAAGGAAACTCTCAATGTCATGGAAAATTCTGCAAGGGCGAATCTGAACAGAGTTACGGACAGCAAGTTTAGTATGATTGATGGATTTGCGAAGGCAGCAAATGAGGCGAGCCAAAGAGAGGGCGGAGATGAACCGATGGCAGGCAGTTTTATTATGAAGGCAATGGCGATGGCGTTTTCTACAAGCGAAGTAAACTGTGCTATGGGTAAAATCGTTGCAGCACCCACTGCCGGATCTTCAGGAATTTTGCCGGCGGCTATTATGGCAGCGAAAGATAAGTACAGACTTGACGAAAAAACTCTTGAAGACGGGCTTCTTACTGCCATAGCTATAGGTAAGATTATCGCAAAATATTCAACTTTCGCAGGTGCTGAAGGAGGTTGTCAGGCGGAGTGCGGTTCTGCGGCAGCTATGGCAGCGGCAGCCATTACAGCCATGAGAGGGGGAAGTGCCTCTGAGGCATTAACTGCAGCAAGCATATCTTTTGTGAATGTAATGGGATTGGTTTGTGATCCGATAGCGGGTCTTGTTCAATATCCATGCACATTCCGCAATGCCTCAGGTGTGGTGAATGCTATAACGTCGGCGGATTTGGCAATGGCGGGAGTAAAATCAATCGTTCCGCTTGATGAGGTGGTGCAGGCGATGAAGGAAGTGGGAGATGCCCTCGAGCCTGAGTTTAGAGAAACCGGGCTTGGAGGACTGGCAGGAACTGCAACAGGCAATCGCATAAGGAAAGAGTTTCTTGGAGAATGAAATTAAAGAGAATGTAAAAAGAGAAACTGTATTTAAAATAGGGTATCATGATTAAGAAAAGCATTTATTATGAACGGCTGATGGAGTTGCAAGACCTGAAATATAGGAGTTTCCAGAGCAAATTAATACCGACGGTTGATTTGGAAAGAGTAATCGGAGTTAGGACTCCCGAACTGAGGAAGTTGGCAAAGGAGCTATACAGGGATAAAGAATACGGGGCGTTTCTGGGAGATCTGCCCCATTACTTTTATGATGAGAATCAACTTCATGCAATGCTTATCAACGAAACAGATAATTTTACAGAAGCGTTGCGCCGGGTTGATATTTTTCTCCCCTTTGTGGATAATTGGGCGACTTGCGATCAGATGAGACCAAAGGTGTTCAGGGAATCTGTCTCCAACGGCAAATTTATAAAACAAATAAAAAAATGGCTGGAATCCGGCCATGAATATACCAAGCGCTATGGAATTGGTTGCCTGATGCAATACTTTCTTGATGATAATTTTTCTACTGAATATATCAAAATGGTGGCAGCGGTAAAATCAGACGAATACTATGTGAAAATGATGATTGCGTGGTATTTTGCCACTGCGTTAGCTTTCAGATGGGACGAAACCCTCCCATATCTGACAAATGGTATGCTGTCGGATTGGGTGAAGCGAAAAGCTGTTCAGAAGGCAATTGAAAGCTATAGAATAAGCCGAGAGAAAAAAGAAATCCTCAAAGGTATCCGAAGTACAATTCCAAATTCGCGGACTATCTTATCAAATCGTTGAAACAATCCATCTTGAAAACTGTGTCAATGATTTTGTGAACTTCACATGCCTTTTCGTTGTCAGCGAGGGTGTAGTATACCTCTTTACCTCTCTTGGTGCTCTCAAGAATGCCGGCATTTTTCAAAAGCTTAAGATGATGAGATACCGCAGGAGATGACATATCCACAGCAGCAGCTATATTTGCAACACAATCCTCTGTATGACATAGAAGCCATAGGATGCGAACGCGGCTGTTATCCGAAAGTATAGAGAAAAGATCCGCAGACATTTCAAAAATCTTAGGATCCGGCATTATATCTATCAACTCTTCGGTTTTTTTGTTATGAATATGTGGTAACTTTCCCATTTTTCAACCTTTCTAACACAATACAATTTCTGTAGCTACCTTACTTAAACTGCAACACGTTGCTAACTGATTCAATTATGACTCTAATTATACCCCATTTTTTATAATTTGAACATAGTTTTTAAAAAATAATGATTTTTGTAGGGATGTGGTGTATAATGTGCTATGTATGATTATGTCAATTTATAAGAAAGGAAGGTTGCAGAAATGAGTTCAAATGCAAAGCATTTGCACAGCATCGATGCGGGACATTTTAAGAATACGTCCAAATGTCAGACTGAGGTTATGCCGATTCCTGACATAGTGAAAATTTCAATGTCACAGCACATCGGTGCACCATGTAAACCCCTTGTTGCTAAAGGCGATACAGTTAAGGTGGGCCAGAAGATAGGAGATACTGACGCGTTTGTCAGTGCACCGATTCACTCAAGTGTTTCGGGAACGGTGAAGGCTATCGAGACCCAAAGGTCAGCCGTTGGCGGCAATGATACCCTCGTGGTAATCGAAACAGACAAGAAGCAAGAACTATCTGAAGATATTAAGGTTCCTGAAGTTTCTGATCTGGCAGGTTTTGTGCACGCTATTAGAGAGAGTGGTCTTGTTGGTCTTGGAGGAGCATCGTTTCCTACACACATTAAGTTCAATCCTAAGAATATGGATGAGGTTGATACTTTGATTGTTAACGCTGCAGAGTGTGAGCCTTTTATCACATCTGACCACAGGCTGATGCTTGAGGATACACAGGACATCATTGACGGAATGATTCTTGTAATGAAGTATCTCAATCTGAGTAAAGGTTTCATCGGGATAGAGGATAACAAGCCTGATGCTATAGCTAAACTGGATGAGATGCTTAAAGCCCGGGGGCACGACAACATTAAGACATTCCCTCTTCCTGCAAGATACCCAAAGGGTGCTGAACGTGTTATGATTTATGAAATTACAGGTAAGCACATGGCTGCAGGGGTTCTGCCCGCAGCACTGGGAGTTATATTGTCTAATGTGACATCGATTGCCTTTGTCGGACAGTATTTCAGAAATGGTATTCCTCTTGTTAATAAGAGAATGACTGTCGATGGAGATGCGGTTACAACTCCTAAGAACGTCCTTGCTCCAATAGGAACAATTATCGCAGATGTTATGGAATTCTGCGGAGGATATAAGAATCCGCCTAAGAAGATTCTAATGGGTGGACCTATGATGGGAAGAGCAATATTCTCGGATCAGATGCCTATTGTTAAGAACAACAACGCAATTTTGGCATTTTCTAAGAAAAAGGCTGTCATTCCGGAGGAAACCGCATGTATCAATTGCGGAAGATGCCATGAGGCATGTCCGTTCGGTCTGATACCTACAGCTCTTGCTGATGCATATGAAGCAAGAGATGCCGAGAAACTCCAAGACTTGGAAGTTATGCAGTGTATGGAATGCGGAAGCTGTTCATTCGTATGTCCTGCGAGAAGACCTCTCGGCTTCATGAATAAGTTGGGTAAGGGTGTAGTAAAGGAGGCCGGATTATAAATGGAAAGACAAGCTTATAACAACTTGACCGTCGCATCGGCTCCACACCTGGTGACAAGCCTGGATACGACGAGAACCATGGGCTATGTGCTTTTAGCCTTGGTACCTTCATTTCTTGTGAGTACATACGTTTTTGGATGGAAGGTTATTCTGCTGACTGCAGTCTGTGTGATTGCGTCCGTAGGTTTTGAATATCTATACAATGTTATAGCGCACAAAAGACAGACAGTACAAGACTTATCGGCTGCTGTTACAGGTGTGCTGATTGCATTCAATGTCCCTTCGAGTCTTCCTGTTTGGATGGCAGTTGTCGGATGTTTTGTTGCCATTGTAATTGTAAAGCAGCTCTACGGCGGACTTGGCAAGAACGTTGCAAACCCTACAATTGTAGCAAGAATTGTACTATTCGTTTCTTTTGCAACACAGATGACAAGCTGGCCGCTTCCTATAACCGTAAAGGTTGCAGATGCAACTACAGGGCCTACACCTCTTGGTATTTTGGCTGAGGGGTCGGTGAAGGATCTTCCTTCGAACATGGAGATGTTCCTTGGATTTATCGGTGGTTCGCTTGGAGAAGTAAGTGCAATAGCTCTTATCATCGGAGGAGTTTTCCTCATTGCTAAGAAGATAATTCTTCCGCATACACCGATAGCTTTCATAGGTACAGTGTTTGTGATAGCACTTGTTTATTACGGATTTTCCGGTGATGGAAATGCCCTTCAGATGGCTGTTTTTCACATCTGTGCAGGTGGTGTAATGTTGGGTGCTTTCTTTATGGCTACTGATTATGTAACCACTCCGATCATGCCTAAGGGTAAGATTGTATTCGGTATTGGATGCGGAATCATTACTATGGCTATCAGGCTTTGGGGAGCATATCCTGAGGGAGTTTCATTCTCAATTTTGCTGATGAACATTATGACTCCGCTAATTGATAATTTCTTCATCAAGAGAAACGTTGTAGGAGGTGTGAAGAAAAATGCAAAAAAATAACACTTTCAAAGAATACGTTGCTCCAATTGTCGTACTAGTTGCAATTTGTCTGGTTATCACTGCTGCACTTGCTGCAACATACGGCGTGGCTAAGCCTATCATCGATGAGAACAGCAAAAAGACAGCAGACAAAACAAGGGCGGAACTTCTGCCGGCTGCCGATAAATTTACAGCATACGACGGAGACCTTGTCGTACTCGAAAAAGATAAAGTCTTTGTAACTGACTGTTTTGTAGCAGATAACAAAGAAGGAATGGTAGTTACTGTTAAGACTAAGTCATTCGGCGGACTTTTAACAGAAATGGTTGGTATCGATAAGAACGGTGCAATCACGGGGGTCAAGGTAGTTGACCATGCCGATACACCCGGACTTGGAACCAAGGCTCATGATCCTAAACATCTTAAGCAGTATAAGGGAAAGGCAGAGCTTATGGACCAGGATATTAAGAAAGATACCACAATCAATGCTGTGACCGGAGCGACTATTTCATCAAATGGTGTCCATCACGGTGTGTTTGCTGCACTTGAGCAGTTTAAGAAAGTAGGAGGTGTCAAGTAATGAAGAATAATAAATTGGCCATCCTGACTAAAGGTATCATCAAGGAAAACCCTGTATTGGTACTTCTCCTTGGAACATGTCCTACGCTTGCAACTACAAGCTCTGTTTTCAACGGTCTTGGTATGGGTGTATCAGCTATGGCTGTGCTTATTTGTTCAAATATTGTAATTTCTCTTTTGAGAAATATTATTCCTGATAAGGTTAGGATTCCTTGCTACATTGTAGTAATTGCAGGCTTTGTAACTGTAGTTCAGATGTTGCTTCAGGCCTTTGTGCCATCTCTGTATGCTTCTCTGGGATTGTTTATTCCGCTAATTGTGGTAAATTGCATAATCCTCGGCAGAGCTGAGATGTTCGCAAGCAAGAACAATGTTATTGATTCTGCACTTGACGGGATCGGAATGGGTCTTGGTTTTACCCTGGCTCTCGGATGTATGGGTGCTGTAAGAGAATTCTTCGGTGCAGGGAGTCTGCTTGGATTCAACATTCTTGGCGGACATATTGAACAGATGGGAATCTTTAATCTTGCTCCGGGCGGATTCTTCGTATTTGCAATTTTGATTGCAGGTGTATACATGATCACCAAGGATAAGTCAAAGCTCGTTAGAGAGTTCGGATGTTCGGGATTCAGGACTACGGAAGCTGACAGAAGAGCGGCTGAGAAGGCGAAGAAGGCTGAGGCTGCAAAGGCAGCGAAGGCAAAAGCTGAGGCCGATAAAACCGCAGTGGAATCTCCAAAAATGAATGAGAGAGAGGCTGTTCCTACAGGAGCAGCTGAGCTTAAATCCAAAGCAAGGGAAGGATCCGTTGCTCAAGGCAACGATCCATCGGAAATCGGCGGAGCGGAAGTAAAAGCAAAAGGCAATAATGTAATAGAGGACATGACTGAAGGTGACGGAGGTCAGAAGCCTGATGCCGATGTCAAATCAGAAGTAAGGGAGGGCTAAAATGGCAGAGAAAATCACCATAGTAATGAGTATGGTTCTGGTTAATAACTACGTATTGGCTCAGTTCCTTGGAATATGTCCATTCCTTGGCGTTTCAAAGAAACTTGATTCAGCAACAGGTATGGGAATAGCAGTTATATTCGTTATGGTTCTTGCAACGGCAGCAACGTGGCCAATCATGCAGGTTTTGAATCAGTTTGAAATCGGGTACCTTCAGACGGTCGTATTCATTCTGATTATAGCTGCGCTGGTACAACTTGTTGAAATGATGCTTAAGAAATTTATACCATCGCTTCATAAAGCCCTCGGTGTATATCTACCGCTTATAACGACAAACTGCGCGGTACTCGGTGTTTGTATTTCTAACATCGATGCCGGATACAACTACATCAATTCTCTCTTGAACGCAGCAGGTGCCGGTCTCGGTTTCCTACTTGCAATGGTACTGTTTGCAGGTGTAAGACAGAAACTTGAGACAGCAACCGGTGTTCCCGAAGCGTTTAAGGGTGTTCCAATCACACTGATTACAGCTGCAATGTTGTCCATGGGATTCATGGGATTCAGTGGATTGTTCCAGTAAGGAGGACCGGGTAATGTTAACAGCAATATTAATTGTCGTTGCCATTGGTCTTGTGGCTGCAGCGATGCTTACGATAGCTTCTAAGATTTTCTTCGTGCCTGTTGATGAGACTTTTTCAACTCTCAGAGCAGAACTTCCCGGGGCTAACTGCGGTGCTTGCGGCTATGCAGGATGCGATGATTATGCCAATGCAATGGCAGATGATCACACTGTAAGCTGTACCAAGTGTCCTGTAGGAGGGCCTGATGTTGCAGCTAAACTTGCTGAAATTCTAGGAGTGGAAGCAGGTGGAACAGACAGAGATGTGGCAGTAGTTCAGTGCTATGGAACAAACCAGGCAACGAAGAAAATTATGGAATATGCAGGAATTCAGACTTGTTCCGCAGCAAAGCAATTTTTCGGCGGAGTGTCTGCATGTCCTTACGGATGTATAGGTCTTGGAGATTGTGAGAGAGTCTGCGAGTTTGATGCCATCAAAGTGATAGATGGCGTTGCTCAGGTTGACAGAGAAGCATGTGTGGCGTGCGGTATGTGTGCTAAAGCTTGTCCGAACTCAGTAATAAGGATTTCTACAGAAAAGAACAAGGTGCTTGTACAGTGCAGGTCCATAGCTGCAGGAGCTGAAGTCAGGAAGGTTTGTTCTAACGGATGTATTGGTTGTAAGATGTGTGAAAAGGCATGTAAGTTTGATGCAGTTCACGTTGAAGACAACCTTGCTTTCATCGATCCCGAAAAGTGTAAGAACTGCGGTGCTTGTGCAAAGGTTTGCCCAACTTATGCAATTGTAAATATGAGGAAGCCACCTGTTAAGAAAGCTCCTGTCAAGAAAGAAGCTGCAAAGGAAAATACTGCGGCATAGTAAAAACAAAAAGTTCAGATTTACGCAAGCGACGATTTAGTGAAACAAAGTTTGCTTGTCATTCCGCCTTAACACCTTCGTTGGGGCGGATTTTATGTAGTGTTGAAAATTTGTAGATTCTGTGTGTTTTGTGGATTAGAATTTAGGAATTTTATTTATATATCGGAAATCTTTGTCATTCTTTGGTTCTTATTGAAAAAGCATGCCTGTGCGGATATAATGTAGATATGACTGAAATCGTAGAAATAGAAAATTTAGTATTTGAATATATCAGAGAGGAAAATTACGAGGGAGAACATCAGCAACAGGTCGAGAAAGCCATAGATGACGTTTCTTTTGATGTTGAAAAAGGAACTTTCCTTGCAATTATAGGTAAGAACGGATCAGGGAAATCCACCCTGGCTAAAAATCTCAACGGTTTACTTTTGCCAACTGACGGACGCATTCTGATTGCAGGTATGGATACACGAGACGATGAACTTGTGTGGAAGGTGAGACAAACAGCAGGAATGGTTTTCCAAAATCCTGACAACCAACTGGTCTCAAGTATAGTTGAAGATGATATTGCATTCGGCCCTGAGAACCTTGGAGTACCAAGAGATGAGATCCGAAGAAGAGTCGACGAATCCATTGAAGCTGTCGGCATGACTGAATATTTACTTGGTGCACCTCATCAGCTTTCAGGAGGTCAGAAGCAAAGGATAGCCATTGCAGGGGTTTTGGCAATGAGGCCGGATTGCATAATATTTGATGAACCAACTGCTATGCTCGATCCCCAAGGGCGAGCAGATGTGATGGATATCATTAAGACGTTGAGCGATGAAGGTATAACCATAATTCTCATAACTCATTTTATGGAAGAGGCTGCTGAGGCGGATCGTGTAATCATTATGGATGATGGAAAGATTCTGCTCGACGGAAGGCCTTCTGTCGTCTTCAAAGAAGAGGAAATTTTACAGAATGCCAACATGGAGATACCAATGGCAGTGGATATGGCAAAGAGACTTAGAAAAAGGGGCATACCTGTGCCTGATTTTGTAACTACAGAAGAGGAATTAGTGGATTTCATATGTCGATACAAGTAGAGAACATATTTCATACATATAATAAGGGAAATCCGGATGAGAAGGTTGCTCTGAGAGATGTAAGCTTCAATATCGAAGATGGAGAAATTCTTGGAGTTATAGGGCATACAGGTTCGGGAAAATCTACGATGCTTCAACATCTGAACGGCCTGCTAAAGCCGGATAGCGGAAGGATTGTCATCAGCGGAACAGAAATTACTGCCCAAGGGATAAAGCTCACTGAAATCAGAAAAAGGGTAGGTCTTGTTTTTCAATATCCTGAATACCAACTGTTCGAGGAGACTGTAGCTAAAGATATAGCTTTCGGTCCGAAGAACCTTGGAGTAAAGGCTGAGGAGATTGAGAAAACTGTTAGAGAGTCTCTTGAGATGGTCGGCCTGTCTTATGATGAGCTTTCTGAGCGGTCTCCATTTGAGCTTTCAGGAGGTCAGAAAAGGCGGGTGGCTATTGCCGGAGTAATAGCAATGAAACCGGACGTTTTGATCCTTGATGAGCCTACTTCCGGCCTCGATCCCTTTGCTCACAGGGAAGTCCTTAATATGATCAGGAAAATTCATAGGGAATCTTCAGGCATCATTATCTTTGTTTCACACAACATGAGAGATATTGCCGCAATGTCCGATAAGGTCTTGGTGATGGATAGGGGAAGCGTACTGGCCTTTGGAAAGGTTGACGAAATATTTAAACAAAGAAAAATGCTCAGAAACGTGGGACTTAGCACGACACCTGCAGCTGCTTTGTTTGATAAACTTGAAGATAGAGGAGTGAAAATTCGGTCAGATGCGGTGCATATAGATGAGGTCGAAGAAGCGATTTACAATTACATGACGGGGGGTGAGAATTTTGATTAGAGACATTACTCTGGGGCAATATTACCCATCCAGGTCTGTAATTCATGAGTTGGATCCACGTATGAAGATCATTCTCACGTTGATTTTCATTATTCAGCTGTTTATAGTTAAGAGCTTTATAGGATTTGGTATTTCGGCTGTTCCACTCATTATGTTTCTATTGCTTTCAAAAGTTCCGCTCAATTATATTCTTAGGGGCATGAAGCCGATTTTTTTCATCCTTATATTTACTTTTTTGCTGAATATGTTCATGTATCCGGGAGATATCATATTCACGTTAGGATTTTTGAAGTTAACCGAACAGGGTATCTATATGGCTGTTTTTATGGGCTTGAGGCTGACGATGCTGATAATCGGATCATCACTTTTGACATTTACAACAACGCCTATTAAACTCACTGACGGAATTGAAAAGCTTCTACACCCCACGAAAAAAATTGGAGTTCCCACGCATGAGGTTGCAATGATGATGTCTATTGCACTCAGGTTTATCCCAACTTTAATTGAGGAAACTGATAAGATTATGAAGGCTCAACAAGCGCGGGGAGCTGATTTTGAAAGCGGGAATATCCTCCAGCGAGGGAAAGCTCTGATACCTATTCTCGTACCGCTTTTCGTAAGTGCTTTTCAGATTGCACAAGATCTTGCAATGGCCATGGAAGCAAGATGCTATAGAGGCGGTGAGGGAAGAACAAGATTGCACGAAATGCGCTACGAGGGTAAAGATTACATGGCACTTTTTATTGAGCTTGTCTTTCTCGGGGCTGTTATTGCCTTGAGAATTTACGGTAATTTCAATATAAGATGATTAGATTATATGATTAGATAAAAGTCCACCTGTCGGTCAGAAGGATATAAGAATGTATAAAATTTATAGAAAGATAATACGGATATATGAGATTTAATCTAAATACGAAAAAAGTAGTAACAGCCGCAGTAATTGCTGCCATCTATGCTGTTCTCACAATTGCGATTGCTCCTTTGAGTTATGGTATGATGCAGCTCAGATTTTCTGAAGCGATGACTATACTCCCGGTTTTCACCCCTTTGGCGATACCCGGACTTTTCATCGGATGCCTTCTGGCTAATCTTTTGAGCCCTGTGGGATTTATTGACGTAGTATTCGGCAGTTTAGCCAGCCTGCTTTCGGCATATGGTACCTATAAACTTCGCCACAAAATACTTTTGGCTCCCTTGCCGCCTGTGGTGGTGAACGGTATTATTGTTGGGATAATGTTGAAGTATTACTACGGAGTGGATGCTCATCTGCTGCTCTGCATGTTGTGGGTGGCAGGGGGACAGGCGGTTGCCTGCTACGGATTGGGGCTACCTCTTAAGAAGCTGCTTGATAAGCATAAGGATATTTTTGCGTAATTCTATGAGACAGAGAAAAACGAAGAATTTGGAAAGAAAATTAAAGTCCTATGAGCATGTCATAATACGAGAAGATACTGTCAGACCGGGACATTGGATAGAAGATTTTTTCCCTGAAATGATAAATCCGGGTTTGAATGAGATATGTCATCCAAAATTATATGTTGAAATAGGGTGTGGCAAAGGCCGTTTTATCACTTCTATGGGGAGTCGTATGCCAGAGGACTGTTTTGTGGCAGTTGAGGGACAAAAGAGTGTGGCCCATAAAGCTATGAAGCTCGCAGAAGATGAGGCGTTATCCAATATCCGATTTTTCTTGGGATACGTGGACAGACCCGATGAGATGTGGGGACCGGGAGAAATTGACGGGATATTTCTGAATTTCAGTGATCCATGGCCCAAGAAGCGTCATGCGAAAAGGCGTTTAACTTATCATAAGAGACTCACGGCGTATTCACGATTGCTTACCCCTGACGGATTCATACAGTTTAAGACAGATAACGACGGGCTTTTTGAGTCGGCTCTTGAAGAAATAGAAATCGCAGGACTGGAGATTTTGACTGTTACAAGAGATTTGCATAACTCAGAATATGCTCATAATAACGTTATGACAGAATATGAAGAAAAGTTTTCAAATTTAGGCGAAAAGATTAACATGGTGGTGATGAGATGAGAGAATATATTCTGGTACAGGGAAACGGTAGAAATATTCCAAAGGAAGATGCAATTTTTGGAATCAGTATGAGAGCTAAGAAGATGGCTCAAGAAAAAGGATATCGAGCAGTTATCAATGGCACAATCGGAGCACTTCTGGATGATGATGGCAATCTTTTGGTTTTGGACTCGGTGGCGAAGGTGTATGGAAATATGAAACCTGAAGAATATGCCGCGTATGCACCTATAGGAGGCATACCTCAGTTTAAGATGGCTTTGAAACAAGCTGCCTTTGGGAGTTTTCACCCTGAAGAATACGGACTGTTTTCTGAGGCAGTGGCAACTCCCGGAGGAACAGGGGCGATAAGAAATACAATTGCAAACTATTCTGTACCGGGAGACTATGTTCTTACAACAGATTGGCACTGGTCCCCATATGGAACAATTGCAGGCGAAATCGGACGTAAAATTAAAACCTTTGAAACTTTTTCGACGGGTGCGCATGGAGAGTTTGAATTTTCAGTTACAAACCTTATGGATAGTGCCAAGGGACTTTTGAGTACACAGGACACACTTGTGGTCGTACTGAACACTCCTGCTCATAATCCGACAGGGTATTCAATTTCGGAGGATACATGGGTGGAAATAATAGGGGCCTTTTCTCAAATCCTCAGCAGTGAGGGATATGAGGATAAGGCTATAATACTCTTTATTGATGTGGCTTATATTGACTTTGCAGGAGATGAAGGGAAATACAGAGATTTCCTCAAAGTACTCGGGAAAGGTTCTGAGCGCTTATTACCTATAGTCGGGTACAGTTTTTCAAAGACATTAACCATGTATGGTATGAGATGTGGCGGAAGCATCTGCCTTGCAAAATCTGAAGAAATTGCGGAGGAGTTCAGACAGGCTATGGAATTCTCTTCGAGGGGGTCATGGTCTAACAGCCCGAGACTGCCACAGGAGATCGTAGCAAAAATCTATGGGAATGAGGAACTTCTCGACAAGGTAGTTTCTGAAAGGAAAGAAATAAGGGATATGCTCTTAGAGAGAGGAAAAGCTTTTGAGGAGAGAGGAATGGACATAGGCCTGCCCATGGTGCCGTATGACGGTGGTTTTTTCGTATCGATTCCCCATGAAAATCCGAAGGAAGTTTGCAGACTCCTGGAGGAAGAAGGTATCTTCCTTGTCCCTCTGGCTAAGGGTATACGTGTCTCTGTTGCGTCCGTTTCTCAAGAACAATGCAGGCTTATTCCGGATACTATACTTGAAAAGATCAAAGATATAGTGTAAAATATTCATCAGTTAATCGGTTATGTCCGGTTGTAAGATAATTTGAAAATATGCTGTAAATAGAAATAAGATATTTACAGCTATATTTGCGGACGTAGTTTAGTGGTAAAATATGGCCTTCCCAAGGCTAGGTTGAGGGTTCGATTCCCTTCGTCCGCTCCATTAAGCAAAGCCCTCGGAAGAGTTCCGAGGGCTTTTGATCTGTTTAAGGATATGGAAGTTTATTCCTATGCTGCACTATACTTTCAAGCAATTTGCTGCAATGGGGGAATGTTTTAAAAGTAATCAGTTTCGATCAACGGAATAGTATGAAAGATACTTCCTGCACATATTGTCGACTTTCCGACTCATGTCATATTCCCCATCTGCAAGACACCAGTTATAAATAATGCCCCTTGAAAGAATCAGAAGTTCATGTGCAATGTTCTCAGCTTTTTCACAATCAGTCAGTGAGCCAATATCCTGACATCTCTCGATGAGCTTGGTTAAAACCACGCTAAAACCTCGTGTCATTGAAACAAAGAAATCATTCTTCTGGTCGATTTGGAATTTGTAAAAACTTTTGATTGATTCCTTTCCTATCTTCTGAGTGAAAATGCATTGCTGATGTAAATATTCAAAAACCCCGTCAACAGGGCTCATGCCCATAGTATCAGGATAAACAACATTCAAAAAATACTCATCGCAGCCCTGATAAAGCTCCAAAAGAAGGCTGCTTTTCTTTTCAAAGTGGTGGTAAAATGCACCGACAGATATTCCTGCCGCATTGCAAATGTCCTTAATTCCGATATCTCCAAAGTCCTTTTCTGATATGAGTGCCGTGAAACTATCGATAATCTGCTTCTTGGTTTCTTGTGCTTGTAGCTGTCGGATAGTTTGATTGGGCTTTATGTTATCAAAATTATCGCCGCAGACCAAATGTGAAGACTCCAGCTTTGATGGTCTTTTCATTTTCATAACAATCACCGGTTCCTTTGCTTAGATATTATAATTATATCAATAAAATAAATAAAAGCAACTTTTCACTCACATTTGCCATAATTCTACCGTAATTGTTGGTGTCAGCATATGTAGAGTGAAAGCCGTAATTTGAAATATTGTCTTTGTGCAAAAATAAATTTATTTAAAAAATTTTTGACTTTTATTCGATATTTAAATGACAAGGGAGATGAGTTGTGCTATAATAGTCACAGAATCGATTCGGCGAATCTGTTTTATTCCCCACATTCGTGGTAATTCCTCCAAATATATGGGGAGGATTCTGATGATTGGTTCTATGTTATAGCAATATACTATCTACACATTCTTTTTTCAAAACAGCTGTGATTTATTCCCGGCTGTTTTATTTTTTCCCTTGACACAGCGGTATAAATGCTGTAAATTAGTTTAGTAAAACTAAACTTTGCGTTTATTATATGATTGAAATGAGTATAGGGAAAAGAATTAAAGAACTGAGAATTATAAACGGTCTCACACAAGAAGAACTTGCAGATCGAGCAGAGCTGTCAAAGGGATTCATTTCTCAAGTAGAGAGGGATCTCACATCTCCATCAATAGCTACGCTGGAGGACATACTTCAATGCCTTGGGGTAGATATAGCTGATTTTTTTGCTCCAAGGGAACCTGTTCAGACAGTGTTTGGGGAAGATGATTATTTTGTTAAGGAAGATAAAGATATAGGTGTAACTGTAGAGTGGATAGTTCCAAATGCTCAGAAGAATTCCATGGAACCTATAAGGGTGACCATAGAACCCGGCGGGGAAACCATGTCGGATGCACCACATGAAGGCGAGGAGTTCGGCTATGTTCTGGAAGGAACTGTTGAGATAATAAGAGAAGATAAGGTTTACACGGCAAAAGCCGGAGAAACATTCTACTACAAGGCTGATAAGGGTCATAGACTTCGTTCTGAAAAAGGAGCGAGACTTATATGGATTTCTACTCCGCCAAATTTTTAGACTTTGTTAAAACGAATTTTTTATAGGAGGTTTTGATGGGAAATACGCCAATCATTGAATTGAAAAATATATATAAGAGCTTCGGTGAAACTGAGGTTTTAACAGATTTCAATTTGGAAGTAGGAGAAAAAGAGTTTATAACTCTGTTGGGGCCGTCAGGTTGTGGCAAAACAACGATACTGAGAATTGTAGGCGGCTTCGAAAAGCCGGACAGAGGGAGCGTTATATTCCAAGGTGAGGATATTACCGACGTTCCTCCAAACAAAAGGGAAATAAACACTGTATTCCAAAAGTATGCATTGTTTCCGCATATGAATGTTCAGGACAATATCGCTTTCGGCCTTAAAATCAGCGGAAAAACAGATCAGTACATTAAGGATAAGATTCAATATGCATTGAAACTGGTGAATTTGGACGGCTATGAGACGAGAAGCATTCAGAGTCTGTCCGGCGGGCAGCAACAGAGGATAGCAATGGCAAGAGCTATAGTTAATGAGCCTAAGGTATTGCTTTTGGATGAACCACTCGGTGCTCTTGATCTCAAGCTGAGGCAGGATATGGAATATGAGCTGATCAGGCTCAATAATGAGCTGGGCATAACCTTCATTTATGTCACACACGATCAAGAAGAAGCGTTGACAATGAGTGATAAAGTTGTTGTAATGAACATGGGTTACATACAGCAGATGGGCACTCCGGAAGAGATATACAATGAGCCCGAAAATGCCTTCGTTGCTGACTTTATCGGTGACAGCAATATAATCGACGGGGTTATGGAAGAGGATCGCCTTGTGAGGATTTGTGGGGAAAAATGGCCTTGTGTTGATGAAGGCTTTGGCAGCCGTAAGCCTGTGGATGTGGTTATCAGACCTGAGGACATAATCATAAGAGAACCGGGCAAGGGCAAGCTTGACGGTGAGGTAATACACAATGTATTCATAGGGGTTCATTACGAGATGGAGATTTTGGCGGGAGGATTCACATGGCTTGCTCAGAATACAACGAACTTTAAAGTTGGTTCCAGGGTTTCCATAGATGTGACACCTTCAAATATACAGATCATGCATAAACCGCAGTCCATAGAAGAGGAGGCGATGGAAATTGACGCTTAAGAAACAATCTTTGTGGTCAGCTCCCTTTATTATTTGGATTTTAATAGGGACGATTGTTCCACTTCTTGCAATTTGCTACTATGGATTTACCACAAGAGACGGTAATTGGACATTTAACAATATAATTGCCATAGGAAAAGCTGAGCATGCACGAGCTCTCTGGCTTGCAATTGCACTGGCAATCTCCAGCACATTTTTGTGTTTTGTTCTTGCATATCCTATAGCGTTGATTCTCAAAGCTTCAAAACTAGGAGAAAAGGGATTTATAGTATTTCTTTTCATTTTACCCATGTGGATGAATTTTCTTTTACGGACTATGGCATGGCAGGTCATTCTTGAAAAAGGAGGACTAATCAATAGTATGATTGCCGGTGCCGGACTACCTGATCTTGAGATAATCAACACACCATGGGCAGTGATTTTAGGTATGGTGTATGATTTCCTGCCATTTATGATATTGCCTATATACAATACGTTAATCAAAATCGACAATCAGATAATAGAAGCGGCATATGATCTTGGAGCTTCTTGGTTTACCGTAAATCTCAAGGTTATTCTTCCATTATGTATACCGGGAATTGCAAGTGGAGTGACGATGGTATTCGTTCCCTCTCTAACAACATTTGTAATTTCAAATATGCTCGGAGGCGGAAAAATAAATCTGATCGGGAATATCATCGAGCAAGAGTTTACAACATCGGCAAACTGGAATCTCGGCTCAGGGTTGTCTCTGGTAATGATGGTGTTCATCGTAGTTTCCATGATGTTTCTTTCAAAACTTGATAAGAATAAGGAGGGTAATTTCATATGATCAAAGACTTGAAAAATCCCCTTAGCTATATTTATCTTGGTATTATAGTTATATTTTTGTATGCACCAATATTCACTTTGGTGGTTCTGTCTTTTAACAGGAGCAGATCAATGGCTGTGTGGATGGGATTTTCGGTAGATTGGTACAGAAGGATGATTGCTGATCCAATGATACTTGAAGCTATATGGAATACATTTTCCATAGCGCTTGTTTCGGCTGTGATTGCTACGATAATCGGAACTCTCGGCGCTATAGGAGTAACAGCTATGAGAAAATCGAGGCAGACGGTGATTTTGGCTTTTAACAATATCCCACTGCTCAATGCGGATATAGTTATAGGAATTTCTCTGATGCTGACTTACTTAATCTTTGGAATCAGTTTGAGTTGGGGCACCGTCTTGCTATCCCATATAACTTTCAGCCTGCCTTATGTGGTTTTGTCTGTAATGCCGAAACTCAAGCAGACGGCCAGGATGAACTACGAGGCAGCTCTGGATCTGGGAGCGACTCCTATAAATGCATTTATAAAGGTAGTGCTTCCGGATGTGCTCCCGGGTATTGTAAGCGGGTTCCTTCTGGCTTTCACAATGTCGGTGGATGATTTTGTAGTGACACATTTCACCAGGGGCGCGGGCATAAATACAATATCAACACTTATATACAGCCAGGCAAAAGTTGGCATTAAACCTACTTTATTTGCCCTTTCCACAATAATTTTTGCAGTTGTACTCGTGGTTTTAACAGTGAGTAATATTATCAGTAACAGAAAAAGTGTTGCATAAACAAGAATATTATGGAGGTATTTTGATTTGAAAAAAATCCCAAAGTTCATATCTGTTGTCGTCGTCATGGCGATTTGTGTTGCAGGAGGATTAGCCATTGGCGGATGTGGGAACAAAACAGATGAGAAGGTTTCCATTTATTGCTTCGGCGACTACATTGATCCGATTTTGATTCGTGATTTTGAAAAGGAAACCGGAATCAAAGTTGTATACAGTACTTTTGATACAAACGAAGAACTTTATCCTGTGATCAAGAACAACGGTGCCGACTACGATGTGATCTGTGCATCTGACTATATGATTGAAAAACTTAGGGAAGAGGGGCATCTGGATAAGCTGGATAAAAGCGAAATTCCAAACCTAAAAAATGTATTACCTGAGTTCATGAAAAAAGTGGAGGTCTTCGATCCGGAACAGGAATATGCCGTACCTCATACGTGGGGTACTATGGGAATAATGTATAATAAAAAAACTCTGGGGAAGGATGTGAAGATCGACAGCTGGAGCGATCTATGGCAAAAGAAGTATAAAGGGAGAATTGTAATGCCGGACTCCATGCGTGATACCATCGGAATAGGACTTAAGAAAAACGGTTACTCTCTCAACACCGTGGACGTTCATCAGCTGTTGGCGGCTCAGTATGACCTTATTCAGCAGAAACCTCTGGTATACAAATATGTAAACGATTCAGCCAGGGATTTGATAATAGGAGGGTCGGCGGATCTTGCTGTTGTATGGAACGGAGAATTTCTTTACAGCAAAGCTGAAAATAAGAATGTAGATTTTGTGGTGCCTAAAGAAGGATCTGAGGAATTCATCGATGCATGGGCGGTGACAGCTAAGGGGAAGAATAAAAAGAATGCAAACGCATGGATAAACTTCATGCTTTCAAAGAAGGCGGCTATAGCTAATTTCAATTATCTGACCTATACTATTCCTAACAAATACGTATATGATAATATGGATCAACTTGTAGCTGAACTGGACGAGCAGGCTTATAATGGCAAGGGTGTGATAAAAAATAACGATGTGGTATTTCCAAGCGATGAAGTCCTTGAAAGATGTGAAATCCTGAGAAACTTGGGTTCTGACGGAGATGATCTGTATACGGATATATGGAAGAAATTTAAGGCTGACTAGAATTTGGCAACTGACGGTTTCATGGGCATTGAGATATTGATGAATTTATGAAAGGGGACGGGCGATATATGAATAATGCTAAGGCGATTTTTGTAACCGGTGGAAGTCGGGGAATAGGAAGGGCTTGCACAAAATATCTTATCAGTATGGGTTACAAGGTCGCGTTCACATACTTTCAAAGTGAGAAAGAAGCTAATGATCTTGCCTTAAGTTTATGTGATGACGGCACGAATGTCTGTGCTGTTTATGCAGATGTTCGTGATCCTGACGGGGTTAAAGCGGCTGTTAGTGAGGGAGCAGGGCTGCTTGGAGTTTCCGGGTTTGACGGGGTTGTGCTCGGGGCAGGTGTCAGTTACATTGAGCCTTTCGACTTGTCGAAAGGCGACCATTGGAATGATATTTTCGGGACAAATGTGACAGGATGTGCAAATGTCATTTGGGAGATAATGCCACATATGATAAGTGAGAAAAACGGAGCAATTGTTTTGTTGTCATCGATTTGGGGCGCTCTTGGAGCTTCATGTGAGGTCGCATATTCTGCCAGCAAGGGTGCCGTAGAATCAATGTGTAAAGCTTTGGCAAAGGAGCTTGGGCCTTCAAATGTCAGGGTGAACTGTGTGGCACCGGGGATTATAGATACGGACATGAATTGTGAATTGTCGGATTGTGATATTGCGAATTTTTTGGAGGGAGTTCCCCTCGGGCGAATTGGTACGCCTGATGACATTGCGTCTGTGGTCGAATTCCTTTTATCGGAAAAGAGTTCCTATATCACAGGACAAGTTATAAGAGTAGATGGCGGGCTATAGAGCCCGTTTTTTATTTTAAAGTTCAGCTGATCTAAGGCACGAATAAATGTAAAAAAATGGAAGGGATTATTGCAATAGTCAGGGGATTTTGGTATAATTTGAGATATATTTGATGGATACATTGATGAGAGAATCTTAGAGGTCTTTTAGATTTTGTAGTCATTGACAGAAACGAGGGTTAATTTGGCTGAATTTTTTTCTAGTGTCAAAGATGTGATACATGGGTGGTACACAAGTGTTTATGACGTGTGGAACATGCAAGACAGGGAAGCGGTTCTTTTCACTGCGCTTGCCAGATGGATTTTTATCATACTGGCAGCCTATATTTTGCTGAGGTGTTTTCTGAGTTTACTCTTCAGCAAGAATCCCAGCGAGGTATGGGCATATTTTCACATTGAAGGCCGACATGATAATGAAGAGGGTGTAAGCATTCCGATAACACACTGGGAGAATATTGTAGGAAGAGGCAGGAGCAGCGATATCAGCGTTGATGACCTTGGAGTTTCAAGGACTCATGGGACCCTGTGCAGGGACGATGACAACCGGTGGACTTATATGGATTTCGGTTCGAAGAACGGAGCTGCTGTCAATGGTCGAACTGTGATACCTAATGAACCTGTGAGTATTGTCCCGGGGGATGAGCTTATTCTTGGAAAGCGAAAGTGTACATTATTCCCAATAAGTATAGAAGAGAAAAATAATAACCGTGCTATGAGAATGGAAGACACAAGATTTTCATCACCATGGAGTATTCTTATAGCCTTGACAATATTTCAAATTCTTGCGTTAATGCAGCTTAGAATTGCGTTGGGGGATGAGTTTAAGCCGAATATTGCAATCTCATTTGTTGGAATGATTGCACTTATTTGGGGATATGTTATCTTTATGAAGGGCCTTAAGAGGAAAGCCTTTGAGATGGAATTTATAGCGTTTTTCCTTTCAACTTTAAGCCTTTCTGTGACAGCCACCAAGTATCCCGGTGCTGTATTCAAGCAGTTTATTGCAGTTGTACTGGGATTTACTCTATTCTTCGTCATGTGTCTGTATCTCAGAGATTTGACACGTGTTAAGAAAATCAAACCGCTGCTGATTATTGGGGCCGGGATATTCTTGATAGTAAATTTGATATTCGCAAAAGCAACATTCGGTGCACAGAATTGGATAAGTATCGGTGGGTTTTCCATTCAGCCTTCCGAACTGGTTAAACTTGCATATATATGGATTGGTGCAGAGAGTTTAAACTATTTGGTTAATAGGAGAGATAACCTGATATTCATGGGATTTTCCGCGTTTTGCTTTATATGTCTTGCTTTGATGAACGACTTTGGAACAGCGATTATCTTTTTTGTAAGTTTTCTGATTATTTCATTCCTGAGAAGCGGTGATTTTACTAAGCTTATTGTACTTGTCGGAGTAGCATTTGTAGGGGGTCTGATGGTATTGAAGTTCAAGAGCTATGTTGCTGCCAGATTTGCTACATGGAGACATGTTTGGGAATTTGCGGATACAACAGGATTCCAACAGACGAGAGCTTTGTCAGCTACTGCAAGCGGTGGTATGGTCGGAGTAGGAGCCGGAAAAGGGTGGTTAAGCGAGATTCCTGCTTCCGATACGGATATGGTATTCCCGTTGATCTCCGAGGAATGGGGAGTAATTATCGCCACGTTGGCGGTACTTGCAATAATAACTCTTTCCATTTTTGCGGTTAGATCTATATTGGCGGGCAGGTCAACTTTTTACACTATTGCTGCTTGTTCTGCAACATCTATGTTCCTGTTCCAGACCGGCCTAAACGTATTCGGTTCAGTGGATATACTTCCGTTTACAGGTGTAACATTCCCATTTGTATCAAATGGCGGTACCAGTATGATATCCTGTTGGGGACTATTGGCATTTTTGAAAGCTGCAGATACACGACAGAATGCCAGTTTTGCCGTCAGTCTGAAAGATAAGTCCAAGGGAGCTGACGTGGATATTGCCGAGGATAAAGATTTCGATAAGCCTTTAATACCTGAAGTAGAACCGGGTTATGATAACAGTTCATTTGTTGAAGACACATCCTATACCGATGAGGAGCTTGAGGCTATTGCTAATGGTGAGTTTTTCCGGGGGAGTAAGTAATGAGAAAATTAGAGACTCGTGCATATATTTGTATACTTATTGTGGCTTGTCTGGTCCTTGGTATGGTAATTTTTATATTTCAATTGGTCAAAGATGGGGGAAAATGGGCAACGTTTTATGCAAATAAACACATCTATGCTCAAGGTAAGCTTGCAGTAGGGAATATTTATGACAGGAATGGCAAAGTCCTTGAGGAGAATCAAAATGGAAATATAGTTTTCAATGATGATTATTGGGCGAGAAGAGGGACCGTTCACGTTGTCGGAGATAGAAACGGTAATATTGCAACATCGGCTGAGGTAGCTTACAGGAAGGATATCGTTGGATATAGCTGGCTTACAGGAACTTATTCAGTAAGCGGAAAGGGTAGAGATATCAAGCTGACAATTGATGCTGACATGAGCAGTGCTGCAGCAAAGGCCCTTGGAGACAGGCATGGAGTTGTGGTCATATATAATTATAAGACGGGGGATATTTTGACGATGGTTAGCGGTCCAAACTTCGATCCGGCTGAACCTCCGGGAGAGACAAATGACTCGTCAGGGTTATTTATCAACAGGGCATTGTCCAGCAAGACTGTACCGGGATCGATTTTTAAGGTGGTAACATCTGCAGCTGCCATTGAGAATGTACCTGATATTGAAGACTTTAATTACTACTGTGGCGGTTCATATAGGATAGGGAATGAGACTGTTAACTGTTATTCTGCTCATGGCCCTGTGAACTTTGAAAGCGCTCTTGTGGAGTCTTGCAATGGTGCTTTTGCTCAGATTACTAATATGTGTGGGGCAAATGTAATGAGAAATTATGTGAAAAAACTTGGACTTACAAAGAGTTATGATATAGATGGCATTAAGAATATCGGCGGCAGTTTTGAATTTCCGGATGACAATGAATATAACTTGGGATGGGCAGGAATCGGTCAATATAACGATCTGGTTAACCCTCTCAGCATGACTGTATTTTTGGGAGCTGTAGCCGGTGACGGGAAAGCGGCTGAACCTTCACTTCTTAGAGCTCCGTTCAAATCTCCTGTTTTGACAGATCAAATGATAAAACCTGAGACAGCAAGAAAGCTGCAGGAGATGCTTAGGGCAGATGTGAGTGACGGATATGGAGATTGGAGGTTCCCGGGTCTTGAAGTATACGCTAAGACGGGAACTGCAGAGGTTATAGGTAAGCCTTCTCACGCATGGCTGACCGGATTTCTCAAGGATGAAGCTCATCCATATGCATTTACCATCTTGGTTGAAAACGGTGGATTTGGAATTGACTCCTGCCCTGATATTTTAAATGCAGCAATGGGTGCAGCGACAAACAGTAGTGAACAGTAGCTGCTCGTCATATCACCGATATAGTTTTTCACAGATAAAGAATAGATAGAATGGGCTTGGAATAATGAAAAAAATATATATATCAGATTTACAAGAAGGACAGGAATTCATTGATTTTTTCATAGTCAGAGCATCCGGAATAAAGATAGGCTCCAATGGTAAGAAGTACCTTGATATAAGCATGGGAGATCGAACAGGGGATTTGACAGCCAAAAAATGGGATGTTTCCCCAAGCGAAGAACCTGCCCTTGAGGCAATTAAACCGGGAGATATTGTCAAGATTAAGGCTTCCGTAACGGTTTACAGGGACGCCAAGCAGCTCAGGGTTACACGGATCAGGCAGGTTAAACCTGAAGATGGGGTGAATGCAATGGATCTTGTGAAGAGTGCTCCTGAATCCGGTGAATCCATGTTCAACTATATCTTAAACAGAGCTGAGGAAATGCATGACGAAGAATTTAAGGCCATGAGTACAACTGTTTTGCTCAGAAATAAGGAGCGATTGCTGTACTATCCTGCTGCAATGCGAAACCATCATGCTGAACTTGCAGGGCTTTTGTGGCATATGAAACGCATGATTATGCATGCCGAAGTCCTGGTGAATGTTTATACAATTTTAAATAGGGATTTACTGGTAGCTGGTGTTATTTTTCACGATATTGAGAAATTGACAGAAATTAATTCAAATAAGCTGGGCGTAAGCGACGGATACACTTTCGAAGGGAGGCTTCTGGGTCATCTGGTTCAAGGGGTCAAGGTCATAGATACGTTGGCAGAAGAACTCGGAATCAGTCAGGAGAAGTCTATAATGCTTCAGCACATGTCAATTTCTCATCATTACGAGGCGGATTTTGGCAGTCCTAAGAAGCCTCTTTTTCCGGAGGCTGAAATGCTCCATTATTTGGATATTATGGATGCGAAGATGTACGATATGGAAGAGGCTATTTCTAAGACTAAGCCGGGAGAATTCAGTGACAGAATTTGGTCTATGGATAACAGGACAATATATAGGGCGACATTTGGATCTGATAGAACCAAAGTGCCGAAAGAATCGGTTGCATCCGGGGAATTAACAGAATCCACAGAACCGGAAGATGAGTCCGTGGAAATGCAACAGGTGCTATGGAACTTATAAAGGGCAAGATAAAGAAAATTATATATGGGAACCGAGGAGACTTTGTTATCGCTTCATTTTTCGATGATAAAGGTGTCGGTTTTGTGGTTAAGGGACTGATACCCGGGGCTAAGGAAGGTGCAACATATAAACTCGAAGGTTATTTTGTTGAAGATCCGAGATATGGCAGACAATTCCGTATTATCAAAAGAGTATATACGGAAGAGGAAATTGACACAACGGCAATTGCCCGGATGATTTCAGCAGCACTCATCGATGCTTCAAAGAATGGACACACATTTTTGTCGTATGATGAGGTTTTATCTGTCTTACGAGAGAGATATGGAATAGGGAAAGAACTTTTCGATATTGCCATTGCAGATAAGGAGATTGAGGAATCATCATTGAAGATTGACAGATCGGATACTGCCGATTCTGATGTTACGGCATCAAATTTGAAGCTATACCTCAAGGATCTGTATAAATGGGAAACTCTGGCATGCGATGATTTGAAAAGATTAAAGCTCACAGCTGAACAGACTCGGAATGATATATTTAACATTGATTTCGAAAAAATTCAAAAGAGAATGGGTCTGGAATTATCAGAAGAACAGAAAGACGCCATCGCCGGAGCTGTGTACAACGGGGTAACAGTTATCACCGGTGGACCCGGCACAGGGAAAACGACGATCCTCAGAGGAATAGCTATGCTTCTCAGGGAGATGGATTGCTTGGTTGCACTTGCTGCTCCAACAGGACGGGCAGCAAAGCGAATCAAGGAGTCCACAGGCTATAGGGGACAAACTATACACAGGTTGCTTGAGGCAAGCCTTGATGAAAAGAAGGACGAGGTAGTATTTCGCAGGGATAGGGATAATCCTTTAGAAGTGGACGCTGTGATAGTTGACGAAGCTTCCATGATTGATGTGGAACTTATGGGGAGATTGCTTTCAGCATGTCAGGATGGGACAAAACTAATCTTAGTAGGTGATGTGGATCAGCTTCCGCCTGTGGGGCCGGGAAGCGTTTTAAAAGACATAATAGAGAGTGAATATATCCATACGGTTTGCTTGAATTCCATATTCAGACAAGCAGGAGAGAGTAAAATTGTAGTTGCTGCTCACCAGATAAACAGGGGAGAGGAACCGGATCTGGAGTATAGAGAAGGTGATGATCTGATATTCCTGCCAAAGAAAACTTATGGAGAAGTTCAGGAAGAAATTGCACGGTTAGCTGCATATGATGAGACTCAAGTAATAACTCCAACTAAGCGAGGAGACCTTGGAACGGCAGCTCTGAACAGGATGCTTCAGGAAACTCTCAATCCCCCGGAGGAATGGAAGCAGGAAATCAATCTGACAAAATCAAATGATCAAGGCGACTATTCTGCCGAATCCTCTCACCATGGAGGTAAAATGAAGGGAGATTTTTTCAGGCTTGGAGATAGAGTTATGCAGATAAAGAATAACTACAGCAAGCCTTGGGAAATTACCGGTCTGAATATTGAAGGGAGCGGCCTATTCAATGGAGATATGGGTGTTATCGTTGATGTTGATCCGGTAGAAGATTTTGTGGCTGTAGAGTTTGACGAAGGGAAAGTAGCTTTTTATGAGAGAGAAGAGTTTTCGGAATTAAAGCTTTCTTACGCAATTACTGTGCACAAGAGCCAGGGATCTGAGTTTTCAGTGGTGATAATGCCGATTGCCAATGTTGGCTCAATGCTGGGTACAAAGAACATGTTGTATACTGCTATTACAAGGGGTAAGGATAATGTGGTTCTGCTGGGTAGCGAAAATGCCTTAAGGAAAATGATTCACAGCGATTTCACAAGGGATAGAAATTCAGGGATAAAGGACAGATTAATGAGCTTTTTAAATGAAGCTTGATGAGTTAAAATGCGGGACACGATCAGAATACTATATTGTTTAATTGTATCGGTGGGACAAAGTTCAGAAAATTAGCTGCGAGTGGATTGAAAGTAATACTTGACTTGATATATCCGCCGGGGCTTTACTGCATGATATGTGGTAATTTAATAGATTCTTCAAGACCATATGAACTTTGCGATTTTTGTAGAGAACATGTTAACTGGAGATTCAATGAGGATACCCTTATCAAGGGAGTACGATGTATCAGCTGCTGCGGCTATGGCATGTATGAAAGACGGCTTATTTTCAGGCTCAAATATAATAGGAAAGAATATACAGCTGGGGTTATTGGAGAAATCGTAGCGGATAGGATCAAAGTGTCAGATTTTGAATTTGATATTATAGTCCCGGTACCTATGGAAAAGACAAAGGAAAAACGCAGAGGGTTTAATCATGCCTATCTCATAGCGAAAGAAGCAGGAAGGCATTTAGAGAAACCGGTTTTGAAAGATGGGCTCGTCAGAATCAAGAAAACGAAAGCTATGAGGGGCCTTGGACCATACGAAAGAAAGGCAAACATTGCGGGCGCGTTTGCCTTGGGTAGAAACGCACAAATCATAAGAGGTAAAAGAGTCCTTCTGCTGGACGATATTTCCACGACTTTTGCCACAGGGGAAGAGTGCATTAAAGTCCTTCGGAGTGCAAACCCTAAAGAAATATGCTTTGTGGCCTTTGCTGCGAGAAATTTTTGAAGAAACTAGTGCAAATAGTGTGAAAAAATGATAAAGTATTAGATGTTAAACAATGATATACTTTCTTATAGGTCTGTGGTTGAAAATCCAAGCCAGTTGCGGGCAAAGGGATCCACGTAAGCTATCGCAGGGCGGTAGTGATCATGGCGCAGCTTAGAAGTAAGTCCTCGGAGAAACTCCGGCTAAGGCAAGTGTGGGGGCAAAGACCAGGTCAGCTATAAGAGGGCATATCATCCTCGGGAGGATAATGCGATGAGTGAAAGGGATAGAAATCGCCAGATTAAGAAGGAGGCTGCCATCAGTCTCGCACTGTATGCGATATTTTTTCTTTGGTGGTATTTTACCGGTTATGGCATTGCAGAAAGAGGCACGCCGGAATCGTATACATATGTATGGGGATTACCGTTGTGGTTCTTTTTAAGTTGTATACTGGGATATGTTCTGTTTTGCGTTTCAACAATTCTCGTTGTGAAGATTTTTTTCAAAGATATGAGCCTTGATGACTTGGAGGATAGTGAACAATGAATAATTCAAGCGAATATACTCCCATATTAATTGCTGTATTAGTAATTTATGTCGGTTTCAATCTCGTACTGGGACTGTATATATCTAAGAGGCACTCTCAATCGGAAGAAGGAAGGAAGAATTCATTTATCAATAACTATTTCATAGGGGGAAGGTCAATGGGCGGAATAGTCCTTGCAATGACACTGGTGGCAACCTTTACCAGTGCATCCAGTTTCATTGGCGGTCCCGGGGTTGCATATGAAAAAGGTTTGGTGTGGGTGTACCTCTCCATGATACAGGTACCGACTGCTTTTATCATACTGGGAGTTTTAGGAAAGAAATTTGCCGTAATAAGCAGGAAAACAGGTGCTGTAACAGTAAACGAATATCTGATGGCGAGATATGATAGCAAGCTTGTGCTTTGGATAAGTTCCATCTGTCTTGTTCTGTTTTTTATTGCCCAGATGATGAGTCAGTTCATTGGAGGTGCTGTACTTTTTCAAACCATTACCGGTCTTCCTTATATATATGGATTGGCACTTTTCGGGATCGTAGTTATTTTGTACACTTCTGTAGGAGGATTTAAGGCGGTAGTTACTACAGATACAATTCAGGGAATCATAATGGTTATCGGTGGCATAATCATCATGTATACAGTTGTCAGAGAAGCGGGTGGTTTAGACCATATGATTGAGAAGCTCAACCATGCGAATCCTAAATGGGCAGATATCACTGCCGGAGGAAGTGTCTCGAAAAGTTTTGTAATGTCTTTTTGGGTTCTTGTCGGATTGGGAGTTCTGGGTCTTCCTCAAACCGCTGTGAGAGGAATGGGGTTCAAAGATACCAAGGCTCTTCACAGTGCAATGATTTATGGGACAATAGTAGTTGGTTTTTTAATGCTGATTATGCATTTGTCAGGGGTGTTTGCACCTGCAATTTTGCAAGGAGAGCACCTTAAGACAACAGATTACGTAATACCTGCGGTGGTTCTTAAATACATGAATCCGGTAGTAGCCGGTCTCTTTGTTGCAGCTCCTTTAGCTGCGGTGATGTCAACCGTGTCCAGCCTTCTCATACTTGCATCTGCCACCATAGTCAAGGATTTGTACCTGACATATAGGGGGAAAACGGGGACAGCCGATTCTGAGATGAAAGGCGAGCCTTGTGCGAACACAGGGAGAAGAAAGGAGGAAAAAAAGATAGCGTTTTTGTCTGTTTTTACAACACTGCTCATTGGTATTATTGTATTTGTATTTACCATTTATCCTCCGGATATAATTGTGTGGATAAATTTATTTGCAATGGGTGGTCTTGAGTGTGCTTTTTTTGCTCCGATCATTTTGGGTCTGTATTGGAAGCGTGCAAATGCCTTAGGTGCAGTTGCCTCTGCGATATGCGGTGTTGCATCTTTTTTGATAATCAGCAATTCAGGATTTAGCGTGGGTGGAACTACAGCTATAGTTCCCTCAATTGTGATTTCAATAATTGCATTCTTGGTCGGCACAATTATCGGAAAACCGACAAGAAAAGAGATTTTGGAGAAATTCTTCTAAATGAAAAATTACGATGCGATTATAATAGGCTCCGGTGCAGCCGGCATGGCTGCGGCGATAGCAGCTAAACAGAAAACTCCCGGTTTTAAACTGGCGGTTCTTGAGAAGATGGACAGACCCGGACTAAAAGTAGCAGCTTCCGGAAATGGTAGATGCAATATTACGAATACAAGCTGTCCGGATTACCTTGGGACAATGAAATTTTTTCAATCTATCGGTATAATGACCAGAGATGATGGACGGGGGTGGATTTATCCCTATAACGAAGAGGCAAAGTCTGTGGTATCAGTACTCAAAGAAACCATGAAAAAGCAAGGGACAGAGCTGTTTTGCGGGAAGAGGGTAAGAGCGATTTCTCAGATTGCGAAGCAGGTGTCTTCTAAAGGCAAACCGAACAATGAGTTTGAAATTGAAGTGGATGGTGACTATGAGAAATATAGAGCCAATAAAGTGCTTCTTTCTACCGGCGGAAAATCAGGACCCAAATTGGGGACTACAGGTGACGGATTTGTCATGGCGAGGAGTTTGGGACACCGTATTAGAACCCTTGTTCCGTCTCTGACGACTATAGAAACTCATGAGGACGTCAGGTATTTGGCCGGAGTAAGAGCTAAAGCAAGGATAACACTTTATTTTGAGGGTATACCTGTTGCTGCGGAAGACGGAGAAGTCCAGTTCACGGAGAAGGGGATTTCAGGCATATGTGTGTATAATCTGACAAGATACATGACTGAGCTTCCACTGGATTCCTATGGTGTGAGGATTGATTTCCTCCCGGAGGTGTGGAACATCGAAGGTTTGCTTATGGATAGAGAGAGTTTGATGGGTAAGGAAGATATGCTTTTGACCATGGTAAAAAGACCCCTCCGAAAGCTTATAGAGAATGAAGCCGGCGGAGACCTCCACGTGATAGCAAATCTTGTGAAGGAATTTCCGTTGAGCGTTAAAAATCTCGGAGGGTGGCGCCAAGCCCAAGTAACTCGCGGAGGTGTTGATCTTTCTCAGGTAAGCCATGAAACTCAGGAGTCTGCAATAGTCAGCGGACTTTTCATCGCGGGTGAAGTTCTCGACTATGATGGACCGTGCGGAGGATTCAACCTAAATAATGCATGGCAGACAGGTATTAGAGCAGGGAGAGCCATGGCAACTCGGTAATCATAGCCTTTCGCAAAGACCGAGGACCAGGGTTTCAAAATCGCCGGATACTTTATCAGCAGTTTCTTGAACCTCAGCATGGGTTAGGGGCTGATCCAAAATACCGGCAGCCATGTTTGAAACGCAAGACACGCCACAGACTTCAAGGCCCATGTGTCTTGCGGCTATAGCCTCGCATGCAGTACTCATACCGACAGCATCGGCCCCCAGTGCCCTCAGCATTTTTATTTCAGCCGGAGTTTCGAAACTGGGACCTGTGCATTGGGCATATACTCCTTCTTTAAGCCTAATTCCGTAAGCGTTTGCAACGTCCTTCAATTTTACTTGAAGACGGTGGGAGAATATTTTGCTCATATCAGGGAATCTTGTACCCAGATTATCGATGTTTGGCCCGACTAAAGGATTAGGTACAAATACAGAAATTATATCCTTAATCATCATAAGATTTCCGGGTTCAAAATCCAAATTGATCCCACCGGCGGCATTTGTAAGTATTACGATTTCAGCTCCGAGAAGCCCCATTGATCTGACAGGTGCAACCACATCTGACATACTATAACCCTCGTAATAGTGCACTCTTCCATTCATAGCAATTATAGGAAGCTTATTTTTTCCAATATAACCGAAAATGAAGCTTCCATTGTGTCCTTCTACTGTTGATACAGGAAACCCCGGGATTTCTGAGTATGGAATCTCCGCAACTTTTGTTATTTTCTTTGAAAATCCCCCCAGACCTGATCCAAGGGTTAATCCTACCTTTGGAGTGAAATCGGTCTTTGTTCTTATATAATCTGTTATACGCTGCAAATCTGAATAGTTTAGCATTTTACTTCTCCTGTTTCATAAATGTCTTGACATAAGCCGCCGTCTGTGAGATGAATTTGTCCGTATCCAAGTCAGGATTGCCAAGGGTTTCGTGGAGCAAAAGACCATCTGACAAAACGAGAAGAAACCATGCCAGATAGTTAGGATCAATATGGCGAGCTCTTCCCGGAATTTGCTCAGCGATTGCTGTGGCAAAATTCCTGTATCGTTTCAGCATTTCCTTTTTCAACACATCATTACCCTTGATAGCCTCCATCAGGAGATGAATTCTGATGGATATGTTTTCAGTATCCCTTTCAAGAATATACATGATAAACCTATGAAGAGAAGTGTCCTTCGATTCATTCCCTATCCAAAGTTTGAACTGTTCCCACTGGGTGTACAGGTACTTATCCATTAGACCAAGCAAAATAGCATTCTTGCTTGGGAAATGATAGTAGAGAGTACCTTTTGAAATTTGCGCTTCTTTTGCAATGTCAGCCAAAGAAATCTCCCCGGCTTCCCGGGATCTTAACAGAGCTTCTGTACTTTCTAAAATGTGAGTTTTGGTATCATTCTTTCTGGGTGCTGCCATATGTGCTATCCCTTCTCTTTTAAATCAGACTATCTTCACAAATCTTAGCGTATCTTCATACTCTCTAATGATAACATATTGTCTATCGGTCTTCAATTATTCGGCTATCTATTATTTTGCATTGACTTTGACTAAAAAGGGTGGTATCTTTTATGCACAGAGTCGTTCGACTGACCGACTTCGTAAAATTTGTATATTTGATGGCGAGCAAATGGATAGGATGCAGGGTTTGAAGCGATGAAAATTAAGAGACTGCAAGGAAAACTGAATAGAATTTATGGAGAAAATCGAATCAGAGTTACCGAAGATGAGGATGTTATAAGGCTAAGTGGAGAGTTAGATAACTGGCAGGACATTGTCAGTGCTTGTATGATGTGCGTCGACAAACATGGAAAAATATTGCTGCCCATGGACAGCTTTGTATGTGGAGTGAACAAAAAGAGCGAAGACATGAAGAAGCCTAAACATGTTGTCAATGACATTACCATAAAGGGTGCGGATATGGATCTGCCAATGAGAATACCGGAAACAGAGGATAAATCCTTGGAGGGAGAGAAGCCGGATGTTCTGATCATAGGGGGAGGAATCTCAGGTGTTACCATAGCAAGAGAGCTGATGAGGTGGAAGCTCAATGTCCTTCTTGTGGAGAAAGAAGCAGATTTAGCTCTACATGCCTCAGGTAGAAACGATGGTGAGGTTCATCCCGGAATTGATCTTGGGAAAGGCAGTCTCAAACAATATTATGTCATAAAAGGCAATGAATATATGGAAAGGGTATGCAGAGAACTGAATGTTCCATTTAAAAGGTGCGGGCAGATTGTAGGTTTTTTTGACAAAGCTCTGAAGCCGCTGGTCAGTGCTTATGTCGCTGAAAGACGTATTATTAACGGAGTTTCAGGTGCTAAGATAATAAGCTCAAAAAGAATTGCCGAATTAGAGCCTAACCTTAATCATGATTTTGCCTTTGGAATTTATAATCCCACTGCAGCCACTGTATGTCCATATTGTCTTACGATAGCATGCGGGGAAAATGCGGTAGATAACGGAGCAAATGTGAGCTTGAACACTGCTGTTTTGGGAATGAGAATTGTAGATAGAAAAATATCAGAAGTATTCACAAATCGTGGACGCATTTTCCCCAAACTTGTGATAAACGCTGCCGGGGTTTTTGCTGAAGATATTGCGAAAATGGCAGAGGATAGATTTTTCAGTATTCATCCCAGAAGGGGAACCAACAGCATTATTGATCGTAAGAAGGGATATTTGGTTAAGTCCATAGGAAGTTGGAAGGAACTACACGCCGATGAGAATCATTCAAAGGGTGGGGGCATACTTCATACCGTTTCCGATAACCTTTTAGTCGGACCGGACGCAGTTGAAACAAGGGAAAAAGAGAATTTCGAAACGAGAAGAGAGTCCATAGATAATGTCTTTGCCAAACATCGGCTTACGGCCCCGAACCTTAACAAGAAAGATGTTATCACATATTTTACGGGAGTTAGGGCTGCAACTTTTGAAGAAGATTACATAATTGAAGCAGGAAGAAAAACACGTAACATAATCCACGTTGCGGGAATCCAGTCTCCGGGATTGACAACGGCTCCTGCGGTAGCTGTAGATGTTTCTAAACTGGCAGTAACGATGTTGGAAAGCAGATGTTTTTCTGAAGATGATTCCGGGGAATCTGTGGTTAGCGAAGGTATGTCCATTGAATCAAATTTGAAATTTAATCCAATCAGACGGGGGATACCCAACCCTAAATCTATGTCAATCAAGGAAAGGGATAAGTTCATCAAGGAAAATCCTGAATTTGGAGAAATAATATGCAGGTGTGAGGAAGTAAGCAAAGGTGAAATTCTTGCAGCTATACATTCTTCCATATCTGTGCCAACAATCGACGGAATCAAAAAGAGGGTAAGACCGGGAATGGGCAGGTGTCAGGGTGGTTTCTGCATGCCGCTTGTGGCTAAAATAATCAGTGAAGAAATGGACATTCCTCTTGAGGATGTTCTAAGAACAAACAGCAGATCGAAGATAAGCTATGGTCCAACTAAGAAGTATATGAAGAAAATTCCAAAAACTGTTGGGAAGCATGCCTCTCGTGAAACGGATATAGATGTGCTAAAAAAGGTGGAAACGAAGGGGTGCAAGAGAGATTCCGGTATCCACAATGTTCATCAAACTAACAATAGTATGGGAATTGACAATAATCGGATGGTCGATGTGTTTGTGATCGGAGGAGGACCTGCGGGACTTTCTGCGGCGATCAGTGCCGAAGCGGAGGGAGCAAAGGTTCTTCTGGTGGAAAGAGAAGATAGATTGGGAGGTATACTCAAGCAGTGCATACATGACGGATTCGGCCTTGTAAAATTCAAGGAAAAACTGACGGGACCTGAATATGGTGACAGGTTTATTAAGATATTAATTGAAAAAAATATTGATTACTTGACCAAGACCTTTGTGACAAAGATTGAGAAAACAGATGATAACCTTTTCAGAATTCATATGATTACAGCCGATGGTGTCAGAAGTGTGGAAACTAAGGCTATAGTCTTAGCTACAGGTTGTAGGGAGAGGACTGCTAAACAGGTTTCAATTCACGGTACCCGACCGTCCGGAGTATATACCGCAGGTACTGCACAACATATGGTAAATCTTTTGGGACAGATGCCCACTGAGAGATGTGTGATACTGGGCAGTGGGGATATAGGTCTGATAATGGCAAGACGGCTGACTTTGGAAGGAGCGAAGGTATTGGGAGTGTATGAGGTTAAACGTGAACCTTCAGGACTTCCGAGGAACATATCTCAGTGTCTTGAGGATTATGATATACCTCTTTATCTATCCCATACTGTGACTAAAGTCATAGGCAATGATAGAGTCGAAGGCGTTGAAATCACAAGGGTGGACGATGAGCTGAACCCAATTCCAGGTACGGAATTCAGAGTGGACTGCGATGCACTGATACTTTCTGTCGGCCTTATTCCGGAAAATGAAATTGCAGAAGGGATCGGAATTCACCTGAATCGAGAGACGGGAGGTCCTTGTGTGAATGAAAATCTTATGACTGATGTTCCGGGAGTTTTTTCATGCGGTAATTCATTGCACGTTTACGATCTTGTAGATTATGTTTCAGATAGTGGTGAATTAGCCGGGAAAATGGCTGCCAAGCATGCAATGTCAGGAATATTAGCGTCGTCAGAGCCGATATCGTCGATAACGTCAGATGGAGCAAGAATAGAAAAAAGATTTAATACAGGGAGATCGGAAAGGGCGAAATGGGATAACGTAGAGAATAATATTAATGATAAAAAAATATGCAGCAAAACTGTATCTGAGATGAAGACAGCAGGCGCAGCAGTGAAAGAAATGACATGTATTGTGTGTCCGAACAGTTGTAAATTAAGGGTTTGGTATAAACCCGGAGATCCGGAATTTCAAATAAAGGTAGAAGGGAATAAATGTAGCAGGGGTATGAAATTCGCCATAGAGGAACTGACGGCCCCAAAGAGGAGCATATCTTCCACGGTGGCAACCTGTTTTGCTGATTCACCTGTTGTACCGGTAAAAACATCCGGAGAGATCCCTAAAGAAAGGATTTTCGACGTGATGAGTGAGATAAACAGTGTTTGCATTGAAGAGGAAATGAAGGCAGGAGATGTTGTAATTCCAAATGTTTTGGGCCTGGGAACCGATGTAGTTCTAACAAGGGATATTTTGAGAGGAGATGCGTTATGAGCACTAAACCGTACAAGGGATTTGAACCGAAGTGGGTCAAGGAGGTAGCGCCGGCTAAAAGTTACCGATCCATATTTAGATGGGGTGATCCGGAATACGTGAAGTATCCGAAGGAGAGCCTTTTCAAGTTGATGAAAGAAAAATTTAAGATGACAGATGAGGACTTTCAGCACTACGATGGGGATATCGGAATGGCTGAGGTGGAACTTCCTCAGATGCCTTCCAATATTCCACAGAAGCATCTGGAAGCTCTGAAAGAAATCGTAGGGGAAAACTTTGTGACCACGGAAGATTATCCAAGACTTGCGGTTGCTTATGGAAAAACCGGATATGATGCTTTGCGATTGAGAGCCGGACGAATTGATTCTTTACCGGATGTTGTAGTGTATCCGGGAACCACCGAAGAGGTTGAGCGAATTGTTGCATATGTTACAGAGCATGGGATTCCCCTTTACGTATACGGCGGAGGCAGTAGTGTCACACGCGGAGTCGAACCTGTCAAGGGAGGGATTTCCCTTGATATGAGAAAGAGATTTAATAAAGTTTTGTCATTTTGCGAGGTGGATCAGACCATCACCGTTCAGCCGGGAATTTCAGGTCCACAGCTTGAAACTGCTTTAAATGAAGCGGTGAAAAGGTTTGGTGCAAAGAGGGCATACACATGTGGACACTTTCCTCAATCATTTGAATACAGCAGTGTAGGGGGCTGGGTTGTCACACGTGGAGCAGGACAGAATTCCACATATTACGGGACAATATCAGATATTGTTTTGAGTCAGAAATACGCAACCCCTCTGGGCGTTTTTGAAACTTCTCATTATCCGAGAGAGGCAACAGGGCCTGATCTCAATCAACTGATGATGGGTAGTGAGGGAGCATTTGGTGTCCTCACAGAGGTTACGCTTAAAGTTTTCAGGTATCAGCCTGAGAACAGAGTGAGATTTTCGTATATATTTAAGGATTGGGAGACGTCAATGGCAGCAGCCCGTGAGATGATGCAATGCGAATGCGGTATGTCTTCCGTATTCAGGTTATCGGATCCTGAAGAAACCAATCTTATGCTGAGGCTATATAATGTTGACGATACACCGGTTTGGAATATACTTGAACGGAAAGGCTTCAAGGATATGGAAAGATGTCTTTTCCTGGGCTTCACTGACGGAGAGAAGGGCTTTTCTAAAAATATAGCAAGGAATATTAAGAAGATAGCAAAAGCTGCAGGTGGAATGAGCCTGACAGGCATGGTCACAAAAAGTTGGGAGAAGGGGAGGTTTACAGATCCTTACCTTAGAGATACTTTACTGGATTTTGGTGTCATGACTGATACAATTGAATGCTCAGTTAACTGGTCGAATATGGCAAAGGTACACAAGGAAGTCAGGGAAGTTTGTCATGCTCTGCCGAATACGATTGTTACCACACATATGTCACACTGTTATCCTCAAGGGGCAAATCTGTATTTTATTTTTATCACAAGAATGGATGATGCTGACAGGTTTAAAGCCTACCACGCTACAATCCTCGATGCCATTCAGAAATCGGGAGCGTCTATGAGTCATCACCATGGGATCGGAAAGATGTTCGGACCGTGGCTTGAGGGACAGCTTGGACATGTTGAATATGGAGCTATAAGGGCACTTAAAGAATATTTTGACAAGAACTATAATCTTAATCCGGGAGGAACGCTGGGGCTGGATTTGCCGGAATCAGAAAAAAGATACCTCAGGGCTGATAAGAGATAAGTTTAAAATACAAAACGGTAATGCTGTTTCCCTTTGATAAATTCCCTTTGTCAAATTCCCTTTGTCAAAATTTGCTCAAGGGGCTATAATATTCTTATCTTTTTATTTTGATGTGGGCACATACCGACCGAAAAAGATGATAGAAGGAGCAGTAGAAAAACTATATATATTTTGACCGAGGTTTTAGAAACGTTTATTCATTTTTGAGTAGGACAGGCGGGATATCAATGAATTGATGAAAGAGAATAGTGCTTGAGCGAAGATGATTCTAAAGGACAGTTTGTGACATATTTTCTTAAGGAGGCCTTGAGAATGAGTGAGAAACCTACTGAAAATATAAATAGTAAAGTGAGAGATAGAAAAGAACCGGTAGTGATAGTTTTTGACGTGGGCACTCAGAGTGCAAGAACTATGATTGTGGACAGAGCCGGAAATGTTTTGGCAATAGATAAGAAAAAGTACGATAAACCTTATTTTTCCGAAAACCTCGACTGGGCAGAACAGGATGCGGACTTTTACTATGATTGTATTTGTGAAACGTGCAGAAATGTAAAAAAATCAAACCCGGAGATTTTCGCCCGTATAGAGGGAGTATCAATTACCACAATCAGAGATACGACCATATGTGTGGATAAAGACGGGAAGCCTTTAAGGAGAGCTGTATTGTGGCTTGATAAAAGAAGAGCGGAGGGAAAACCGGATTTTCCTACGGCATCAAGACTGGCTCTTAAAGCTGTGGGAATGGAGGAGACATGTAACCTTCAATTCTCGAAAAGTGTATGCAACTGGATAAGACAGAACCAGCCGGAAATATGGGGGAAAACCTACAAATTTCTTTTGCTCAGCGGATACCTCGTGTTTAAGATGACAGGCAATATGGTGGATTCAAGGCCCGATATAATAGCTCATCTTCCGTTTGACAATAAAACAAGAGACTGGATGAGAGATAATGCTTTTATCAGGCCTATATTTCCTGTTGAGAGGGAAAAGCTGTGCGATCTTGTGGAGAGCGGTGAAGTTATGGGACAGATCACAAAACAGATGTCAGATGACAGTGGCCTGCCTGAGGGACTTCCGGTGATTGCAGCGGCAACGGACAAAGCCTGTGAAATTTTGGGACTTGGGTGTACTGATGAGAGTACTGCTGCAATAGGCCTTGGTACAACAGCAACGATTTCATACATTTCGGATAAATATGTGGAAATTGAGAAATATATTCCGGCATATGCGGCATTGGTGCCGGGAAAGTGGAATCCCGAATATGAAATATACAGAGGATATTGGCTTATCAGTTGGTTTAAGAAAGAATTCGCAACAAAGGAAGTCGCAAGAGCCGAAGAACTTGGCGTTTCTCCGGAGGAACTTTTGAACCATACTCTCGCCGGTATTCCTGCCGGCTGTGAGGGTCTTTTGTTTCAGCCATATTTCACTCCGAATGTAACTATGCCTTCAGCGCGTGGTGCCATGATCGGATTCTCAGATGTGCATACTAGACATCATATCTATCGTGCAATTGTGGAAGGAATAAACTATGCGCTAATAGACGGCCTGAAAATGATGGAACAGAGAGCAGGCGTACATTTCAGTCGAATAGCCGTTGGTGGCGGGGGTTCTCAAAGTGATGAAATATGTCAGATAACTGCTGATATGTTCGGCCTTCCTGTTGTCAGACCGGAATCATTTGAAGCAACAGGAATGGGTTGTGCTATTGCAGCGTTTGTAGGTCTTGGATACTTCAAAAACTATGAGGAAGGTGTAAAAACTATGATAAAAATCCACGCAAGATTCGAACCTACCGAAGAAGAACATCAAAAATATCAGGAACTCTATGAGAGCGTATATAAAAATATATACGGAGATCTGAAGCCGCTGTACCAGAAACTGCATGATATATATCATAGGAAATAAAATGGACTTTGTATTGATTCGTTAATGATTTACACCCATGGTCTTTGGTATGTTTTTCGGCATATTTGATGCTGAGAGTTAACGGCAGAGGAAAGGCAAAGCGGGTTTTTCTCAGAAAATCAAGCCGTTTAATATCTGCTCAATCAAAAGGAGAGCACCATTGAGACCGAGGTGTGTTTTTGGAATCACATTTATGTAACCCATGCTTGGAAGGGAGTTTTCTATTCCGGAAAACTCTTTTTTTAATAGTTTGAGCTTTGCTATTGTGCTGCCGTCTGCAATTGCTATGTGGAAATCCTCATCATAAAAATCTTTGCTGAGCATGCTCGCCATATGACGTTCTTCAAGGAGCGCATTCAGATCGTTTTTTAGAAAATCAACTTCAGGATCATCTACCAGAAATGCTCTGGGAATCATTCCCAGATATCTGATAAGAAAATTACTATAGCTGAAGCATTGGTTGTAACTACCCTTGACAGCAAATCCAACTCCTCGGGGAAGCCCGGTTAGAGAGTTAAGCCTTGAAAGTTGAATATATGCCAGGGCTCTCGCCCGTTCTGCTTCTTCAATGAATGGAGCGTCGCTGCAGTTGAGTACATGGCATATGGATTTTATGAACTTTTCTGTTTCTTCAAAACCGATGGGAAGGCAGGGTGATACAAAATACTTCACTCCGGTGTGATCGTAAAGCCATTTGGCTGTTTTTTCCCCATACTCCCTATCTACAACGATATTCAGAGCTCCATTCTTCAAGTTCCTGATATCCTCAAGGGAACAATCGGAGCATAGGGAAGAAGCAACTTTGATACCACACATTCCCAAAAGTCGGGTGATTTCCTTGATATCACCATCATAATAATTTTTATAAATGGGAAGTCCAAGAAGATTTACAACAGGTTCTTGATTTTTTTTGTTGAGCGAAGAAAGAATGCTCGCTTGACCGTCTTGGCAATCATTTACAGTCATAGTTGGGTGAGGGCTCTTGGTAGACCGGGACCCGGTTGACACGTTGTCTGCTTGATCGTTACCTGAAAGTTTCTCTAAAAGTGATATGACTCCATATTCATATCCCGTTGATATGTTTTCGCTAAAACCCGGAGTCTGAATTGTCACATATGGTGTGTGCTGACAGGCACTTGAAAGAATGCCCTCAAGGTCGTCACCTATGAGAGCAGCTCCCGGTGAATTGACAATGCATATCATCTCATAATCAAAATTTGCTTCTATGTACTTAATTGCCATGTTCAGTTTATCACGGCTACCGTAAACATAGTCTCTTTTATCAAGATAGGTGGATGGAATCCTGGGCTGACCAAAGAAAAAATCTTCATGATGATTCATCGGATCCAATTCGTGTTGAAATATCCTCTGGTTATCAGATATGGCACTATGGTAGAATTTACATCCGGTGGGACCGTTCAGCAAAGTACAGATTTTGTCGACTCCCTCCAATGCAAACAAAATACCGCTCAGGCTATCTGGAGTAATATTTGTCATAATAGGATTCATCTTTTTTCCAATCTCCTTCCAAATTCATATTTATCAGGCCTGCCCAGTTTTCGAGGATTTTGAGTCCTGAGAAGAAACCTACGTCAGGACAAAGAGGTATGGTTGATGTCAGGCAGTCGAAGTCCAGGTTTGAATCATAGTTTGTAAGATAGATATCAGGTCGGTATCTGATGAGATCTTCATCCCTATTATCCCTATTGTAGTCAACTTCCACAGGAAGATCCATGCTGATTTTACTGACGAAATTATCGTCTTGGGAGAAGTTCAAAATGCCGATTTTTACTATTTCTATACCGCAATCTATGCAGGATTCCAATATCCAGTCCAGGTTGTGGTTGTAGGTTATTATCATGAGCTTTTTCCCTTTAAGTATCGGCTTTATTCTTCGGATTCTAACTTCGTATTCATGTCTGCTTGCATCTATAATTGACTCTATATCCGGAATTGATTGGCAGTGTTTATTTCCGGCTATCATGTAATTTGAGTCGGAATCCGATTTGTCAACCAGGTCTCTCATATATTTAAGCCAATCTGTTGTTTGGGAATAACCTACAGGGAACGCAAGATCGCTAAAACAGGAATTGAAGTTCTTCTCAAAGAAATTACGTAAGATTTTTCCTGTATAATCATCATAAGCCAGAATATTCAAATCGGCTTTTTTGAAATTTTTGAGACTTTCATAACTTGTATTGTATAAAAATCTACAGTTAACTTTTATGCCAAGCTTATCAAAAAAGCCTTTCATAGTCTGAAAATTCGTCTCGGTGTTTTTTGCAATTACTTTCTCAAAAATGATGTTAACCACGTGAGGCTCAGATGTTACCTCTTTATCTATAACCTGTTTTGCAAGTTCCGTATAGGTGGTCAGCATTCCCTGAAGATAGTCACCTGTGAGATTTCCATCTGCTTTTATAGTGAGAATTTTGGTCTTTTCGGTTGACATAGCCTTGATGCGATCTATGTCGTCACCGATGATTCCTGCCGGGCAGGAGCTGACTACCAAGATGGCAGGCGGCTCATTTAAAAGGAGTTGCTTGACTGTTGCCTCCAGGCTATCCATTCCTCCGAATACCATATCTGACTGATCCATCATCGTGGATACCAGATTCGGCGCAATTGGAGCAGGTAGCAGAGAGCCGCGCTCGAAGAGAGGGCGTCGGCCGGAAGAAGTTATCGTCTGATTTGAAATGTGTATACAGGACTTCGGGCTGTGAGCAACAACAGGAATGTCCATGAGATGAACGCCTGTGAACAGAGATCCGTTAAATGCACAGCCGTGAAGAGGCTCATCATAGAGAAGGTTCTTTGAGAGCACAGGAGTAGAGTCATTGTCAGGACATATACCTGTCTTGTTATTACCGGAAGGGAAATCTTTTACCGTTACGTCTGACGATTTTGCTTTTGAAGGGGAAGTTGAATCTGATGACATCCCGGAATATGTTTCTACTGTTGAGCAGCCGGGCATAAACAGATTCTCCAGATTTTCATCATCCAGGGGCATGGCTTCGTGCAGACGAATTCCCTCGATGAGAGTATTCGCCAGTTCGGCAAATATTTGATTGATATCCTCATCACCGTATTCAACGGCTGTGACATTGTGTTCCTCCGCATCTGCAAATGACTGGCTGCGGGGTACTTGGGCAACTATGGGCAGATTAACGTTTTCGGCGAAGAGTTTAACTCTGGCTGATTCATTATTAAGACCTCGCTCATTAAATATTATTCCGGCCACACGGTGCTCATTTCCATCGTAGTTTTTGATCCCCTTAAGGATATTGTTTGCAGCGTATAGGGACATGAATTCTCCGGAGGTTACTATGAATATAATATCAGCATATTCTCTCCTGATGGGAACGGCAAATCCTCCGCAAACCACATCTCCGAGGACATCGTATATGACAATGTCGTACTGTTGTTTTGTTTGAAATTGATCCAGAAGTTCAAATGCGCTGATTATTCCCCTGCCTGCACAACCCACTCCCGGCTTCGGACCCCCTGCCTCAACGCAGCCTATATCGTTATACCCGGTGAAGAGAACTTTTGTTATGTCATAATCGATAGGCTTTACTTCTCGCATGTAATCCAGGATCGTTTTTATTTTCCTGCCGTGCATGAGAAGTTTAGTGGAGTCATGTTTGGGGTCGCAACCCACTTGAAGCACATTGACTCCGAGCTTTGACAGGGAAGCCGAGATATTTGCGCTGATAGTGGATTTTCCGATTCCGCCTTTTCCGTATATTGCAATTTCTTTCGGTCCGTTTGGATTCTTTTTCATTTTGTTATCTCCTTATAACCTGTGAGTTCAGTATATCCTAAAACCTCCACATATGGCAAAATTTTTTTACTTTTTTTGAATACTCTATTGACATAGATAAAAACACGCTATATAATACAGAAAATTATATATAGATTTTTTATATATATATTTTTTTGAATCATATGATTTTTCAGCAATTTTGTACAAGTTATGTCAAATTGCATTCAAAGTGGGAGCTAAAAGAAATGGAGGAAAAATGTTTTCATTGTCAAGTACAATAATTGAACTTCTGATACTTTCCATTGTCAAACGCAGTGATTCTTACGGTTATGATATCTCTCAGAAGATTAAGATGGTTTCAGATATTAAGGAATCTACCCTATATCCGATTTTAAAGAAGATGAATAAGAGCGGGTATCTGGAGAGTTATCTGGAGAATTATAACGGTAGAGCCAGAAAGTATTACAGAATCACTCAAGATGGTAAGGAACATCTTGAGGAAATGGAAAAGGAGTGGGACAGATTTGTCTCTACCATAAATATGATAGGAGGTAGAAATGAATAATCCGGTGGATAACAAAATAACGGGAACGACATGTGAGCCAAAGAATGCCAACCCATTTAAAAACCCTGCGAAAGAAAAATATTTGAGTGAGTTAAAAGGTAGAATCGTTAAACTGCCACATGAGGAATACGAGGACGCAGTAAGCTATTTTGCGGAATATATTGAGGATGCAGGACTTGAAACTTATAACGACATCTGTAGAGAACTGGGGACACCTAAGGAGGCGTCTAAGGAACTTCTTGTGAGAATGTTGAATAAAAAAGAAATAACTTCTAAAAACCCGACAATTGTTATTATTGCAATACTGGCAATTCTCAGTGCCCCAATTTCCATTCCGATATTTGCAGTGCTTGTTGCCCTGCTCATTACAGCGGCAGCTCTCATTGGAGCTTTGCTTCTATGCCTTGTTGCCGGGATCATAGCAGCTGCCGTGATGGGCGTCAAATCAATCATTGTCGGAGCAGCAGCTATAGGCGGAGGAGTAACGGGAGGTGCAATTTTCTTATTCGGAACAGGGTTCCTGATTCTTGGAGCCGGACTTCTAGTGGCTGTTGGTATCGTGAAGCTGATAGAGCTTGTCATATATCTTGTCGGCAGATTGTATTACAGAGTGAGCAGGAGGTAATGAGATGAAAAAAGCAATCAGGATAGCCTTGATAACTTCCCTGGCGTTCATACTTCTCGGGGGAGGCATGATGATTGGAGGATGGCTTCTTGGAGGTGAGCATGGTTTCAAAGATATTGATTTAAACACAATGCGAAAGTATCACATCACCGAAAAGAGCTTTGATGAAGAAATTAAAAATGTAGAAGTAGACGTAAACAGATATCCTGTATCATTCAAGAGAAGCGATGACGATAGGGTTCGGGTCAAAATAAGAGCAAAAAGTGACAAGGATATCAATTTAACCCATAAAGGTGATAAACTTCAAATTAAAGAAGCAAATTCATCATCAAAACATACAGATGCCGATCTGAATCTCATTGGTGACATTTTTCATGTTCATACCGAAGAGGATATAATTATTTATCTTCCGGAGAAGGATTATGACAAAGTAATGATAAACGGTGTAGGCGGTTACATTAATATTGATAAAGTGAGCATCAAAAATCTTGAAATAGACTTTGCAGCAGGAGATATTAAAATTAAAAAGTCCAGAATTTCAGGTGGAAAAATAAAGGCTGATACCGGTTCTGTAGAAGTTGAAGGAAGCGTCTTATCGGATGTGAATATTGATACAGGAGCAGGAGATATTGAAATCGAAACCGGTGAATTGAAAAATGTCAATCTGAAAGCAGATGTGGGCGACGTAGGCCTTGATAGGATAAAATACGACGGTGGAAGTATTTCTGTTGACATTGGTGACCTGGATGAAGACAATGTAAAATATATATCTCCGGTACATAAAAAGGTCAGTTTTTCGGATGACGACGAATAAAGTATAAGACCCAAATAAAGTAAAACTGATCTTAGAATATATAGAAATATTATGAAATATAACTTGGCAAGTGGGTATGTTTTAACACTTGAGGACATGGCTGTTTCAGTCTTTAAGATACATAACCAGTATGGACCATAGAAGTGGAGCGGTTAGAGGTTCTTCTCTAATCGCTTCACTTATTTAATATAATAGGGAAAGTGGTTGACCATGTGAGGTCGCTTTTGGGGTCTTGGCAACCGAAAAAGCAACCGTCGCTCTCCCCACCTTGTTATATGCATTTAAGCAGGTTGGGACAATACGGAAGCTTTCGTGTAGCGAGCTGAAATGTGCGGTAGAAAGCACCGGTTGGACAGCTACAAAATATACTCGGGAGATCATTACGATAAGCGTAGGAATCGATTTTTCAAAAGGTAAAAGTACCGCCTGTGTCGTGAAACCTTATGGTGAGTAGTCATGATTACGAAAAATATTGAGTAGGTCAGAGAGAACTCCGGTCACGTTTTTTGTTAATAATATTTCTGATTAATCCGAAACAGGTTTAATTATAGTATCTCTTATGATATAATTGCTATATAGAAACTATATTGATGGAGATCGGTTATGGATTTAAAGACTGCACTTACAGAACTGCAATGTGAAATGGTTGCGGAGAGAAACCTTGTAAACCCAAAAGAAATTACATGGCTTCAATATGATATTCTATATCAGGTTGAAAAACAAGGAGAAGTTTTGCCTTCAGACTTAAGTTTAATATTAGGGGTATCGAGGACTAAATTATCAAAAGCATTAAAAAATCTAAAGCAAATGGAATATATAGAGCAATTTCCAAATAAATCAGATGGAAGAGAGTTATACACTTCTTTAACCGATAGTGGGGAGGAGCTTTTAGAAAGTATTTCAGAAAATCATATTTCCATTTACAAAATAGCACTGGAATCTTTTACCGAAGAAGAACAGAAAGAGTTTGTTCATCTGTCCAATATTTTGTCTGATGAATTGCGAAAGGCAAGGATAGAAAAAGATGAATGATTACATAATTGTAAAAAATGCCGGGACAAATAACCTGAAAAATATATCAATAGAAATCCCTAAGCATAAAATCGTTGCAGTTACCGGGGTTTCCGGTTCAGGGAAGTCGTCTTTTGTATTTGATACCATTGCTTGTGAATCACAAAGGCTACTTAATGAAACTTATTCTTCTTATATACAAAATTTATTGCCTAAATATAGAAAACCACCTGTAGATTCCATATCAAATCTTCCGGTTTCTTTGGTCATAAATCAAAAGAGAATTCGTGGTAATTCAAGATCAACAGTTGGTACGGTTACAGATATATATGCAGATTTAAGGCTTTTGTACTCTAGAATCGCCCGACCTTTTATAGGTTATTCCATGAAATATTCCTTCAATAATTCAGAAGGAATGTGCAGGACATGTCAAGGGTTAGGAGAGGTTAAGTCAATTGACCTTAATGAATTAATAGATTTTGATAAGTCTTTAAATGATAATGCGATAAATTTTCCGACTTTTAAAGACGGTGGATGGAGGCTTACGCGATATACAGAGTCGGGATTTTTGATAATAATAAAAAAATATCTGACTACAGTAAAGATGAACTTGATTTACTTTTTCATTCTCCAAAAATAAAACCGGAGAATCCGAGTTCGAATTGGCATAAAACAGCAAAATATTGTGGAGTAATTCCAAGAATTATGGAGAGCTTTGTAAACGTCCAAAATCCACAGTATAAAAAGGAAATTGATAGAATTTTAGTAAAAGAAACCTGTCCGGATTGCCACGGAGCAAGGCTTAATGAAGAAGTCTTAAGTGCGAAAATAAGAGGGAAGTCTATAGCAGATTGCTGCAATATGGAAATTAACGATCTCTTTGATTTTGTAGATGAAATAAAAACGGAAAATGTTCAGGAAATTACACACGGATTAAAAATTAAATTAAAAAGTTTATCTCTTGTTGGTTTAGACTACCTGAAACTGAATCAACCTACCGTAATTTTATCCGGAGGCGAATCCCAAAGAATTAAGATGATAAAATATCTTAACAGCTCTTTGTCCGATGTTCTGTATATTTTTGATGAGCCGAGTGTAGGACTTCACCCGGAGGATATTCATGGAATTATAAATATTTTTAAGGGACTTAAAGATAAGGGAAATTCGGTACTGTATGTTGACCATGATCCGGATATGATTAAAGAAAGTGATTATGTTATAAATTTTGGAGAAGGAGCAGGAAGACAAGGAGGGGAAATAACCTTTCAGGGGGATTTTTCCCAATTGTTAAAGTCTGATACAGTAACTGCAAGGGCATTATCAAAAGAACATCATATAAGAGGAGAAAGGAAAAAATTTACAGCATTTTACGAATTAAATAATGTTTCCAGGCATAATATCGAAAACTTATCCGTTAAAATTCCTAAAAATGCTCTCACTCTGGTAACAGGTCTGGCAGGTTCGGGAAAAAGTACCCTGATAAGAGAAATATTTAAAGATAAGTATCCTGACTCTACTGTTTTAGATCAAAGTTTGCCGAGGGGCTCCAGTCGTTCAAATGTCGTCACTTATTTGGGCATACATGATGAAATTAAAAAAATATTTAGTGAGGAAAATAAGACAGACAAATCATTGTTTTCAGTTACAGGTAAGGGAGCTTGCTCTGAATGTAAGGGAAAGGGAACCATAAAACTTGACTTAGCTTATTTGGGTGATTCTGAGTATACTTGTGAAAAATGCCAAGGCAAAAGATTTAACGATAAGGCACTTTCTTGTTTATACCGAGGTAAAGATATCAGTCAAATTTTTGAATTGACTGTGATAGAAGCTGTTGATATATTTTATGATAATCCTAAAATTAATGCTGCTTTGGAGTCATTAGTCAAAGCAAATCTATCTTATATGAAACTGGGGCAAACGTTGGATACCTACTCCGGGGGTGAACTTCAAAGACTGAAAACAGCTCAAATGTTATTAAATAATACCTCAGAAATAATTATATTAGATGAGCCTACCACAGGACTTCACGAATCTGATATAGATAATTTAATGAATCTTATACATGAATTGATTAGACAAGGATATACGCTTATAATAATAGAACACAATCTTTCTGTTATCAGTGAGGCGGATTGGATAATAGACCTTGGGCCCAAAGGAGGGAACCTGGGAGGTAAACTGATATTTCAAGGTTATCCGATAGATTTCATCAAATGCAAGAATTCTTATACAGCGCTGCATTTAAGACAATTTGTTAATATGCATAAAAATAATTAATTATATTATTAAATAATATTCATGAAGAGAATTTGTATGTGTGTGCCGAATTATGGTACAGGCGCTTTTTATTCAGATATGTTTTTATGTTATTTAAACAGTGGTGTGCAAATGAGAAGAAATCCATATCATAAAATTAAGTAAAAGTTAAGTATAAATCGTATCAAAGTAGTGACAGTCTCAGATCCCGCACCTTCATGGGGTCTAATACAGATACGTCGGTTACGGGTGATATGGATTTACACAAAAATGTAAAGAGCTTTACAGAAATAGAATAGCTTAATCAAAAGTCTTAAACTATAATAAAGTCGACAATAGAGATGAAGTAATTGATGAGCGCAGATGATAATGAACTTTGGAAGAAAGCTAAGAGGTACATTATTGATCGAGATGTGAAGGAGGGAAATAATTTGGCTAAGAATTTATTGTGCCTTGCCGCAGCTTTGGAAATACTGGCGGGAATTATAATGGGTGTCTCAACAAAAGAACCAATCATAGCATCATTATTTATTGCATCCGGAGCAACGTTTTTAATAACAGGTATCTTCTATGCAAATGAAGAAGAAAAGAAATAGAAATTTTTTCGTAAATTGCAATAACAAGTTGGACACCTTCCGCTAGGCAGTAGCCTGGTAGATTCGGTCGATTTCCTCCTCGAAGATTTCATCCGGGGTTCTGTAACCCAGGACTTTCCGTGGGAGGCAGTTACACCGGGTCTCCACATCGGAGATCTGCTGGCCGGTAAAGTCATCAATCCGCTTACCCTTTGGTATGAACCTTCTGATCAGGCCGTTATGCCGCTCTACGGTTCCCTTATCGCAGGATGTGTAGGGATGGGCATAGTAGACAAGCGTA